>CAIYET010000982.1 GCA_903925285.1 Candidatus Hydrogenedentota bacterium | reverse complement strand
TCACGTCCAGCGCGGCAATGCTGTTGCGCAATTCGCCGCCGACGCTCGTGAAGGCCCCGCCGACATACAGCGTAGTTCCCGATAGCGCCAACGCATAGACATGAGGCAGGAATCCACCGCTCACGTCCGGGTGCCATTTCATATCCACGGAACCGTCGAAGAGGACATGCGCGATATTGTTGCGCACTTCAGCGCCAACTTGCGTGAAGGTGCCTCCAATGTACCAGCCGCCTAGACCGTCGGACACACAGGCTTCGACAAGTCCGCCCACCTTGGGGAACGTGCCAGTGGCTTGGCCGGTCACTGCGTCGATGGGTACAGCACTGCCGGTGGACGGCCCCACGTAGGTGAAATCACCTCCGATGTACGTCAAGCTCGACGTTGTTTCAATAGTATATACAGGGCCATTCGTGACCCAAGTGTCATCGAGTAGCGCCAGATCCAGGATGGTCAAGTGGGCCGGATTCGACGTGTTGTCGCCGATGCTGTTCATTACGTGGCACGTGTAATCGCCCACATCCGTGTTGGACGGGCTCTCGTCGATCAGACCCGTGATAACCAGTGTCGCCGTCGTGACGCCGCTGAACCGCCCGCCATTGCTCAGGTCGGTGCCGTTCCTCTTCCACTGATAGCTGAACGGCGTCGTACCGCCCGCCACCACCGAGAACACCACGGTTCCCGTGGGATCGACCGTCTGCGACTGCGGATGCGCGATGATCTTAGGGTCGAAGGTCAAGTGGGCCGGATTCGACGTATTGTCGCCCATGCTGTTCGTCACGTAGCAGATGTAATCGCCCACATCCGTGTTGGACGGGCTCGCGTCGATCGCGCCCGAAATGGTCAGTGTCGCTGTCGTGACGCCGCTGAGCCGCCCGCCATTGCTCAGGTCGGTATAAATTGGTACTGCGGGTGCGGGGACCGAGTTCTTCTTCCACTGATAGCTGAACGGCGTCGTGCCGCCCGTCTCCACAGAGAACTCCACCGTCGTCCCGGTACGATGGACCGTCTGCGACTGCGGATGCGTGACGATCCTAGGGTCGAAGGTCAAGAGGCCCGGACTCGACGTGATGTTGCCGATGCTGTTCGTCACGAGGCACGTGTAATCGCCCACATCCGTGTTGGAAGGGCTCTCGTCGATCACGCCCGTGATAGTCAATGTCGTCGTCGTGACGCCGCTGAGCCGCCCGCCATTGTTCAGGTTGGCGCCGTTCTTCTTCCACTGATAGTGGAACGGCGTCGTACCGCCCGCCACCACAGAAAATGTCGCTATCGCACCGAGATGATTGACTGTCTGCGACTGCGGATGCGTGACGATCGAAGGGTCGCTCACTTTCAGGCCGACATGACTTGTTTCCGCTCCATCGCCGCCGGTAATTACGCCGTAGTACGGGCTGTCCAATTCATCCGATTTCGTATCCGGATTCTGCGCCCACGCCGCTCCGCACGCCATCAGGGCCACCGTCACGCCAACCCACATCCAACGCATCACTCGTCCTCCCATTTCCTTTGCGCATTTACGTCTATACATGACCGTGGGCGCTCGCGCAACGACGTCAAGGCCCTGAAATTTCAGTTTGCTTCCCTGGAAAAGCAAAGCTCATCTTACACTTGCCTCCCATTAAGCCAATCTGAGAATAGCGTGTTCCGTTGCCGAAGTCAAGATCTCATACTCGGCGGCTGTAGGAAGTTCGAACCTACAGCCTACAGCCTCCTTTTATGGTCGTTTATCGGCGCACGATTTCGGGAATTGGCGCGGTCAGGCCTCTTAGAATACCCCATGCGTAGGGCCAGATTGCGATCCAACGTGCGGCCCAGTGCGGCAGCGTCTTGCGGAAGCTGCGGAAGGAGACGAGCAGATAGATGAACGTTAGTAACAGCGGCGCGCCGAGGAGCCAGCGCGCGTCGTGAATGCCTAGAAGCGTGCCGACGAAACCCAACGCGACCATCCCGGCGAGGACGGGTATCGCAAGCGTGTACCACCAGAGGCTGTCTCGCCAACCCGCCGCGCGCATCATGACGACGATGTCTGTGCCCATCATAACGAATTTTCGCCACAGGCCATCGAGACTGGTCTCAGAGCGATGTTGCGCGGCGACGCCTTCCTCGAACCAGATCCGGTGTCCCGCCTTGTGCAGCGCCTTCGATATGTACATGTCCTCGGCGGCGTTGTGCCCGCGCAACGGGAGCCAGCCGCCGACATCGCGTAGCGCGGCCGTGCGGAAATAACTGTTGGCGCCGATGACGCCGTCCGTTTCGCCCGTGTGCCGCGTCTCGACGCGGAACCACATGTGACGGAACCAACTCGTGAAGTTGTACGTGCCGATCGTGGGATGGCGGCCAGTTCCGGCGGCCACGTCGTGGTACGTGTCCAGCACCTTTATTGCAAGTTCCACCCATTGCGGCGTTAACACGCAGTCGGCGTCCGTAAAGGCCAGATAGTCTGTCGTGCATGCTTCGAGAACCGCGTTGCGGGCTTCGTACAGTCCCGTGCCATGGCTGACAACCACGCGTATAACAGGCTGTAGGCCGCAGGCTGTAGGCTGTAGAATCGCACTTCCCACAGCATCGATGGTGGAATCCGATTCTTCGTCCACCGCCAGGATCACTTCATCCGGCGCAACCGTCTGGCGCCGAATGCTCTCGATGCAATCGCCGATAATGTGCTGCGCGTTGCGCGCACAAATCGCCAACGTCAATGTCGCCATGGTCAACGCGCCTCCTTTGTAGGAGTTAGGAGTTAGGAGTTAGAAGTTAGAATGACTCCTAACTCCTAACTCCTAGATTCTAGCATGCGGGCGCGTGTTTGCGTTAGAATGACGTGTCTTGATGGAGCCTGTAGACTGTAGGGTCACACTTCCTACTACAGCCTCACTTCCTACAGTCTGAAGAAATGGGGAGTTTGCGTTATGTCGAATGAATGTTTGAACGTTGGGTTGATTGGCGTTGGTCGTATTGGGAAATTGCATGCGGAACATTTGGCGTATCGTCTGCCGGGCGTGCGGTTGAAGACTATCGCCGACGTCAATGTTGACGCGGCACAGGCTTGCGCTACGCGATTGGGCGTTCCGGTGGTATCGAGCGATTATCGCGCGATACTCGATGACCGGGATATTCAAGCGGTGGTGATCTGCTCGCCTACGAACACGCATGCGCAAATCGTCGTCGAGACCGCAGGCGCGGGCAAACACATCTTCTGCGAAAAGCCCATCGACCTCTCGCTCGACCGGGTCGACCAGGCCCTCGCCGCCGTCGCGCAAGCCGGCGTACTACTCCAACTGGGGTTTAACCGCCGCTTCGATGCGAACTTCGCGCGCGTCCGCCAGGCGATCGCGTCGGGTGAGGTCGGCACGCTCCGGTTCGTGCATATCGTCAGCCGCGATCCGGCCCCGCCCCCCATCGAGTATGTCAAGGTCTCCGGCGGCATTTTCATGGACATGACGATTCATGACTTCGACATGGCCCGGTTTCTGGTCGGCGACGAGGTCGAGGAAGTGTACGTTTCGGGCGGCGTGATGGTCGACCCGGCCATCGGAGAAGCGGGCGATATCGACACGGCGCTAACCGTGCTCCGGTTCAGAAACGGCGTCATTGGGACCATCGACAACTGCCGTCAAGCGGTCTACGGCTACGACCAGCGTGTCGAGGCCTTTGGATCCCGTGGCAGCATTCAAACGGACAACAATTATGCAAATTCGGCGATAATCGCCGGCGACCGATCCGTGGGCCGTGATCTGCCGTTGAATTTCTTCATGGAACGGTACACGGAAAGTTTTCTGGCTGAAATGCGGGCATTCGTGGATGCCGTATTGACCGGGAAACCAGTTGCGGTAACGGGCGAAGATGCCCGGAAAGCGATGTTGATCGGCCTTGCAGCACGCCGTTCGTACGAAACGAAGCGTCCGGAACAGGTGTTCAATTGCGGATTGTAGATTGTAGATTTTAGATTACAAGCAATCCGCAATCCTACAGCTTACAGTTTAGTCGCTAAAGTTTTGAAAGTTTCTTCCGATAAGTAGGGATGAAAGCGAGAAGTAAGGCGAACGAGCGTATCGTTCGAGGAGCATGCAAATGGTTGGTATAAATGGAATAGGCGGGGTTCCCGAACCCAAGGGCGAACGACCGGCCAAGGTTCGCGAGAAAGAGCGCGATGTTGCGCAGGTCACGGCACAGCGCGATGGTGTCGTCATCAGCAGTGAAGCGCAAGCGGCCGCGAAACTGGCGAATTCCTTACAGTCCCTCTCCCTTCAATCCGGCGTACGTACGGATCGCGTCGACGCCGCACGGGAACACTTGGCGAGCGGCCAATACAAGAATCCCGATGTGGTTGCGAAAGTAGCGGAACGCGTCAGCAAGTATCTCCCGTAGAGACGCCTTAATGAGACCTCTGAAAATGTATGGGAGCACGGCAATCGTCGTGCTCCTTTTCTCTTTTTGTCTGACCGGTTGCCATTCGATACCGCGGGACCGCATGAACGTCGAAACGGGGAAGGCCTGCTGGTACGGGGACAAATACCGCGGCAAATTGACCGCTTCAGGCGAGCCTTTCAACCCGGATGCCTTTACCGCCGCTCACCGTAAGCTGCCGTTCGACACCATCGTGGTTGTGAAGAATCTCAAGAATGGCAAGAACGCAAAGGTTAGAATCAATGACCGTGGACCGTTTGTTAGCGGCCGCACTATCGACGTATCCAAGGCGGCGGCACGCGAACTCGACATGATACGCGAGGGGGTTGTTCCGGTTCGGATCGAAGTGGTTCGCCTGGGACGGCGCAAGTAAGGAGTTAGGAGTTAGAAGTTAGGAGTTAGAATGACTCCTAACTCCTAACTCCTAACTTCTGCGTCAGTCCGTTTCTCCAACGGTGTGCCACTTGAGGAAGTTCGTAACGCCGCCGACGGCCATTGGCAGGCCACCGACGATGATCAGTTGTTCGCCTGGCTCGGCTCCGTAGCATTCGCGGGCGATTGCATCGACCGTTCGAGGTATGGCGTCGACACCACGGACGTCGCCGTGTTGAATCGCCTCGACGCCCCACACGAGCGCGCAACGACGCCATGTCTTTTCTGTCAAGGTGATGGCGGTAATAGGTACGCCGGGCCGGTACCGTGCGATGGCGCGGGCGGTGAAACCCGTCTGCGTGAAGCATACAATGCGCGTGACGGGCAGCTTGTGCGTCATGTGCCAGGCCGCTTCGGCGACGGCGTCGCTGGGCGATACGCCCCAGACCGCAGCCACGCCGGCATCGGCCAAGTGCTCGACCCGTACGCCTGCGAGGGCCTCGTCGGCCTTCTCGGCGATGTCGGCCATCTCTCGCGCGGCCTCGACGGGGAACTGTCCGGAAGCCGTTTCGCCTGACAACATGACAGCGTCGGTCCCGTCGTAGATGGCGTTTGCGACGTCGCTAACTTCGGCGCGCGTAGGCCTTGGACTGGCCATCATGGATTCGAGCATTTGCGTGGCTGTGATGACGGGTATGCCGTAATGGTTGCACTTGCGAATCATCTGTTTTTGAAGTTGTGGGACGTTGTTGAGGTCGGCTTCGATGCCCAGGTCGCCTCGCGCGACCATCACCGCGTCGCACAGCGGCAGGATTTGGTCGAAATCGTCGAGCGCTTCGGGCCGTTCGATCTTCGCGACGACGCCGGGCTGCGATCCGTCGCCGCACAGCGCATCGAGCCACTTACGCAACAAGCGAATGTCGTCGGCCTTGCGCACGAACGACAGGGCCACGTAATCGACGCCGGCGGCCACGGCGAAGGTCAAGTCTTGGCAGTCTTTTTCCGTGAGCGAAGGCGCGCTGACGTTGACGCCGGGCAGGTTGATCCCTTTGTGCTCGCCGAGTGCTCCGCCGCGCACGATGGTGCAATGTACGTCGGGCGCGTCGATGCGTTCGACGCGTAATTCCATCGTGCCGTCCGCCAGGAGGATCCGGTCGCCGGCGTGGACATCGTTTGGCAGGTTCGCATACGTAGTGGAAATGCACGCCGCATCGCCGGGAACGGGGCGCGTCGTGACGCAGATCGCGACGCCGTCTTCGAGCGTGACCGGTCCGCCGCCATCAAGCGCGCCGGTACGGATCTTGGGGCCTTGCAGATCGGCCAGCACCGCGACATTGCGTCCGAGTTCGGCGGCAACGGCGCGAATCGCGTCGAGGGTTGCGCGATGGGTTTCGTGGGTGCCGTGCGAGAAGTTCAAGCGCGCGACGTCCATCCCTGCCTTGACGAGTTCCCTGAGGATCTCGGTCTTGCTCGAACTCGGCCCGATTGTACAAACGATCTTCGTGCGGCGCATGTGGGTAAAGCCCTCCGAGCTTGCCGCCCGGCTGATATGGCCGTCAGCGTCATTACGAATTCAGGCTTCAGGCTTCAGGCTACTCCGCACTTCCTGAAGCCTGAAGCCTGAAGCCTAACTCCTAGTTAGGTCCAGTCGGCGAAGGCGTTGTAAATCGCGCGAACGGCATCGTTAAGGTCGTTTTCTTCGACGCCGATGATGATGTTCATCTCGGATGAACCCTGGTTTATCACGCGCAGGTTGACCTTGGCGTCGGACAGCGCGGTGCACAGGCGACTTGCTACGCCGATGTGGTGGTTCATGCCCTGGCCGACGGTTGCGATGAGCGCCAGCCCCGGTGCGAGCGTCACGCGGTCAGGCTCGCACATGCGCTCGATGCCCTTGATGACGGCCGGGCCATGATTGGCGAGTTCGTCGTCGTGTACGATCAGCGAGATGGTGTCGATGCCCGTGGGCATGTGTTCGAAGCTGACGCCGTGCTCTTCGAGAACGCTCAGCACGCGGCGTCCGAATCCGCGTTCCTTGTTCATGAGCGCCTTCTCGACATGGATCATCGTGAAGCCCTTGCGTCCCGCGATGCCGACGACGGGGAAGGACGATGCGCGTGTCGCAACAATCATCGTACCCGGTTCGCTGGGCGCTTTCGTGTTGCAGATGTGAATGGGAATGCCCGGCCCGCGCACTGGGAAGATGGCTTCGTCGTGCAGGACGGATGCGCCCATGTACGAGAGTTCACGCAGTTCCGCGTAGGTAATGAGTTCGATACGCTTGGCGTTGGATACGACGCGCGGATCGGCCATGCGGAATCCGGAGACATCGGTCCAGTTTTCGTAGAGGCTGGACATGGCGGCGCGTGCGACGATCGAGCCGCTGACATCGCTGCCCCCGCGCGAGAAGGTCTTGACGACGCCGTCGGGGCGCGAACCGTAGAAACCCGGCACGACGAACAGCCCAGGCCCTTGCAGGCGCTTGCCGAGAAGTTCATAGGTGACGGCGGTATCAAGCAGGCCTTCGTCGTCGAATTTGACGCATTCGGCGGGATCGATGAACGTCGCGCCGAGATATTCGCTCAAGAGCAACCCCATCAAGTACTCGCCGCGCGAGGCCATGAAATCCGGCTCGATGTAGACGCCGACCTGCTTGGCGATCTCGTCCAGGTGGCGTTCGATGTCGAACGTCACGCCGAGTTCGCGCGCGAGTTGGGTGTAGCGTTCCCGGATGATGGACGCGGGCTGCGACGCATCGAGTCCCTTCCGGACAAGGTCGTGCCACGCCAGCAGCAGGTCGGTGATCTTTTTGTCGTCGGGATTGCGTTTGCCCGGCGCGGACGGCACGATGAACCGCCTCTCCGGATTGGCCCGAATGATCGCCACGACCGCACGGATGCAGTCTGCATCCGCCAAAGAAGTGCCCCCGAATTTACATGTAATGCCGTTCATAACTACACTCCGCTTCAGGCTTCAGGCTTCAGGCTTCAGAGGACGAGGTTCGAGACCAATCGCGACACGTCGTTGAACGTCACGTACAAGAGCAGTCCGACGATCAGCAGCAACCCGAATTGCTGAATGCGTTCGAGCACTTGCATGTTCAATGGTTTTCGGCGCACCCCTTCGATCAGCAGATAGACCAGGAGGCTTCCGTCGAGAACGGGTAATGGCAACAAATTAAATATGCAGAGATTAACGCTGATGAACGCGGTAATGTTCAGCAACCACGAATAGCCCAACTGGGCCGCCATGGTCGTTACTTGGTATATCATGACGGGTCCGCCGAGTTCCTTCGGGCTGACCTTGCCTCTCAGCAGCATCTCCAGCGTACGCACGGTCCGCTCGCCGGCCTGCCACGTGAGCTTGAAGGCCTCGGGAACGACTTGCCCGGCGGCCACTTTGTGGTAGACCATCTTGGTATCCATCTGAACGCCGAGGGCGCGGACGCTGGCAATGGGCAGCGCGCTAGTCAATATCGATTCTTTGCGCAGCAATCCATATAGGATGGCGGGACGGCGAATATCCACGTTGACCGTCTGACCGGGGCGCGTGCGCTCGATATCGTCCATGAGCGCGATGGTGGCGGGCTGGCCGTCGACGCGTTCGATGATGTCGCGCGGTTTGACGGCGGTCTTCGCGGCGAACTCGTCGCCGACCTGAACGATAACCGGTTTGGCTTGCTTGTCCAAACCGCCGCGTCCGCTGTATGAGGACCACAGTTCCATCCCGAGTAAACGCCCGATGGTATTGGGGGCTGCGGAGATTTGGAGTTGCTTTTCGTCGCGTTGGACATCGAGCATAACCGGCTGTCCGTCGGGCGTCTGCTCGATAGTTTTGACGAATGTGGCCGCATCGACGGGCTTGCCGTTTGCGCGCAAGACAACGTCGCCCTTACGGATCCCCGCCGCCATTGCGGGCGAGCCTTCGTTCACACTGCCTATCAGTGCGGTCTCGAATCCGCCTACACCGAATCGCAGGCGCTTTTCAGGCCCCAAGGGGACAGACTTCACCGGCGACAGGTACCGTGTCGTGGTCCCGTCCGGTTCCGTGCGTTCGATGACGATGCTCATGAGTTCGCCCGCGCTCAGGAGTGCGTCGATCCCAACGTCCGCAATCGTGCGGACGCGCTTGCCGTCGATGGTAAGAATGCGGTCGGCGGTCTGCCATCCGAGGGCATCGGGTTGCCCGCCGATGTTCGGAGCCGCCCCGTCGGCAGGCATGCGAAACATTGGGGCCGTTTCGGCGGGAGAACCGGCGAGGATCTGTCCAACGCGCGCTTCGGTATCCGACACGGGAACGTATGCGCCGACCGCTGCGACAATGCCGTACAGAATCACGGCGAGAACCAGGTTCATGAACGGTCCTGCGGCGATGACGATGACTCGTTGCCAGACGGGTCGGTTGTTGAACCAGCGATCTTCGGGCACATGGCCGTAGGTCTGATCGCGCTCTTCTTCGGACAGGGGTGTATCTTCTTGGCCGGCCATTTTGACGTAGCCGCCCAAGGGCAGCGCGCCGATGCAGTAGTCGGTCTCGCCGAAGCGAATGCCGGCTATGCGCGGCGGCATGCCGAGGCTGAAACGGTCGACGTACACGTTGCAGGCCTTGGCTGCGAGGAAATGGCCCAACTCGTGGAAGAAGACCAGCAAGCCGAGCACGACGATGAAGATCAGTATGTCAAACAGCACCATGAGCATCTTTCCAGGCTGTAGGCCGTAGGCTTTAGGCTGTAGGTAGAGCCTACAGCCTAAAGCCTAAAGCCTACAGCCTCATTTGGAGCAAATGTCCGTTGCAGCATCTCGCGCCAACGCATCGGCGCGCTCAACCGTTTCCACGTCCGTGTCGGGTTCGAATGCGGAAGCATCCAGAACCCGGCGGACCACTTCTTCGATGTCGAGAAAACCGATCCGGCCTTGGCAGAAGGTCTCGACGGCGATTTCGTTGGCCGCGTTGAGCACCGCTGGTGCGGTACCGCCTTCGGCAGCGGCTTCGAGCGCCAAGCCGAGGCACGGGAACGCGTTCAAGTCCGGTGCGGCAAACGTCAGCTCTCGCACGGCCGTCAAGTCCAGTCTACCCATCGGGGATTCTACACGTTCGGGCCATGTCAGTGCGAATGCGATGGGTAACTTCATGTCGGTAACACCGAGGTGGGCAAGAATACTCCCGTCGCGGAACTCGACGAGGCTGTGTACGACGCTTTGTGGATGGATGATTATCTCGACCTTCGATAGCGGCAGACCGAACAGGTGCATCGCCTCGATCGCTTCGAGGCCTTTGTTCATGAGCGTCGCGGAATCCACGCTGATTTTCGCGCCCATGTCCCATGTCGGGTGACGGGTGGCTTCATGCGGCGTGACGCTGCGCAGACTGTCGCGCGAACGCCCTTGGAACGGGCCGCCCGACGCTGTGAGATGAATGCAGCGGACGTCTTCGACGCGGTGGCCGGAGAGGCACTGGAAAATGGCGTTGTGCTCGCTGTCGACGGGAATGACGGGCACGCCGCACTCGAGGGCGCGGGCCATGATGAGACGTCCCGCCATGACCATCGGTTCCTTGTTCGCAAGGGCCAGCCTGTTGCCGGCGTCAATGGCCGCGAGCGCGGGCCGCAACCCCGCTGCGCCGACCACGCTGCACATGGCGACGTCCACGGGAATCGAGGCGAGCCATGACAATGCGTGCGGACCGGTGCGCAACTCGACGTTGGGCGGCAAGTTGAAGGCCGTGGCGTTTGGGCCTGTGATGGCGACGTATTCGGGGTGGAATTCTGCAGCTTGCCGGGTCAGGAGTTCGATGTTGGCGTGGGCGGCCAGGCCGACGACTTCGAAGCGGTCGGGATAGCGTCGAATCACCTCGAGCGTGCTGCGTCCGATGGATCCCGTCGAACCGAGGATGGTCACGCGTGTCGGGTGCGCGTTTATCATGCCGGGGCCTTTCTATCTAGGCTTTAGGCTTTAGGCTGTAGGC
>CAIYET010000981.1 GCA_903925285.1 Candidatus Hydrogenedentota bacterium | reverse complement strand
ACTACGCGGGCGTCCGGTGGTGGTGCTGTCGAACAACGACGGTTGCATCGTGGCACGTTCCAGTGAGGCCAAGGCGTTGGGGATTCCGATGGGCGTACCTTTTCACGAATGGGAATCAGTCATTTTACAGAAAAAAGCGCATGTGTGTTCATCGAACTATTCGCTTTATGGCGATATGTCGCGGCGGGTGATGCAAGTCCTGGCGGATAGTGTGCCTGAGTTGGAGGTCTATTCCATTGACGAGGCTTTCCTTGCCCTTGCCGCCTTCCCACAAGATAGTCTTTCTGCGATGGCCCGTGAGTTATGCCGGCGGGTAGTCCAATGGACCGGTATCCCCGTAAGCATTGGGATAGGCCCGACCAAGACACTGGCCAAAGCGGCCAACAAACTTGCCAAACGAGGTTTGGGTGATGAGGGCGTGTTGAACTGGCGGGACCAGTCGGCAACAGAAGAACTCTTGGCTAAACTTGCGGTGGAAGATGTATGGGGTGTTGGCTCGCGAGTCAAAGAGGCACTGAAACAAATGGGAGTCCATACGGCTCTTGAACTTATGAGGATGGACGCAGACCGAATAAGGCGGCGTTTCAACGTATGTGTCATGCGTACGGTGCTGGAATTACGCGGTACGCCCTGTTATCCACTTGGGAGCGGCCCTCCACCTTCAAAGCAGACGGTCGTTTGTTCGCGCACCTTTGGCAAGCCCGTGATGGATTTTGCAGCTTTACGCGAGGCGGTCTCCGCTTATACGGCGAATGCCGCCGCGAAATTGCGCGGGCAACACTCGCTGGCCCGCATGATAAAGGTATTCCTGATGACCAATCCGTTCCAGCCAGAGCAACCACAATACGCCAACACAGCATTACGGACATTCCCAATCCCCACAGCGTACACGCCCAATCTAATCCAGGCCGCAAAAGATGGATTGACGGAAATCTTTCGTCTTGGCTATCACTACAAACGAGTAGGGGTGATGCTGGCCGATATCGTACCGGACTACGCGGTCCAGACCGACCTTTTTGCCGAAAACGATGCACGCTCTGAAAGGCTCATGCATGCCGTGGACCGAATCAACAACGTGTGGGGTCGTAACACACTGATTTTCGCTGCTACCGGAATCGCCCGCCCCTGGAAAATGCACCAGCAACGCCTCTCACGCAGGTATACGACCCGCTGGGATGAACTGCCGATAGCCCACGCATTCTGAGTTGAGCAACTTTACACGTCAGGCAGACGGAGCCGTTGGTGAGGCGACGTGAGAAACAATCATCGATTGGGAATGAGAATCGGAACCCGTTTGTTACATCAAGTGACTATGATTGGTGCCGTTCCCCCCGGCCCCATAGTTCCAGTTTCAAAAGAACTGGTTCCCACCATTGGCGAGTGCACTTTGGGTAGTCCCCCCGCTACCCGCACTCGCCTCCTCTTTTTAAGGACTTACCGCGTGCCACCGGTGACACGGGAGGCAGACGGGCCATGGATGAGTTTTTTCACATTACGCCATCTCCCAAGCCTCAACAATCCGATCCAAACTCAGGCGAATTCCAGAAGCCACTTGATTGATTTGTACCAGATTGGACTACGGGTGAGTTTTTTTTTAACCATAAGCGATGGAAGTTGGGGTATACTTGGCGCGGGTTAACCGAAAAGGGAAAGGCAGGATATTATGAAGGACAACGGAACGGAGAATGGCCGCGCGCGCGCGGCAAGTGCGGGGATTCCAAGGCGTGATTTTATGAAGGGCGCGGTCGGCGTAGCGGCCATTTCAGTGCTCCCGCAGAGGTTTTTTATTGGGGCGGCCGGGGCGTCGCCCAATGAGAAGCTCAACATCGCCGGTATCGGCATCGGCGGCATGGGCAAGAACAACATTAAGAAGTGCGAAGGCGAAAACATCGTGGCGCTGTGCGATGTGGACCAGGACTATGCCGGCCCCATTTTCGAAAAGTATCCGCAGGCGAAGAAGTACGTGGATTACCGCGAGATGCTGGAAAAACAGAAAGACATTGACGCGGTGATCGTAGCCACGCCCGACCATACCCATGCCGTGATCGCAATGGCCGCCATCAAGGCCGGCAAGCACGTGTATGTCCAGAAGCCCCTGGCGCATTCCGTTAATGAAGCCCGCGCGTTGACCGAGGCAGCCCGCGAGCACAAGGTCATGACGCAGATGGGCAACCAGGGGCGTTCGGGCGACGGCACGCGCATGGTCTGCGAATGGCTGTGGAGCGGCGCTATCGGCAACGTAACCGAGGTCCATGCCTGGACCAACCGCCCCGTGTGGCCACAGGGCGTCGAGATGGATCGCCCCAAGGAGACGCCGCCGGTACCCGCGACGCTGGATTGGGACCGCTGGCTAGGCCCGGCGCCGTACCGCCCATACCACCCGGTCTATCTGCCCGACTCGTGGCGCGCTTGGTGGGATTTCGGAACAGGCTCGCTGGGCGATCTCGGCTGCCACCTTCTGGACTCGGTGTTCTGGGGCCTCAAACTTAAATATCCGACTGCGGTCGAGGGCTGCATTTCCACATACTGGGAAGAATTCTGGAAGTACACTGAACCGAAGAACGAAATGTTTCCGCGCTCGTCCATTGTCCGTTACAAGTTCCCCGCACGCGAAGGAATGCCCGAGGTCAAGCTGAATTGGTACGACGGCGGCCTGATGCCCCCGCGCCCCGACGAACTCGAAGAAGGCCGAAAGATGGGCGACGACGACGGCGGCGTCCTGTTCATCGGCGACAAGGGCAAACTGATATGCGGTTGCTATGGCAAAAGCCCGCGGTTGATCCCCGAAGCCGCCATGAAAGAGTTCAAAAAGCCCGAACAGACCATCCCGCGCATCCCGGAAGGCGAGAATGGCCACGAGAAAGACTGGATCCGGGCCTGCAAAGACGGCAACCCGGCCAGCTCCAACTTCGACTACTCGGGCCCGATGTCCGAAATGGTCCTCATGGGCAACCTCGCGGTCCGCTTCCCCAACCAGAGATTGCTGTGGGACGGAATCAAGATGGAAGTCACCAACAACAAGGACGCCAATGGCTACGTCAGCCGTACCTACCGGGAAGGATGGACCTTGTAGCGCCCGGCAGAGCCGGTTTTCCCAGCACAAAGATGGGCTATTGGGAGAAACAGAAAGAGCGTCGTTTTCGATTAGGGAGCCTTGGATTTGCCCAGATCGCGATAATAGAGATCTTTCGCTTCGATGGTCATGCCGGCGTTGTGGCACTGCAATGCGAAGCAACCAGTCTTGAATTCGTCGTCATGCCAATCAGTCACCTCGACATCCTTTACCCAAATCGTAATGTGATCGCCCACGGCCCTTACCCGCATGGAGAACCATTCCGCGTCCTTGGTGAGAAGCTTCGATGCTTTACCCGTTGGCTCGCCGGGTTTCCACAACCATCCGGTGAACGCGGACTGGGCATTGTCGATTTGCGCTTCGTAGCCATCCGGAAAACCTTCTGGTTTGTCCTTCGGCGGATTGGCCCGGAAGTAGAGACCACTGTTCGGTTCTCGCCCTTGGCTGGTGACACGAAACTCCCCCTTGACCTCCAGATCCGATAGCACGGGCGCCGCGTATAGATGACCCTGGCCATCTGGTGTTTGTCCAATAATGACACCGTTCTCGATACGCCACTTAGCGCTGCCGTGCGCTGTCCATCCTTCGAGGTTGTTCCCTGTAATCAGCGGAGTCCAGCCCTCGTCCTTTTCTGCCATGGATGCGGCTGCCACAGTCTGGCTTACCGCCAACATCCCGGTCACGATGACGCAAAGTAGGTATCCAAACATGCGCATAACTCTTTCCTCTCTCGTCGACGAGCTGAACGCCCATTCTCCAACAACAATCGTGACAATATACACCCTGGAGACACAAACAAAGAAAGTTCTGTCTTCTTGCCGGACTTGCCCGCGATTGCTGTTCCCATCGGACTTCAGAGCAAAGAAAGCAGGCAATTACATAAGTGGTATTATAAGAAGGTGCTAATTAAACCCGATTCGAGGTCGTAAGCATACCTGGACGCGCTGGTTGAGTACATTACATTCGACGGGACGAAAGTCGAGGTAAATGCACGCAACGATGGGATTATCGCTATCTTGGAGGACCCGAAGGCGTTAAAGCCGGAGAGCGTGTCAGGGGTTATATCTATAAGCCAAGAAATGGCAGCCCATT
>CAIYET010000980.1 GCA_903925285.1 Candidatus Hydrogenedentota bacterium | reverse complement strand
GGATTTCATCTTCAACAGATTCAACTCTCCCTCAATTGTCTACATAAGGGAAGACCCCAATACTGTGCGCCCTTGCTTTCCTCGCGGCGAAAAGACACTCGATTCAGACGGCGAAAAGATTCGCTATCGAGGTTTCTGCGATTTCTGTAAGATAGTACGCAGCACATTCGGAGAGCCGGAACAGCTTTCGCCGTGTGTCAAGAACGAAAAAGCTTATGTTGAGGAAGGCATCAAAGAAGAGGATAAAGGCGGTTCTTGGAACTGGCAGTGGCGAGAGTGCCACATGGGACTTCTTGACTATTATGCGCCGATCCGATCGATTAACAAAAAGGACGGAATTCTTTCGATTCTTGCAGTTCTCATGTTTGGTCACTTCCGGGCGCCGGGCGACGCTGCTATTGCCATGATCGCGGCAAAGATCAAAGAGAATGTCACTGGTGCGAAAGGGAACCCGTACTTCCCAGGACTGACTAAGGAAGAACGGGAGAAGAAGGCCCTTGCGCTACAAGAACTGATCGCAACTATACCTGTGTTGACAAATGAAAAGCGAGACAAATTTACGGAAAAACTGGAGGAAATCGTTTCTCTAGTGGAGATCATCGCAACTCATACCCTGCGAGCGGGCGCCCTTCACGACGGAGACCGTTTCGTAAAGGAATTGCGCCTCGAACTCGGGGATGTCCGGATAACGGAAGACATTTTCCGCGAAGCCCTTCGGAACGGACTCAAAGAGATTAGAGAATATCTGGGCCTTGAGACGGCGGCGATGTATAAGTCGAGTACGCTGAACTACACTTGTCTTATGCTACAAGCTATAGACCCAGCAGATGTAACGACATCGTCGCCCTTGACAGTCGATTCCTTGGCCGGATTCAGGAAGTTGGTGACATACGAGGGTGTATGTCTCCCGGATGGGATCCGCAGATTCGACTGGCTCGATCCGGAGAAAATTGTGGGCGCGAAGAACGGCATTTTCTTCGCGCACGAAAGTGTGTCCGGCAACCTCATCGTGCTTGCTTTCGGTTATAGCGACAAAGCGCCAAAGGCCTTTCAGCGAGCCGTGCTGGCAGAGGCGGTCAACGTGAAGCTCCTTCCCTTCATCGATAACGCGATTTCAACACTCGACCTTGATCTACTGATGGTTGAAGTCGGCCACCTCCTCGGGCGCACTCGAGCAAAGATCCAGGCTGGATATGACTACTTGGATAAAGTTGCAAAAGAGTTAGGTGTTCGAGAAAACGCCAAGGGCACTTCAACCGAGGAATGGTTGCTTAAGGGAGAGGCCGCGATAAAGGAAGGCATTGTGAAACTGTACCTCATCCGACACAACTTCCAGGCCTTCCGACAGGTGCGAATCGAGGAAGAAGAAGAACTTCACCAGGAAGCCATTGATGTCGCATCGATACTTACAAAACAAGTTGCCTTCTTCAGGCAGTCAATACGTACCACTTCGCTGAGTAAAATCGAATATCACCTATCTTGTGAGAAAGCGGTTGTCAAAGCGGATCGTGAAAGACTCGAACTTGTGTTTCTGAATCTTTTCGACAACATGTGTAAGTTCGCGTATAATGAGACGTATGGGGATATCTCTATCAGAATTGACAAGACAGATGATCATTGTGTCATTAGATTCACTAACTTGGGACAGGGTGTTGCACCAGACGAAAAAGAACTTGTATTCCAACCTCGGGTAAAAACGCGCTACATCGATCCTGCGAAACGCAAGGAAGGCATGGGCATGGGGCTTACGCTCTGCCGCCGTGTTGTCGAAAGAGAGTGTGGGGGAAAAATATCCTTAGAAAGTATAGAAGCTAATACGCCGAATCGCCGGTTCGATGGAGACAACTTTCTTACAACGGCGACAATACGTTTACCACTGATCAAACAATAGGAGAGGAATCAGGATGCCTAGAGTACTATTCTTTGACGACTACCCCAAAGCTTCTGAGAACGAGGCTCTGCTGGATCAGTTGAGGTGGTCCGGCATTCAAGTAGCCACTGTCATTACCATCAGCGAATTCGAGCAGGCCGTTCGTCAAACCGATTACGATGCAATCATCCTGGACGTAATGGTGAGGATCGCTGGGATCCTGTATCGCTATGACAACCAATCCGTTGTCGTATCTGAAGAGGAAACAGGCATTGAATTTCTCAGGCGCCTGCGGGGTGGATACTACAAAGAACGCGCCAAACGTCACGTGGAAATTCCCATCTTCATGCGAACAGCGAACAACGCTCGTCATATGCAGGCTCTCTACCAGCGTGAGGGCGGCCAATATGTAGATCCTGCCGACAACAGGAAGTTGGCAAGGATGATCTTGGAGCAAGTAACGTCATAGGGCACCGGCGATGACAAGGGTACTAAGTAATTTGCTGAGCCTTCGTTGTAGGTGCTGGGGCCACCGGTCCCCTGCCAGGGGAAGTGCCCTGGTGGATGAAGAGGGTATTCGACAACTCAGGGAACGATGGACTGAGTTTCCCGAACGTGTGACTGCGATTCTCGGCGACATAAGGGATGAAAACGACTGGACACAAAACCTCCTCAAGAACGATAGATGGCCTGAGTTGCCTCGATTGCAGGATTGCCCTGCCGAATATCGCCTTAGCCCCGATCAGGTGCTGAGAGATTTGCGGGGTATCCGGCTAATAGACAAAACTTTCGAAGAATGCGACGCTTTTGCAAATTCTTGCATGGACTTCTGCATTCTCGAAAACGTGTTGTTCAATGGTGGTTCTCTTGTCGCAACCTCGATGGAATCTGCAGAAATGAGGGGGAGTTGCGCATTTACTGGCACCAAGATGCGAAACACCAAATTGCGCCACGCATTGTGCAAAGGGGTCTCGTTTAGGCGGGCAGATCTCAAGGACGCGACTTTGCAGGGCGCCGATTTGAGGGGCGCGGATTTACGGGATTGCGTGTTTCGAGGAACCGACTTCGGAGACGTGAAGTTTGTCGAAGAACCCTGGTGCGGTCACCTCTTCCGGAAGCCTGTCCTGCTGTTGGAAATCTTGGTCTTGTTCGTAGTGCTTTTCGCGTGGTCAGTTCTCGGTTCTTTGATCTCACTCAGTATTCTTGTGATGCTTTGGCTTCGATATCGCGAACGGTGGACTCGGTTCGGGGGCGATTTCCAGTCGCCAGAACTACTCGTCCCGGATCCCGGCACCCGAATCCGCCGTTTCGTTTCCAATGAAAATCACCGACGGTCGATTATGTCAGAACATCGGATACTCGGAATCCTCTGGTACATCCTTGCAGACTGCGGCTGGTCCCCGGGGCGACTTCTCTTTTGGGCGCTTGTCACTTGGTTTGCGTTTGCCGCTATTTACACGCCCACCCCCATACCTGTCTGCCTTGAAGGTACGTTCATCGAGCCAGTGCTGTATGGGTTGGTCCCAACGATTGAGTGGACCGCAGACAAGGACAAGCCCTGGGATAAGCGCTATCCCTCATGGTACGAACCTTACTATTTTAGCGTAGTGACAATGACCACACTTGGATACGGGGACATTCACCCTGCTCCGAAGAATACACCGGCTCAAATATACACGAGCTTAGAAGCAGTGGCTGGCCATGTGTTGCTTGGAGCACTTGTGGCCACACTACTCAAAAGGCATTCTATGTAGAGAGTCTTCTCGGCCTATCGTCGTTTCCGTCCGTGCCGATCCGTCGCGCACTACTTTACGGGCGCGGGCGGAATTTCATTGCGCTTTCCTGGTGTTTGCGGATTTCTTTGGGAGTAAAGTGGGGTTCGCGGTATTGGCCGGTCATGAAGAGGGGGGCTTGGTCGCTGTAGTGCGTGCCCATGAAATTGCCGCCGTTGCCGGTGGGTAGGACTGTGAGCGAGTGTTCGGGGTCCGCGAAGTCGATTAGTCGCCGGGTGGATGGGCCGGCTACTACGGAATAGGGGGGTTCGCCGCGCGCGTAGAGCATGTTGTTGACGAGTTGTGCGCCGCCGGCGGCTGGGAATGGTCCTATGTTGAAGATTCGGCCCAGTAGCGGGGCGTATCCGAAGGGGTGTTTGAATTCGATGGTGTGGATGGCGCCCCAGGCCCATTTGGTCATGTCGGGACCGAGTTTGCGGGTGAGGATGTCGATGGTGTCGTCGAGTGCTCTGAGGGTCATGTCGGTTCGGGTTTCGACGGTGGAGGTGGTGCAGTCGTCCCAATAGGGCGACGCGGGGTTGCCGATGACGTATTTGAGGAAATTCCAGTGATCGGTACACATGCAGAATACGTGGAAGTTGTCGTCGCCGAGTTCGTCGGTCAGGATGCGTTTGAGCAGGTTGTCGCAGAGGACCTGGAAGATGGCGGCGCCGGTCGAACCTTTGCCGTGTGCGAAATCCCATTTGCCGAGGATATCGAGCGCTTGGCGTTCGAGCGGATTGAGGCGAGCGGCGAGAGGTTCGAGGGCGTCTTTGATTCCTTCGATCATCTTGGGGCCGTTATAGGCGACGTCGTCGATTTGCACGGCGCGCAGATCGTTGATGTTCCACTTTTCGCGCGCATCAAGGAGTTGTTCGATGCGTCCGGCGCGGTCGCTTGGCTGCCAGTAGCCTTCGAGGTCCTGGATGGGGCCGACGGGCTTGACGGTGGATTTGTTGTTGGCGGTGACGATGCAGCCGGAGGGCGGATTGATCAGGTGTGGGTTTTCGTCGAACGGGACGTATCCAAGGATATCGTCGTCGCCGGACGCGCCTTCGAGCAGCCGCTTATGATTGACGTGCTTGGGCCGGATGGGGATGATACCGGCGGCCCACCATGCGATGTTGCCTTCGCGGTCGGCGTAGGAGACGTTGAGTCCGGGCGAGGTGATCTTCTCGAGCGCCGTTCCGAATTGTTCGAGGTTCTTGGCGTGGTTCATGTCGTAGAGTGCTTCCATGTCGGTGTACTGTGTGTGTTGCCACACCCATGACATGGCAATTTCGGATCCTTCGTATTTGTGGAGTTTGCGGAAGAGGTCGGTGATGACCGGCCCGTGGGGCGTATTGCGAATGGCGATGGTTTTGTCGCGTCCGAAGCGGACCTTGATGGTTTCCGTCGTGGTTTTGACGTCGGTCCACTGGCCTTTGTACATGACCTTGTTTGGATTGTTGGCGTCGAATGTTTCGCGATAGAGGTCGACGTCGTCGTTTTCGAACATGGTAAGCCCCCAGCCTCGGTCGTGGTTGTGGGCGATGAGTGCGAAGGGGATCAGCGGCAGGAAATAGCCGTAGACGTCCATGTCGCCCCAGGTCAGATGGCTCTCGTACCAGATGCTCGGATTGGTGAAAGCGATGTGTGGGTCGTTGGCGAGGATGGGTTTGCCGGATTGGGTGCGTGCGGGTCCGAGTACCCATGAGTTGCTGCCGAGGGCTGGCCCAAACAATTTGGTCAACATCTGCACGGGTTTCAGGAACTCGCGCAACCCATCGCTGGTTGCGTCGTTCGTCGCGGTGGCTCGCGGCTGAGGTTGCTTCGCCTTGAGATAGGCCTCGGCTTCGTCGATGGTTTCCATAACCGTGATGGGCGGTTCCTTCGTGTAGCCGGGAAAAATTTCCTGGACGTCTCGCTGGATGCCGAGCTTGTGGAATCGCTCTTCGATGAGGGTATACAACGGGTCTGTTCGGAGTCCGTCTGCGAACGTGATGGGGAGAATGGCGGAAACGATAAGGCAGTCGATGGGGGTGTAATGCCGTTTGGGAATGTGCAGGACTGCGAATTCGAACGGGGCCGGTTCGCTGTCGACGCGGTGGTTGATGCCGGCGACGAATGCGTCGGCGACGGCTTTGATTTCGGGACGTGCCGCAGCCCGCTCGTTCACGTATCTTTCGGCATTGGCGCGCAGTTGGAAGGTGCGCGCGAGCTTGTCGATAGGCACGGCCATGGGACCGAGGATCTCGGCCAACTCGCCGCGTGCGAGGCGTAATACGATTTCCATCTGCACGAGACGATCCTGGGCCATGACGTAGCCCAAGGCAAAGTAGGCGTCCGTTTCGTTCTCTGCTTTGATGTGTGGGACGCCCCAGTCGTCGCGGATCACGTTGACTTCGGCGGTTAGAGACGGGTGGACGACGGTTCGATTGTGATTTGGCACGCGCGTATAGGCCAGAAAGTATAGAAGGACGCCACAGAGGATTAGTAGTACGAGAATGAAATCAAACGTATAAAACAGGTACTTCAATGTCTTCTTCATGCATACTCCCGTCTTCGACTGGCCGGACTGGATCTCAACGGTGTTTCTGGGTGCCGTACCACTGGCTTCCGCCGTGGTCGAGGTGAAGCACCGGATAGCCGAGGAGGCGGACCGGGGCTCCGAATTTCTCCCATATCTGGAGGCCGAACTGCATGTCGGCCCCTTCGAAATGCTCCATTTCTTGGTACTGGACCACATCCATACACTGCGCGCGAACGCACTGGAAGAACCCGATGGGCACGCCATGGGCCTCGCGCGGGCGGTACTCGCCCGGCCCGGCAATCAGCTCCTGCCATTGACGCCATGGCGCGATCTCGCCGAGCAGGATCCGGGCGGTGGTTTCCGGCGTGAGCATCTTACGTCCGTCTGGGGCAACGAAATTGGTCTTGCTCTCGACCGCTTCAACTTCAGCGAACATGCGCGGCGGCACGAGGGTGTCCGAATCAAGGAGCACAATCCATTCCCCCGACGCCATGCGGCGCGATTCGTTAATGATGAATCCTTTGGCGTTGCCGCACTGTTCTGGAAATGGCGAGTGCAGTATGCGCAGGTCGGGATAGGTCATCTGCATGCTTGCGACAAGGTCTTCCGTGGCGTCCAACCCCGGGACGTAGCACACAATCACTTCGAGTTTTCCCATGTCGAAGTCTTGCTGATGGGCAAGACACTGGAGGGCCGCCTGGAGCCGCCGTGCATACCGCGTGCATACGACGATTACCGAGTACTTCGGCTTTGCGGCGGCGAGAAAGGGGTCGGTTTTCTCTTCCCAGATGTCGACGTACTGGCTTAGGATGGAAGTGTCGATATTCCAGATTGACAGACGCAGTTCGAGTTTCGATCCCAGGCGCCGAGGCGCATAGACTCCACCGTCGAAATCCGAAGGCCGGATCGGAATCCCGTCGCGCAGGAAGACATAGCGCCCGTCCGCCTCGATGTGCAGCGTGAGCGTGTGGCGGCAGGCTTCCATCGGGCACACAAGCTTGATGCGACGACCGAAACTAAACCCGATGTGCTCGGCCATGCCGCCGCCGAATGTGACGGAGACCGTACATGGCGGCTCGAGCGTCGCAAGCGGCGAACTGAGCTGTTCCGCATTTGTGACCGCGAGCCAGTTGAGCGCGCCTTCGTACGGTGCGAATAGGGTGGTCTCCGCGCGGTACTCGTACGGGGTGATGCGTCTGTCCTGAGGCCGGTTCGCCGTGAGTTCGTTGGCCTTGCGCGCCATGTCCACCTGCTCGTCGCCGAACGCGCAACGATCCACATCGATGGTGTCGTAATAACGCTTCCGTCCGCTTGAAAAATAGAAAGGCGAATACACAAGCTCGCCCGGCTGCTTCACCGCCTGCACGTCCGGCAAAACGCGTTGCAAGGCAGGGCCGGCATGGTCGCAAATCCGCCGCAAACGGCACGACTCGCAGGCGGGGCCTAACGCCTTGAGCGCCTTCTCCTGAAGCGCCTTCAATTCTTTCTCGCGCGTTTCATAATCCGTTGCGGCGGCCTTTGGGGAACCGAACGGGAAACGGAGATGCCGCGTCAATTTGTTCCAGGCAATGGCGCGCGCATGAAACCATGGGCGATTGACGAGCCACGGTAACAGTTTGGCGTCGATGGGCGCACGGTGCAGCGTGTACTGTGCAATGAGAATGGCAAGGATTTTCGAGGAGATACTGGGATGGCGTCCGTATAGGAGCAGGGCGAGGTCGTACGCATCCTTGCGGTACTGCTGGTGGTCCTGAAAGACCTGCGTGCTGTTCAGGCAGTGCGGACGCAACGCTTCGCGCACCATGCAGAAAGGGAGGCCCACAATGCCGACGTCGATGGTTCCGGCGGCCAACGCGGACGCAAGGTCGTTCATCTGCTCGATGGTTTGCCGCCCATGCGCACCATCGGTGCAAGCGGCGCGGTGTGAGAATGGCGAACCTATACAGATATTCGCAGCCACCACTCCGCATTCCACGGCACGCGCCGCAAGCGTGTCGATATCCAGGTCTACGTCAAACGGGGCATGCCATTCGAGACGCACCGGAACTCCGGCCGCTTTGCATGCACTCAGCCACGCGTCGAAGTGTCTTGCGTCAGTCGAGGAAGGCGCAAGGCAGACATCCAGCAACCCCGCCTCCTTCAGCGCATCCAGATCTTCCGGCGGGACCGTGCATCCGGTCTTGATGGACAGCCGCGTATCGACCGTTCGTGCACAATCGAGCAGATCGAGCATGAGGCCGACGTTGAAACCGACGGCATACACATCGATCTTAGGCGTGGCATAAGCCGTGCGGCTCAGCCGGATCCATCGTTTGAGATCGATTGGCGCGAAGGGTTTTCCCTTGGCGTTGTCAGTAACAATCAGACCTCGAACTGGCGGGATGCGCCGTTTCAATACATCTAGTGCTGAATCCTGCAAACAGAGACTCCTCGTGCAGACAGTCCGATCCGTATCGCCCTCGAAGAGAATCCTGTTACAGAGCCCAGGTCTCATCATCGGGTTCGACGGTCTTCTCTTGGTGCTGTATGTAGGCCTTGGGATCGTCCGTGGGCGGCATGTCCGTGACGGGCTGTGCTTCATCGGTTCCAAACAGGTCGCTGTAGTCGCCGTGAAATCCGTCGCAGATGCTGCAAAGCGCGCAACGCCCGCACGCTTCGTGATAGCGGTACTGGCAATCCTCCGCTGCACGGGCGCAGGCTTCGTTGCGCCAAAGCACATCTTTGCCGCGCAACGTCTGCACGAGGCGGGCAACCCACCGCTGTCCCGCAAACGCGAGGCCCCAGTACAGCGGATGCGCGAGGCATCGATCCCGGACGGCGATGGGATTTAGGCGGTACAGTTGGCGCGCCTTGGGACCGAGCAGGAACGTGGGCATCAACGTCCCTTCCTTCATCATCTGCGGCTGGCGCATGGTCCAGAACCAGCTTTGGTAATCCCACTCGTGCGTGTCGTAAGACAACTGTTGGAAGTTATAAAAGTTTTTCCTGTGGCGCGCTTCGCTCATGCACAGGGGTAGGTACCGGACGTTTACCTCGATACCGGCTTCTTCGAGCAGGTCCATTGCGACGGCAAGCTGCGCCTTGATATCGGTGTATTTCGGGACATTGTCGTGCGTGCGGACGCCGGATATTTGATCGCCAAACGGGTTGAATGCGATATAGTTAACTGCGTATGCGCCATACTCGATGGCTTTTTGCGCGATATCGGGGAGAATGGGGACGACCGGCTTGGACATGGTGCAGTTGAGGCGGAACGGTACGCCCACTTCGCGCATGCGCTCGATGGCGGCCACGATCTTGCCGTAGGCCCCTTCGTGTCCTACAACCTGGTCGTGGACTGTGCCGATTCCGTGCAGGCTCACGAGGAAATCGCGGATGCCTGCGTCGCGGTACTTTTCCATGATGCCCGGGCGTCCCAATACCAGGCCGTTCGTGATGAGCGTGGGAAACAGGCCGATCTCGCGGCAGTACCGAACCAGTTCAAAGATGCCGGGGTGTATCGTGGGTTCGCCGCCCTGAATGTCGATGGCCGTGTTTCCATAACACTCGCGCAACGTTTTGCAGATGCGCTTGGCTTTATCGAGATCCATGAAGGCGTGTTCGGGATGATCCAGATTCGTGATCCGGTGCGCGAAATAACAAAAATAGCACCGCTGGTTGCAGGTCTGACCCAGCCACAACACGCCGCGCCGTGTCAAAACGCGATTCTTGGTCTTTTTAAGCGAGCGACTACCTGCCGGAATGGCAACCTTGGCGCACTCACGTTCCGTAATCATGAACCATTCCTCTCACAACAGAATCAAGACCACTACTCTCGTAGGTCCGAAATCATTTCGAACCCATGATATCGGTTGCGGCCAGCCGCTTTCGGGAGTTTCTGCAGCGTCTACTGTAATGGTTCCGCAAAAGTACAAACGGCGAACCACATTGAAACGCAACGCCTACAGCACGCAGACACTCTCGAAAAAAACCGGTGTTGACCGTCGTCATCCGGAATAGGATCTCGCCGAAGGTCACTCGTACGATAACGGAAGGCAGCGGCGCAAATCAATCCGGCTGGAGAATCCAAAATCCGCACGCATCGTACTTCCTACAGCCTGCAACCCAATCCACGGGCGTTGAATTCTACCTCATCGCGCCAAGACGGCACAAAATGCATGCGCGCGCGAAAGAAAGATTGATGTAGCCGCTCGAATGGCGTATTCTATGCCGATGGTGGAGGACGGTGGATTCGATGCTCCGGTTGAGTTACGAAGATGTTTTCGAACGCGTTGGCGCGCTGACCGAGTTGGTGACGCTGGCCGGGTCCGTTGCGCAGATCATGCGTATCGCGCGCGATCCATCGGGCACGGCCGCGAAACTGGCCGCTGTAATCTCGCGCGACCCGGCGCTGGCCATGAAACTCTTGAGCACGGTCAATTCGCCCTTCTACGGTTTGCGCCGAACCATTGAAACCATCGAAGACGCGGTCGTTGTACTTGGATTCAGCGAAGTCGAGCGGCTGAGCCTCGCCATCTCGGTCATGAAGCATTTCAGTGCGCGCACCATCCGCGGCCAAGCCGTCAATCAATTGTTTATGCACAGCCTCGTCTGCGGCATCGCGGCGGAAACGCTCGTCGAATGCTTCCAACTGCGCGGCATCGACTCGGACGATATTTTCACTGCGGCGCTGCTTCACGATGTAGGCAAGGCGATTATCTGGCAGGCGATGCCGGACGCCGCGCGTGAAGTCATGGCCGTGATGGAAGGCAGCCACCTGAGCCAATTCCACGCCGAGCAGGAGGTGTTGTGCGGCGCGAACCACTGTGTAGTCGGCGCATGGGCCTCGGGCGAGTGGAACCTCCCCACATCCATCATCCACAGCATCCAGATGCATCATACGCCCCTCGAAGCCAAAAACGACGTGCCGCTCCTCAAGGTGATCCACATTGCCAACGCGGCGTGTTACCACCTCGGATTTCCCGCCGTGAAAACAAAGACCGCGCCGCCGACCGCCGCGTACGAGTCGTGCGCCTTTCTCCACGGCAATGAAACCTTTATGCAAGGTTTTCGCACCCGTTACGAGGCCAAGCGCGCCCTCTTCGACAGCCTCGCTTAACGGTGCGCCTTCAACCCCATTGCACCCGCCGAAAATATGCTTGCTTCTTCATCCTCAAAAAGGCAGTCGGCGCAGGCAGGCATTGCCTAACGAATGGGAAGAATGGGACGAATGGGAAGAATGGGAAGAATGGGAAGAATGGGACATCTTGATCGCTCACCCTGTGGGTGAGGCCCTATTTGTCTCATAAGTAATATAAGTCCTATTCTATAAGCAATACTCTTCTATGTCAACTGCCAAATTTAGGGTAAAGGGGAGTACGTTGTGCGATTTTCGCAAGAACCATGACGCAGGCCCGCGACGCGAGGTCATACGGAAAACTTGAACGAAGCATGCTAATATGATAAGATTTTTACATGTGCCCGAGTGGTGAAATTGGCAGACACGCTAGGTTCAGGACCTAGTGCTCGCAAGGGCGTGGGGGTTCAAGTCCCTTCTCGGGCACCATTTCTTTTCCCACATCCCGCGCGGCATTCGTCGTGTTTGAAGCGTCAAGCCTTTGCAGAACATGTTTTTCCTCTTGATACCCGGCATGGTATCTTATACAGGACTTGACACTGTGAGCCGTGGCTCAACTTCAATCGGAATAGTCGATTCGCGTTTTCAAAGGAACTGGATGGCGAGATGGATAACCCGGCGGAGAAAACAAGAAAGGCCGTTGCCCACTATTGGGCTACACGAGCCGCACAGCGCGTGAAACAGGAATCGGGCGGCAAGTCCGATCGGGGTTTGCGTAGCGCCGTAACGGGCGGTGCGCAGATGGACGGATTCATCAGCTTCTTTGCGGATATTATCGTGCGTGCCGGAATCCCCGAGTCCTGCGTATTTCGCAAGAAGGCCGTCGAATTGCCAGGCTTCTTCAGGCCCACGAAAAAATGGGACTTATTGGTTGTCAAGGAGAAGAGGCTGCTAGCGGCCATTGAAGCGAAATCTCACGCCGGGCCTTCTTTCGCGAACAATTTCAACAATCGCACCGAGGAGGCGGTGGGAAGTGCACTGGATCTCTGGACGGCCTTTCGCGAGCGTGCCTACCTCGACAGCCCACAACCCTTCGTGGGATATTTCTTCATGATCGAGGACTGCGCGGGCTCAAACCAGCCGATCAGAGTGCAGGAACCGCACTTCAAGGTTTTCCCCGATTTTCTTGGCGCCTCTTACGTGAAGCGATATGAGATATTCTGTCGCAAACTGATCCTCGAGCGCCATTACTCGGCCGCCGCATTCATTACATCGAGGGCCGCCGATGGCATTCAAGGCGTCTATGAGACGCCCTCTGCAGACCTTTCGGTCGAGCGGTTTACGAGAGCGTTGACCGCACACATTGGAGCATTTGCGTAGATGACGGAATCGACATCCCATCGACTCATTAACGCCGATGCTCGAGACCTGTCTTTCCTCGGCGACGAATCCGTGCACCTCGTGGTCACGTCGCCGCCCTACTGGAATCTGAAGCGCTACAACGATCATCCTGACCAGATGGGACATATACAGGATTACGAGACATTTCTGGCGGAACTTGATAAGGTGTGGCGGCATGTTTTCCGCATGCTTGTTCCCGGCGGCCGTTTGGTCTGCGTCGTGGGAGATGTCTGCGTGGCGCGGCGGGAATTTGGGCGTCATTTGGTGTTCCCACTTCACGCGGATATTTGTGTGATGTGCCGCAAGATCGGATTCGACAATCTGAACCCCATTGTGTGGCACAAGATTGCCAATGCAGCCTACGAGGTGACCAACGGATCGAAGTTCCTTGGGAAACCTTATGAGCCCAATGCGATCATCAAGAATGACATGGAGTTCATTCTGATGCAGCGCAAGCCCGGCGGATATCGGAAGCCGAGTGAAGCCCAAAGGGACTCGAGCAGGATATCCAAGGTCGAGTTCAACATTTGGTTCCAGCAGATCTGGAACATTCCCGGGGCGTCCACAAAGAATCATCCCGCACCCTTTCCTGTCGAACTGGCAACGCGTTTGGTCCGCATGTTCTCGTTTGTCGAAGATACGGTTCTCGATCCTTTCTGTGGTTCTGGAACGACGATGGTCGCGGCCATGAGAACGAACAGGAACAGTATCGGCGTCGAAATCGATCCCGAGTACTGCCGGATGGCGGCACGCTATTTGAAGGCGGACGGCAACGATCTTTTCAGTGAATCGAAGTTGTATTTCGAGCGGAAGGCGGACGAGCGCGCGTGCGTCGTGAGAGAGGCCCCCGAACTGTATGACGCCCGGCCTGCAAGAAAGAAGCTTGAATAGGGACGTTTCAGATCGTCAGCGGAAACGTCTTCGTATCTGCGACGTGCTGGGTGAGCAGGGCGAGGCGGGTGCTATGCAGGACGCGGGCGGTGCTGAGAGCGTCCGGCAGGGGACTACCTGCGAGGTCTGCTAGGAATGCATCCAAGTACGCGCCGGGGCGATTGGGCGCTATGGGTTCTTGGATGGGCTGCGGGGTGTCGTGACGCCAAAGAGTCGTGTGACCCGTGTTGCAATTCGTTTCAACGACGCCGTCGGTCCCGCCGATCGTGAAACGCCAGTAGGGTTCCATCGCATAGCCGTGCGCGTCGGAACTGAGATAGGACACGTCGCCGAGGACAATCCCGCCGTTGTCGAGCGTGAGCATGAGCGCCGCGCCGTCCTGGAAACACGGGTGTTGTTTGAGCTTGGCGTTCCATGCGCGGGCCGCCGTGATTTCGGTAATCGTCCGCCCTGTCATCCATGGAACGATGTCGATGGCGTGGACCGCGATGTCGTTGAGCGAACCGCCGTGGCGTCCGGGTTCGAAGTACCACGCGGGCCGTTTGCCGTACAGCAGCGGGTGCTGGCCCCAGAACTGGATTGTATGGACTTCGCCGATGCGCCCGCCGCGGATCAATTCGCGTAACGCGAGGTAGGGTCCGAGGTCGCCAAGGTCGAGCATGCATCCGACGCGCAGGCCGCCTTGCGCGAGCGCCGCGATTCGCTCGCATTCGTCGAGCGTGGTGCATAGCGGCTTGTCGCCGATGACGTGCAAGCCGCGCTCCATCGCATCGATGAGCCGCTGGCCGCGTATGCCGAACCAGTCGCCGCATGCGACCACATCGCACTTGGCTTCGTCGAGCATGCGAGGATAGGAATCGTGCGTGATCGCGACGCCCTGCGCGGCCAGGTTTGCGCGTGTTTCCGCGTCCTCTTCGCATGCCGCGACAACTTCGATATCCTCGCGCTGTTGGGCCAGCTTGTAGAGTCCGACGATGTGCCCATGCTGGAACCCGATGAAGGCCATGCGGGTCTTCATACGCTTATTCTCCCAGTTTGCTCCGCATTGCGCGGATGCGGTCGTAACGATAGTCGTACACGGGTTCGCCGCCGCGTTGCGTGGCGTAGAAAACGTAGAGCCAATCGCCTTGAACGAGCGGTTGCGGGACGTGGATGGCTGCGGCGTCTTTATCGGGCGGGATGTAGCCCACGATGTGCCAATGCAGACCGTCGTCGGACACGGCTTCGCAGATAGCGCGCGTGGTCCAGTTCTTTGCTTCGGGTGTCGATGCAGCCTTGGTTGGATAGCCGGACGGGTCCGCGAAACTGTAGTAGCGTCCTTTCGTTTTCACGACGGCGGGGTTCGGCCAATCGAGGATGAGCGGCGTGCGCAAGTCGTGCGCGACCGTGAATCCGTCCGGCGTTGCGAACTCGCCCGCGTTCTCCGCATAGCCCATGCAGACGCCGTTGGGCGGCGCCCAGTAGTCGAACCAGAGTTTCCAGTGGCCGTCCCACATCAGCGACGGACGATGGAAATCGCAGATCCGATTCGAATCGGCGGCGTCTTGCACATCCTTCGGTTCGATGAGCAACGGTTGCGCCGTCTTTTCCCAATGGATGCCGTCGGATGACGTCGCGCCCATGACGCACAGGAGCATGCCGTCGAGATGGGCGTCGTCTTTCTTTCGATGGATGTTGCTCGTGGCGCTGTACGCCATGTAGTAGCGCCCTTCTTTCCACACGACGGACGGGTCGCCGTTGTGCCACAGATCGTAATATCGCTCGCTCGCGGATAGCACGGCCTTCCACCGTGCCGGTTTCATTTCCGCATCCCAGCCGCCGTCCTTCGCGTAGACCTCCCACGCGAGCAAGTCCTTCGAGCGAGCGTGATAGATCGCGTCACATCCCGCCTCGTCTGGATTCGCGTCCGCGCTGGCCCAGCCGAAGAACCACATCAAGTACGGATACGCTTCGCCGGGCCGCTCGACCACGCATGGCTGATACATATTGCAGAAGTTGTAGATCAGGTCTTTTCCGAGGCGCTCCCATGTGTCTTCCTTCTGAATGGCGCGTCCCGCCCCGTTGTCCGGCGCTTTGATCTCGATGCCCTGCGACGCGGTCAAGAGGTAACACATAATTGCCAGCATGCGTGTTCTCCAGTCCTAGTTATTTGAAGCGCACGGGGTCCAACGCCTGGGCTTGCGCGACGGCCTGTATCGCGGCGTTGGCGGGATCGCCGGGCTGGTTCTTCGCGAGGGCGTCTGCACCAGTCTTGATCGCTGGCCACGCTTTGTCGAGCCATTGCAGATTTTTCGTGGCGAGCGCATGGTTGGCGAGGGCGCGCAGCACGTGCACGGACGCGACGGGATCGTTCGCCGCATCGCGCCACGAACCGTCGGGTTGTTGCGCTAACGGCGCGAACGGCGGCGGTACCTCCTTGTCCCAATACACGCGTAGCAAGCGTTCCGCCTCATCGAACAATTCGGCCTTATCGAGCAGAGCGGTCGCTTCCGCCGCCTGCGCCGCCGCATAACGTTCGACGGGCAAGGCAAGGAAGAATCCGCTGGCCTGGACGCGCGTCAACGCGATCGTGAAGAGCGCTTCGCGCTCGGCGGCCGCGAGAGGATCTAGCAGGTCCTTCCGGCCTTGATCGAACCAGTCGCCCCACACCGCGACGGCGGCGTTGAACAGTTTCGCCTCGGTCCACGCGGTAGGCGGACTGGGTACCGCGCCGCCCGGCACGGCGAGCAGGAAGGTCATTTCCACGGGCTGATCCGGCGTCAGCTTCAGGTCGTATGCGACAGGCCCGTTTTCATAGATGTCCTGATCCTTGACGCCGCCGACCTCGACGAAGTACTCGGCGGCTTCGTTCAACTTGCCGAGTTTCACCTGCTCGATATCGACCGGCGCATCGGGTTTGAACACCCACGCGGCATTCAGAATTGGATTCCTATCCGAGGCGGCGGGATGCGGTCCCACAATCACCTTGATATACCCGTCCTTGTCCGCGTCCGCGGCATCCAAACGCAGACAGCCCGGCACATGACGTCCCCACGCCGCGATGGGATCCAGATCCTGTTCCGGCGCTCCCTCGACCTCGATCCGTAGAGGACGTATCCCCCCGTTGGGCTGGAAGCTCTCGCAGAACCCGAGCACGACTGTGCGTTTCTCGCCCGCCGGAACCGCGAATCGGTATTCTATGGGCACGCCGCCCATGCCCGCTCTGATATTCTTGAACGCGGGATCGCACTCGACGCTCGGCGTCGCCCAGCCGGGCATCGACATCGCCCCGCCCATGCAACCCCACGCCTTCATCTTGCGCTCAAGCTTCGGACCCGCAAGAACGTACAATACCGCGCGTCCACCGGCCACGCCGAGGCGTTCGCCGACGCTGACCGTCTCCGGGACGGCGACGCGCAACGTGGCGGTCGTTTCCTGTTTCGCTTCGACCTTCAACAGCAAAACGTCCACGCCCAAAGGCCAGATCGGCGCACGGTACACGCATTGCTTCAACGTGAGGGGGCCTGCACTTGTCGTGGACAGGACCGCAGGCATGAATGCCGGTTCATAACGCTGCTGCGTCGAAGCATCGGCAGGCATGGGATCCAGCTTGACCGATATAACGCCCCAGTCTTCGTGAACCGCGCCATCCGCGTCAATGGTCGTCGCAGACATCTCCGGCGAACCGACGAGCAAGTCTGCGCCAGCAAGACATGCCCAACTCGCGAGGGCCACGATTACCAAGCTTTTCATTTTTTGCATCCTTTCCTGAAATAAAACGTTGTTTTGGAGACAACTTCCTCGATTGATGATCCGCTCGGGCGCTACGCAAAAGAATCTTCGCTTCTTAACGAGGGCGCGTCACACGCCTTACGAGGTCCGTTCGGCCCGCACGTAATCCTGCAACGCGTCGCGCCAATGCGGCATGATATCAAGCCCCTGATCCTGCAAATGCTTGTTGCGCAGCACGGAATAGTCCGGCCGTTTGACGGGCGACGGGAAATCCTTCGACGATGCCTCGAGCAGGTTGGCCGGCGTGTTTGTTTCATCGAAAATGGCCCGCGCGAATTCGTGCCACGAACATTCCCCGTTGCACGTTGCGTGGTACAAGCCCGATTCGCCCTTTTCGGCGACGAGCCGGAGTTGGGCGGCCAGCGCGCGCGTGTATGTTGGCGTCGTGATTTCATCCGTGACGACCCGTACCTCCGGACGCGTGGCGGCGAGATCGAGCATGAGTTGCACAAAATTCTTGCCGCCCTTGGCGACGCACGGCGAGTGACCGTACAACGCCGCCGTGCGCAGGATAACGTGATTCCCGCATTCCGCCGCCAGCAGATGTTCCCCGGCCAGCTTGCTTGCGGCGTAGACATTCAACGGCGCCGGCAGATCGCTCTCGACATAGGGCCGCGTCGCGCCGTATCCGAAGACATAGTCGGTGCCGATATGCACGAGACGCGCGCCGCATGCCTGACACGCCATGGCCATCGCGCGCACGGCCGTCGCGTTCACCGCGAACGCCGTCGCTGGGTCCTTTTCGCATTCCGGCACGTTATGCGCTGCGGCGGTATTCACGACAAGGTCCGGCTTGACCTCGTCCACGATCAATGCACGCACGGCCTGGGCGTCGCGCAAATCCACGCGATCGATATCGACCGCGAACAGCTCGACATCCGCGTAGGCCGCGCAGACCTCTGTGCCGAGTTGCCCCTTCGCGCCAGTGACCAGCACGCGCATCAAAAGATGCTCCCGATGCGCTGCAAATGTGCCTGGATCTCGACCAGTAATTCGAGCCAGCGGATGTTGTAGTACTTCGGATTCTCGAAATCGGCATTCACGTTCGACTTGATCTTGAGCGTCATGTCGCGCGCGGAATCCTCGACCGAGACCATCGGACGGAACCCCAGCGCATTTTCGATCTTGCGCGTCGACACGCGATAGCTCCGTCCGCGCTGGCTGCCGTATTCGACCACGATGTCGATATCGACGATACCCTGCATCGCTCTCTTGACCCAATGCGCCAATTCGAGAATGCGGTAATTCTTGTGCGACAGGTTGAAGATCTGTTTGCCGACCACCCCCAAGTCCGCTTCGAGACATGCGAGATAACACTTGGCCACATCCGTGACGTCCACCAACGGCCGCCACATCTCGCCGCCGCAATGGACGGTCAGCTTGCGGTCCGTAAACGCCGATTTCACGAACGTATTGATGACCAGGTCGTAACGCATCCGCGGACTCCAGCCGTACACCGTGCCCTGCCGGAGGATCGTCGGCTGGAACTGATCGTCCGCCAATTCCAACAGAACCTGTTCTGCGGCGAACTTGCTCGTCGCGTAGGCCGCACGCGGTTCGAGCGGCGAGGTCTCGTCTTGCAGAACGTCTTCCGCCATCAACCCGCGATCATATACCGAGCAACTCGACGCGAAGATGAACCGCTTAATGCCGCGCCGCTTGCACGCCTCGGCGATGGTCTGCGTTGCGACGGTGTTCATGCGGCGATTGGCTTCCGGATTGAACTCGGCCGTCGGATCGTTGCTCAGACCTGCCAGATGAATCACGCCTGTGACGTCGTCGAGAACTTTCTCATCCAGATTGCAGATGTCGCCCTCGACGATTTCCACCTGATGCTTGACGCTGTCCAGCGGATACGAGCCGTACAGAAATTTGTCCAGCACACGTACCGCGAATCCCTTGTCCAACAACTCGCGTACCGCCACCGCACCGATGTATCCCGCCCCGCCCGTCAATAAAATCATGAACTAATCTCCTTATACTGTAAGGTCCGGCCTCGACGAAACCGGACTGTGCACGGAGCTTCCGCCCGTGCAGGGACTTCGAATCCCAGTCTAAAGGACACGCCGGGGCATGTCAAATGGTTGAACCATGCTGTCCCCACGCGAAATCGTCGTTAACAAGTGATTTCGCGGGGATGTCCGAAAAGGCAGACGCCACGCCGGAAACCCTGCACGTTAGCGGCCGACAGCTTCGCGAGGGTCTTGTAGATGACCTAACCCCTCTTCGACGTTTTTCATTTCATCGGGACTGAATTCCTGCCCAAGGCGCGTGCGGACTTGGTTGCAGAGATTTCGATAGGCTTCTTTGTTTTGGAGAACAGAGACCGGGTTTGCGCCGTCTTTGTTGAGTTCTTCCGCCATCACTTGGCCGGCCCGGCCTTGCTTTTCATTCAGCAGGTCGGGAAACAGCTTCGCAAGGCGTTCCGGCGTGAGTCGTTCCGCGACTTTGTTGGGACTCTCATAGTCCCTCAGCCGCCTCAATTCTTCTGGACTCAATATCGTAGCCAATTGCTTGTCTCTTTCCGCAGTGGCTGCAGCGACCGCGTCCAACGATTTCGAGTCGCCTTCGGGATCGCCGTTTTGCAGCACGAACCTGCCTGCCGCGAACATCATCCCTGCCTGTTTCTCGGTAAGGATTTCGCGGACCCGCCGCTCTTTTTGAGGATCGAGCTTCGCAGTGCGGAAGAAATCGTCATATTCCCACGCGATCATCTTCACCGCAGTCCGGTTGAACACGCTGGCCGCCACCGTCGCCAGAAGGCCCTTGTCGTCGACAGGGACCGAACGGTTCGACGACTTGGATTGCACATCCGCCCTCGTTGGAAGGGGAGGCGGATTGCCGCAGGAGACCACTGACGCGAGGAACAAGACTATGACCAGATAAGTAACAACGCTGTGTAGACCTTGCTTCATCGGGCGGCCCTCTTCTTGATTGTAGATTGTAGATTGCTGTCAATCCGCAATCTGCAATCTGCAATCTGCAATCCGGTTCATACCGGCGGCGAACTCGAGCGAATACAAGTGCGCGCCGCGTCCAAGACCTGTTCGACCGTGATTGCGGTGAGGCAAATCGGTTCGGCGTGCAGGGGACAGACGTCTTGTAGGCAGGGGCTGCATGGGACGTCGTGGCGCAGCACTGCATGGCAGTTGCCGTACGGGTACCAGCGGAAAGGGTCGTCGCGGGAGCTGAAGATGGCCACGACGGGCGTGCCCATGGCCGCCGCGACATGCATCGTGCCTGTATCGTTCGAGATGAGCAGGACGCAGCGTTCGAGAAGGGCCGCGAGGTCCGCGACGCCGGTCTCGCCTGCGACAGACTGACAGCCGTCGCCGATTCCGCGCGCGATCTCGTCCGTCAATGCGCGCTCGTCAGGCCCGCCGGTCAGGAGGATATGCGCGCCATGCTCGGCAATGAGTGCGCGTCCGGTCTCGATGAAGCGGTCCGGCATCCAGCGGTTCGCGGGACGTTTTGCGCCGCACTGCATCGCGATGGTTGGCGAACCCGCGCGTTCGGGCCATCGCTGGCGCACCGCTACGCGGCGTTCGTCCGAAACGCGAATCCACGGGAACGGTTCGATTTCGGTTATGCCGAGCGGCGCGACGAGTTCCATCAATCGCGCGACCTGTCCGAGGCGGAATTGCCCCGGCGCGACAAGTTGGAATCCGATGAGGCGTCGCTGTCCGGCGGCGGCCAGCAGTAACAGGTGTCTCGCAAGATTGGGCAAACGGCTTAGGTCGCCGGGTAGCATGATTGTCAGGTCGAAGGACTCGAGGCGCAGGCGTGCGCGCAACTCTTTCAAGAATCCGAGCCGACTGGATTCGTCGGCGTAGTAGATGATCGTGTCGTCGAACGTCGGGTCGTCGGCCAGGACGTTTTGCGCGTCCGGGGCGCCGCGATACGTCGGCGAGGTTAGCAAAACCAGCCGAGCGTTCGGAAAACGGCGGCGGAGCGCGTGGAATGCGGGCAGTGCGACGACGATGTCGCCCAGGTTGCCCAGCCGAACGACCAGTACCCGCCGGACATCGTCCAGGGATCTCGTGGGCGAGAAGGCACCGAGGAGCTTCATCGCGAATGCCAGCGCGCGGTTGGCCGTCTTATTGGTCATGCGGAGGGGACTGGGGCGATTGGTTGCGTGAGAATGCTCGGCGGCAGCGGTCCGCCGTGAAGCCGACTTAGGCACAGGGCGCGCGGATGCGCGAAGAGCGTCCGCCATTGTTGGAACATGAACACTTTGAACAACTGGCGGCCGGCGACAGGGTCGTTGCGCCGCATGTTGCCTATCATGTCCTCGATGTACGAGAGATTGAAGACGTTCTCGGAGTCCGAATGGCATTGGGCAATGGTATCGCGCAGAACTTGGTCCAGACTGCCTTTGAACCACTCCGTTACCGGGACCTCGAATCCGTGCTTGCCGCGATTGATGAATTGATCGGGCATGTGCCGTGCGAGCAATTTTCGGAGGGGCAACTTGAGTTTCGTATAGGCGATCTTTTGGCGCGGCGGAAGCGCCAGCCCAAACTCGACCAATCGTTCGTCGAGGAAGGGAAAGCGTCCCTCGAGCCCCGAAGCCATCGAGATCTTGTCGGATTTCAGCATCAGGTCGTCGGGGATGAAGCTGTTCAGTTCGCAGTACTGCCGTGCGCCCAAGGCGTCGAATCGTAGGCCCCGCGCGTTCTCGAAAATGGTCTCGAAGACCTGCTTCGATCGGTATGGGCCTACGTGCGCCAAGAAATCCGGATGCAGCATCTGCCGCTTCACGTCGTCCGGTATGATGGTGAACCAGTTCATGTAACGCTCGGGTGCGGGCAAACCTGCGAACCGCGTGAATTTCTCGCCACGCCGACACAACTCCTTGATCGGATTGGGCAGCCGACAACCCAGACGAAACAGCGGCGCCAACGCATATTGCCGCATCGACTCGGGCAGATGCGCCATGGCATGGGCGTAATCGTCCCAATAGAAGCGCGGATAGCCCGCGAAGGCCTCGTCGCCGCCGTCCCCGCAATGGATGACCGTCACATCGCGCTTGGCCTGCCGACACAGTTCGTGCAGCGGGATCATCGCCGCATCGGCCAGCGGCTCTTCCACGTGCCAGAGGATTTCGGGAAGTTCTCCGACGGCTTCGGGTGTGCAATCGTATTCGTGATGGACCGTGTGGCAGGCCTGGGCCACTTCGCGGGCGTACGCGGCCTCGTCGTACTTCGGATAATGGTTGAACGTGACCGAAAACGTCTGGATGGGTTCCGGGCAAATCGCGCTCATCAGTTCGACGATCAGGCTCGAATCGATTCCACCGCTCAAGAACACGCCCTGCGGCACCTCGCTCATGCGGTGATCGAGGATGACTTCCTTGAGCAGCGCTTCGAGCGCTTCGAGGTTCTCGTCTTCGGTATTCGTCGACAATCCGTTGAAGGCCGGATCCCAATAGCGCTCCGTGCGGACCTTTCCGTCGCGCGCCAGCAACCAGTGCGCCGGTTGGAGCCGCCGAATCTCGCGCCAAGGAGTCCTCGGACCCGGAATGAACCTGTAAGTAAAATAGTCGAAGATCGCGAGGTGATCCAGCGAGACCTCCAGTTCCGGATCGAGCAGGAGCGCCTTCATCTCGCTCGCGAACGCAAGAGCGGTACCGCTCTGCCAATAGTAAAACGGTTTTATCCCGAACCGGTCGCGCGCCGCGAACAGCGTTTGGTCTTTTTCATCCCATATCGCGAATGCAAACATCCCCCGCAACCGTTTGACGCAGTCCGTGCCATACTCTTCGTAGGCGTGGAGAATTGTCTCCGTGTCGCAATGCGTGCGATAGCGATGGCCGCGCTTCTCCAAGTCCGCGCGAACCTCGAGATGGTTGTAGATTTCCCCGTTGAAGACGATCCAGCGCGATTCGTCTTCGTTGGGCATGGGTTGGTGGCCGCCCGCCAAGTCCACGATGCTCAAGCGCCGTTGGCCCAGCCCGATGCGCCCGTTGATGTAGAAACCTTCGTCGTTGGGTCCCCGATGCGCCAAGGCCAACGCCATGTCGCGGATCAGCCGTTCATCGACGGATCGAGAGGGATCGAATGACAGCTTGCCGCAGATGCCACACATATCCCTACTCCCGCCATTTCCTTTTATCAGAACGGGCACGATCTACATCGTGCCTTGTCGATTATACATCTAACGAACCGACCGGCACATAGGGAGACAATTCTCCCCATGACCTCGTACGAAAACGCAATATAGCACGCTCCCAACGAAAAGTCACTATCGGTAGCAACTTGCCGCAAAGGTGCGCTTCGCCTATTCTAATGCTTGCTTGGATACGCGGCAAACAATTGAGGAACAACTATATGCAGCTATCAAGACGCGGGTTCATGACGACGACCGCTGGCGGAATCGCTTGTACGCTTGGCGCGGCGTCGGGCGAAGCGGAACCGGCCCGGCGTTCGCGACGCGCCGTCCCGCTCATCGATATCACGGACCTCTATCACCCACCGCAAGATCCCGGCGATAATCTGGACCTGATCGCCGCCTACGCGTTGCCGGAGGTCGATCTCAAGGCGGTCATCCTCGACGTCACGCAACGCTACCGCCGCCCCTACGCCAACCCAAACAACCCTTCCTATGACGATCCGCAAGGACGGAGAGATCCCGGATTCATTCCCGTCACGCAACTCAACGCCCTCTTCGGACGCAACGTCCCGTGCGCCGTCGGGCCCTTCGACCCCATGCGCCGTCCTGACGACGAAATGCGCGATATCCCCGCGTTCCAGCAAATGGGCGTCGACCTCTTGTTGCGGACCCTCCGCGAGAGCGCCGAGCCTGTCGAGATCGTCTCTTTCGGGTCGGCACGGCCGTTGGCGGTGGCGTACAACCGAGAGCCGGGGCTCATGCGCGAGAAGACGCGTTGCGTACACCTCGCCGCCGGTTCGACACCGCCCGGATACCTCGAATGGAACGTCCAACTCGATGTGCATGCCTTTCTACGTATTCTGAAATCCGATTTGCCCCTGGCGATCTATCCGTGTGCCGCCGACAAGAGCGCGTTCGACCTCGGCGTGCACAACACCTATTGGCAACTGCCCGACTTGTCGTTCATAAGGCGAATGCGACCAGCGCTACGCAACTACATGGCCTACGCCATCGACCGCTCGGCGCGCGTGGATTTCCTCAACGCCATCGAGGAAGAACCGTCGGATGAGACGATGAACCGCGTCTGCAACAGGCCGCACAACGTCTGGGAAACCGTAACGTGGATGGCCGTGGCGATCCGAAAACTCGTGCGGCGCGAGGACGGGCGCCATCGAATCGTTCCCGCAGCCGAAGTCAAACCCGGCGATACCGTCCTGCCATGCGAGTTGCTCCCGTGCGAGGTAACGGCGCGCGACGACGGCCAGTTCGACGCCAGACTCGATAACGCCGCAAAGCGCTGCCGAATCTTCCGCCGCGCCAATCCCGAAGAAAACCAGCAGGCCCTCCGCGAAGCCCTGCCCGCGCTGTACGAGTCGTTCTGAGGGAGGAAGTCGGCATCCATCTCCAGCTTCCAGCCTACAGCCTCTCCAATTCCGGCCGCGCGAGAATATCGAGAAGCCCCTCGATATCGGGATATGGCGATACATAATCGGAGGCGTCTTTAAGGATCTGTTTGGCGTTGGATGGGCATGCGAAAAAGCCCACAGCGTTTCGCAAGGGTAGATCGCCTTCCGTATCGCCGATCCCCGCGACTTGTTCGCGCGTGACACCGAGTTCGCTGAACAAGGTCTTGAGCGTGCTGCCCTTGTCGACGCCGGTCATCGAGATGTTCAGGTAGAGGAACGAGGGCGTGATCACGACCGGGGGACAATCGGTGTCGGCGACGAAATCCTCGATCTCCGCCTGCATCTCCGGAAAGCTCTCCGGGTGCTCGGTGTACACGGAAATCTGCGCCTCTTTGCCAAATTGGAAAATGAGGCCCGGATAGGCCGGCAGGATCACGGTTTCGATGAACTCGCGGACGGCGCGGATGCCGAGGACCTTCTCTTCGGTGACGCCGGGTCCGTATCGCGAATGGTTGTCGTCGAGCGTATAAAGCACCGCGCCGTTCTCGCAAATGATCGGCGCGTGGATGCCGAGAATTTTCGCCAGCACTTCGGCGTAGGGTTGCGGTCGGCCCGTGCACAGCGTAATCGGCGCTATCTTGCCTTTACCGGCGTTCGCATCGCGGCAAATTTGAGCGAAACGTCCGAACAGATCGAGGTTCCACGGGATGGATTCTTCGGGGCTGATGCACCCATCGATATCGGTGATAATCCAGCGTACTGCCATATTGCTCCTATTCCGCAATCGAGCCGGGGCGAATCGCCGCCAGCAGGTTCATGCCATTGTCGTAGAATAGCGCACGGACCCACGCATCGGGAAGCGAGAGCCGATCGACCGCCTTGCGGATTGCCCGCAACGACTCGTACAAGAACGACGTAAAAACAAGCTTGCGATCATCGTCGGCGATCGACAGTGCCCACGGCACCGGCGTGACATACGTGTACTGATCGTTGATCTCGACCGATTTGCCCGGCGCCAGCGCGATCGGGATATCCGTGCCGAACAGGAGCCGCGAAGGGTCGAGGACGCCGAATGCGTGTTCGAGCACTTCCCAATGGTTCAACATCGCGACGTCCACGTAGAGATTCGGATAGTCGCGCAATGCGTCGAGTTGTCCGACGACATTCTTCAGGAAAAACGCGCGACCGACGTGGGCCAACACGATCCGTGCGCGAGGATAGCGTTCGCAAAGCGCCGCGATATGGCGTTGGTTGAGCGGGTCGGCGAGGCGTCCTTTTCGCGGGATGTGCAGCATGACGCCCAAGCCTAACGCATTCACAATTTCCATGGCCCAATCGGGCAGCATTTCCGGTATTTCGACCAGACTCACGTCGGGCTTGCGCACGTAATCCGGGTACGGTTTGATGCCGAGGAAACGCCCTGTGCGCAGATCGGCCCAGAGGCTGTCCGGCGTGTCCTCGAATGGATCGAAGAGGCGAAACGCGAAGAACCGCCGGCCATCGCATGCATCGCGCAGATAGGCATTGTTGCCGACGCGGTCATAGACCGGGTGCGGAATGCCGAAACAGACGGCGGCGGTCTCGCGGCCCGGATAGACCTCGGCGAGATCCTGGCTCAAGTCATCGAGATCATACCGCGGCATCGAGTGTCCCGCGCACGAAAACGGACCGCCCGGCGGCAACGTTTCCGCAGGAAACACGTGAACGTGGAAATCCAGAATACGTGCCGGTAGGAACGCATCCAATTCCTCCGCGAAGATTCGCAGATTCCGCTCATGTTTCGTCGTTTCCCGCCACATAAATACCGCCACTCCTTTCATAAAGATTGCGCAATGGTTGCAGATGCACGCCATGTCGTTCAAGGAACCCGATCGCCGGGCGTATGTCACTCCTGGTCTTCAGCGGCGCAGCCAATGCTCGAACATGAGGATGGCCCAGAGGGCGTGGCCGTGGTTTTCGAGGTCCATGGTATGGGTTTTGAATAGCGCGCGGATGGCGTCATGGTCGAGGTAGGATTTGCAGCGTGCGTCGTCTCCAAGGACGAGTTCGATGAAAACGTTTCGGAGGTCTTCGCGGAACCAGCGTTGGATCGGTATTGCAAAACCTTGTTTGCGTTGGCGCAGGAGTTCGGGCGGCAGAATGTTTCGGAATGCGTGTTTGACTACGCGTTTCGAGATGCCGTTGCCGTATTTCAGGTGGAAGGGCAGCGTGCCTGCGAATTCGACGATGCGATGATCGAGCAGCGGCACGCGGGCTTCGAGCGAGTGGGCCATGCTCATTCGGTCGACTTTGACGAGGATGTCGTCGGGCAGATACATGACGGTGTCCTGGTACAGCATCCACTCGTCGAGGTTGGACGGACCGGCGTCGGCGTGTTCTGCGAAGCGGTCCACGGCGGCGTTCTCGACGGCGTACGCGAGACTCGTCCGGTAGAGCGTGGCGCGCGCGTCGGCGTCGAGGCATGTCTCGCGTCGGCGGAATGCCGCGCGGCCTTCGAGCCTCGCGTCTTGACTGAAACGGCGAAGTTTGCCCATGAACGGCGATTCGGGCGCGAACCGGAGTGCCGTATCGACGATCGCGCGGAGTGGTCGCGGGACGCGGCGGTACGCTTGGACGCGGCGTGTGTTGTGCGCCCAGGTGTATCCGGCAAAGAGTTCGTCGCCGCCGTCGCCGGAAAGCGCGACGGTCACTTGTTGCCGCGCAAGCCGCGAGACGAGCCATGTCGGCACGGCGGAGGAATCTGCGAAGGGTTCGCCGAAATGCGCGATCAGTTGGGGCGCGATCTCGAGCATGTTGGGACGAAGGATTTCTTCGGTGTGGTCGGTTCCGAAGTGTTTCGCGGCGAGGCGTGCGTAAGGCGCTTCGTTGGCCGTTTGGTCGTCGAAAGCGACCGTGAACGTCTTGATCGGTTGCGTGCTCATGCCTGCGAGCATCGCGACGACGGACGACGAGTCGATGCCGCCGCTGAGGAATGCGCCGAGTGGGACGTCGCTGATCCGTTGCAGGCGCACGGCGTCTTGCAAGAGCGCGCGATAGGCCTCGGCGGCGCTATCGAGCGTCCATTTCGGATCGGGCGCGAAGGTGGGCCTCCAATATTGTTCGAGCGACATGCGGCCTTTCTCGAAGACGAGCTTTTCGCCGGGCCGCAGCTTGTGTACGTCCGAGTAGATCGTGTCTGGCGCGGGGATGTAGAGAAACGTGAAATACGCATCGAGCGCACCGGCGTTCATCTCGCATGAGAAGAGGCGCGACTGCATCAGTGCATCGAGTTCCGACGCGAAGGCGAGCGTGTCGCCGCGCATGCCGTAGAATAGCGGCTTGATGCCGAGCCGGTCGCGTGCGACGAGGAGGCGGTTGCGTGTAAGGTCGTACAACGCGAATGCGAACATGCCGTTGAACCGCTCGAGCGCAGCGTCGCCGTATTGCTCGTAGGCGTGGACGATGACTTCGGTGTCGCCTTGCGTGCGGAAGACGTGTCCGTGTTCGATAAGGTCGTTGCGGAGTTCCTCGAAGTTGTAGATCTCGCCGTTGAACACGACGACGACCGATCCGTCTTCGTTGGTCATGGGTTGATGTCCGCCGGGAACGTCGAGGATGCTCAGGCGTCGCATGGCGAGCGAGATGTGGCCGCTGTGCCAGACGCCCGCGTCGTCGGGACCCCGGTGGCGCATAGCCTCGTTCATACGCGCGACGGCATCGGGATCGACGTGTTCGTCGCGTCGCGCGCCAACGAGTCCGCAGATGCCGCACATAGTCAGCGCTCCTGCCAACTGGTTTGTGCCAGGCATTCGGCATACAGCGTGCGGTAACTTTCGATCATGCGTTCGAGGTCGAGTTGGGTTCGTACGAACCGCGCGCCGCGCTCGGCCATGGCGCGGCTCTCGTTTGGTTCATCCAGCGCCCATTCGATGGCGTCTGCGAAGGCATTCGGATCGCGCGAGGCGACAAGGCGGCCCGTCTCGCCCTCGACGATCAGTTCCGGGATGCCGCCGACGGACGCTGCGACGACGGGGCGCGTCGCGGCCATGGACTCGATAACGGCATTTGGAAAGCCTTCGACTTTCGAGCAAAGGACGGACACGTCCATCAGCGCATACAGGTCCGCGATCTCGGCGATACTCGATACGCGCGTAAAACAATCCGAGAGCTTGCGCGTGTGAAGATCGCGTTCGATGGATTTTATGAGCGGGCCGATCCCGGCCATGAGGAAATGCACATCCGCGCGACGCCGCAACAATATCTCGGCGGTGCGTATGAACAAGTCGTGGTCCTTGACAGGACTGAAATTGGCGACGATGCCTATGACGTGGCGATGGAATGGGATGTTGTAGCGCAGGTGCAACATGTGCGGGTCGGCGCGGCTGACGAACTGGTTCGCATCGATGCCGTTGGGAATGACGCGGAACAGGCCCGGGGCAGCCTGCTCCTGTTCGATAGCGAATTCGGCGACGGCGCGGCTGTTCGCGACCACGCAATTGACGAGTTGATTGGCCCAGCGCTGCATGAACAAATGCCGCTTCTTTTTCCACGTGGCGAGTTGGCGGCGGCTCGAAATGACGACCGGCACCCCGGTTTGCCGCGCGGCGAGGTTCGCGTACAAGTCGAATCCGAATAGAAACGTGTGGACGACATCGGGGCGGTGTGCCGCGAAAATGCGCCTGAGTTTTAACCACGCCGACGGGTCCCAGCCGCTACGCACGCCGAGATCGATTACGCGGACGCCTTCGTGCCGTGCCTCACCGGCCAGCGTGCCCTCGTAGTTCGTGCAGATGACCGTCAACTCGTAATCTAGCGCAAGTCCTTTCAAGAGGTACAAGAGTTGACGCTCCGTACCGCCGACGTTCAATGTAGGGATGACGTAGCAGACGCGGATCATGGCAGCCCCCGCAACAAGTCGTGCAGGCGCGGCGCGGCGGTGTGCAACGCGTAGCGCTGCTCGACCGTGGCGCGGCCCGCCTCGGCGATCCGACGCCAAGTCGTAGGATCGCGAAGCCGCGCGAACGCGTCCAGCCATTCGCGAGTATTGTCCGCGAACAGGCCGTTTTCGTCATGGTTCATGAATTCGAGGACCGCTCCGAATGGCGTCGCCACACAGGGAATGCCGCAGGCCATGTATTGCAACGCCTTGAGCGCGCACTTGCCCCGCATCCACGGTTCGGCGGGTTGCGGCATAATCCCAATCGATAACGCCTGTAACGTTTCGACTTCGCAGTCGAGCGCCCACGGCACGACTTCCGCGCCATCGAACGGCACGCGCGACGCGTCCGCGCCAATCAACTGGACCGAGCCTTGTACCTTCGCCAAGGCCTCGGCGGCGGGCGCGAGGCAAATCGTCGTGCTCGGATTGCCTACCCAGCCGATGCGAAATGCGTTGGGCGGCAAGCCGCCGCGGAAGCCTTGCGCGCGGCCTCCGGGAACGAAGCGCTCCGTATCGACGACGGTCGGAAAATGTTCGACGTGCGCCCCGGCCTCGCGCGCGGCTTCGGCGAGCCACGCATTGCCCGCCAGCACGAGGTCGGCCATAGCGAACAGGCTCCCGATCTGGCCCCGGTCCTCGATGGGTCGGCAGATCGCGGGCAACGGGTGCGGCGGCGCGAGGTGGACCGCGTCGTCGATGTCGTAGACGAGCCGACGTGCGCGCGCGCGCAGCAATTCCGGCAAGCCGCGAACATATGCGCTCATGATCGCCTTTTGCACGAAAACCACGTCGTATCGCCGCGCATCGAGGATCTGCCGTACGCGGTGGACCGTTTCGCGCGCGTGATACCAAAACGGGCGGTAGCGCCGATTCGGCCCCGTCAGCGCGTCCAATTCCGTCGCCGTCATCGGACATGCCACGGTGCACGCAACGCCGCGCGATTCGAGGTACGGTACGAACTGCGTCACGCGATAACGTGGACTCGCCGCCACGTCCGGGTAGAGCGTCAGAAAGAGAACTTTCACGCAGCCATCCTCGAAGGTAATAGGAATTCAGAATTCAGAAGTCAGAAGTCAGAATGCCAACGCGCTACGCGCAAGGTCCGTGCGGAGCGGGCTTCCGCGCCGACGTTGCGGCATCGCATGGGAGGGTGAGGGGCTCACCCCGTGGGCGACATTGATCAAGCGCTGTGAACATTCTGAATTCTGACTCCTGACTTCTGAATTCCTTTTCTCGAATTACGCCAGCACCGGTAGGACGCGCGACAGCACGTCGTCCACCGAGATACGTTCCATGCACGATGCGCGGCCACGCGCGCACACGCCCGGCGAAACATTCGGTTGATCGGTATTCCAACATCCTTGGCATGGTTCTTCGCTCACGACGGCCGTCAGGCCGGGATCGTTTGAGATGAGTATAGAGGGAACGGTGGGGCCAAACAACGCCACGGCGGGCGTGCCGACAGCGCGCGCGAGGTGCATCAGTCCCGAATCGCAGCAAACGAGCAGCCGTGCCGCGTGAAGAACGCACGCCGCTTCGCGGACGGTCGTTTGTCCCATCAGCGAATGCTGCACGCCGATCGCTTCGTCGCCATGACCCAGTTCGACCACGGGCAATCCATGCGCATCGAGAGCCTCGCACAGCGCGCGCCAGCGTTCCACCGGCCAACGCTTGATCGCCCACGATGCGCCCGGCGCCACCGCGACGAAACCTCCGCCGTACCGCGCGACGGACGGCGCGGACCAGTCGGCGAAATGCAGTCGCGGGCGTTCCACAGGCGTCGAAATGCCCGCCAGTTCGGCGTAATGCGCGATACGCCTTACGGTGCGCGGCCCGCTACGCAACAGGATGAAACGGTCGGGCGACATGGGAACGTTGACTACATCGACAGAGGGGTTCCCTTCGAGCAGTTCGGGATAGTTGCACAAGACCGCGATCCGACAGTCAGGATAGCCGCTACGGAGGCCGTCGTAAATGGGCAACGCCATGATCTCGTCGCCCAGTCGCCAGCGGATCTCGACAAGGATATTTCGCCGAAGGCCCAGCAGACCTTTCGCACGCCAGCGAATCCCCCCTCGATGGGATCTGCGCGTTCCTTGAATCTTGGACTCTTCCACGGGTATCTCGCCTAAAGCCGTTTGACGCCGAAACCGCCACCGACCTCGATGACGGCCCCGGTGGCATATCCAAAATAACCTTCCGCCAATGCCGCCACGGCCTTGCCGATATCTTCCGGCGTACCCCAGCGCGACTGCAAGAGCATGCCTTCGCCGATCAAGCGATCGTATTTCTCTTTGACGGCGGCCGTCATATCCGTCGCGACGACCCCGGGGCGTATTTCGTATACGTTGATACCGTACTCCGCCAGACGGACCGCGAACGTCTGCGCGGCCATGCTCAGTCCGGCCTTACTGATACAATACTCGGCGCGATTCGGGCTTGCGGTATCCGCCGAGATGCTCGTGATAAACACGATTGCGGGCCGGACCGCCGTGCCCGTCTGCACCGCGCGCACCATTTGCCGCGCGACCCGTTGCGTGAAGAAAAATGCGCCGCGCAGATTGATCCCCATCACCCGGTCATAACTTTCCTCCGTCGTTTCGAGGATATCGAGCCGTGTCGCCGGAGCCACGCCGGCGTTGTTCACGAGAAGATCGACCCGCCCAAACGCATCGATCGCCTCATCGAGCAGCCGCACGTGGCAGGCGTGATCCGCCAAATCGCCCGCGACTGGCAGACATCGCACACCCAGCGCCTCGACGCACGACTTAGTTTCCTGCAACGGCCCTTCGAGCCGCGTCGCCGACGCGACGACGTCATACCCATGCGCCGCCAGTTCCAGCGCGATCCCGCGGCCAATGCCCCGGCTCGCCCCTGTTACCAATGCCACCGCTTTACCCATGCCGCAAGACCCTCCTACATCGATCTGCCTGTTGCGAGGGAACGCTTCAGCCTAAAAAAGGTAGTCGGAATTCAGGAGTCAGAATTCAGAATATTGAAAACAGTGGACTTACACACGAAACTCGGCAACATTTGCGCTCACCCACTAGAGGCGCGGAGCCTTGCGCTTTAACGGCGAATGCTTTCGCGCGTCGAAAGATACCGTAACCTGTTGCCATTCTGAATTCTGACTCCTGAATTCTGAATTCTTTAGCTTCAGTCGGAATTCTGTATTCCTGATGCCTTTTCCAGGTTCATTGATCGCGCAGAAACATTTCGACGGTGGCGCGGTCGGGGATGCCTTGCTGGCCGCCGGGCTGCGTGGCCTTGATCGCGGCTGCGGCCCCTGCGAATCGAATGGCCGCCGGAATGGCGCTGCCGGAGAGGAGCGCGGCGGCGTATGCCCCGTGAAACACGTCACCGCAGCCGGTGGTATCGACGACCTCGACGGTAAACGCGGGCTGATGTTTGACGCGCACATCCTTGCCGCCTTCGATATACCAGCAGCCGCGCGCACCGTCGGTCACGGCGGTACAGGCGCGTTGTTGCGACAGCGCGAATACGACCGACTCGATATCGTTCGCGCCCGTGAGTTCGATGGCCAGACGGATCGGCACGATCAGGTGGTCCGCAAGCGCGATGACCTCGCGCACGCCTGCCTCGTTCGCGTTCTCAATGTCCGCGACGACTGGAATGCCGAAACGCCGCGCGATCTTGCAGGCCTGCACCGTGCCGTCCGGCGCGAAATGGTCCACGAACAGCGCGCGACTATTTTTGATCAGGTCGGCGCGGATATCGCGCGCCCACGGTGCGACGACTTTCTCGCGCGAATAGAGGATCGTGCGTTCTCCCGTGGCGTGATCGACGAGAATGACCGAATGAAACGGTTCGGCGTCGGGGTACGGGACTTCTTCCAAAAAATCGATGCCTTCGTTACGCAAAACCGTGCGCGTGAAATCCGAGAGTTCGTTGCAACCCAGGAATCCGCCGTACATGCACTTGACCCCGAGCCGAGCCGCAGCCACCAACGCCGTCGCGCACAGCCCGCCGCCCTGACGGCGCCGTCCGAGGATCTCGACCTTCGTGCCCGCGTGCGGAAAACGCGGAACTTCAATGAGATCGTCGACGGCGGCGATGCCAAAACCAAACAAATCGTACGCTTTTCCAGAGACGTTCGGTGTCATAACGGTGGATTATAGCACATGCCCTTCGATGAGCCAATTATAAGGGGCGCGGTATTTTCCAATATACCTGGTTCAAGGCCTTGAGTAGCGCGACGTTGGAAACGTCGCGTTTGCACGGCAGAGAACGCCTGCGACATTGGAAATGTCGCACTACTGTACAGATCTGGAGATGATTATGCTGTATAACAGCAAGTACCGCGCCCCTAAGAGAAAAAAGCTACTTGACTTATGCAGGGAAACGTGGTAAAAGGGATTATGCAGTTTTGTAGAGAACTCGACTGTAGAGGGTGAAACATATCAAGGCGGGCCACGGGCTCGTGAGAAGGGCGTAAAGAGGCAACCGCTCCCAGGATCGGCGGATTACGGGAGTCGGAAATCGCAGTAGAGGGCGTGAGCAATGTCTTAACCGCAGCTGGGCTACGAACGAATGAGAGACGTTCGTGTCCTCTCGGATAACGCTCCTGAAAGGGGCAGAAGGAGGAAACATGCGTTCCAAGCTTGCATTACTGGCAGTTGTGTCCATGCTGTTGGCGCTGGGGGCGGGGTGCCCGAAGGAAACGCCACCGGCGGTCGTCAAAGCAGGAAATGCTTTGATTGAGAGCCGCGATTCGGTGACGGTACTTATCCCTCGAATCAAGAAGGCGTTCAAGGAAACCGACCCCAATTACATCCAGGCACGAGGTCTGTATGACAAGACGATGGCAGCGAACAACGCTTGGGTACACTCGCTCAAGATGGGCATCCAAGACAATCAGGATCTCGATAAGTCGGCGGCTTTCAAGGAACAAGCACAGAAGGCGATTGACGCAACGGACGCATTTTTGAAATGCGGTAAGACGTTGACCGAGGGAGGGGTGCGTCTTTACTCGCTATCGATAGTCGGTGGCGCCGAAATCGTAAAGATACTCGTCGAAAACGGCATAACCATCTGGAAGGCGTATCACGCGGAAAATGAAGCGGGCAGACTCGCCAAAGCGGACAGGTATGCGAAGGAACTGATGTGGAAAACGTGGGAAGAGGTAAAATAGGGCGTTTACGTTGCGTTGCTCGACGTACGCGGGAACCCCATCGTGTCTTTCACCCAGGTGCGTTGAACAAGTAGAACACACTTTTCGCGGACATCGGCTCGGCCGATGTCCGCGCTCGTTCCTCTGAGCCATATGCCCGGGTGGTGAGTTGAGGGGAGAAGATCGCGAGCTGCGGATTTGGCGGCGTTTGGGGAGTGGCTGTATACTCGCGGCACAAGTTGTGGAATGCGAAAAGGAGCGGGAGAGTATGGAAAATTCGCGCGCGGAACAGCAGTTGGCGTTGCATGGCAGCATGAAGGCGGTCACGCGGATCGAGGGCAAGGGCAAACCGAAGATCGGCATCGACGAGTTCATGTCGGTCTCGGAACGCTTCGGGTTTTCCGCGAAAACGCTCGATGCGATTCGCAAGGCGGTCGAGAAAGAAGACTTCGGCGACGGACCGTTTCTCGGCAATTACTACGCCGGGTTGAAGGAAACGAGGGTCCAGGCTTTCGAGCGAATTGCACGCGAGACGTTCGGCGTGAAATACGCCGTCGGCGTGAGTTCGGGCACGGGTGCGCTGCACAGCGCGTTCGTGGCGGCGGGCGTGGGACCGGGTACGGAGGTGATCTGCCCGGCTATCGGTTTCTATGCCACGGCGGCGGCGGTCGTGACCGCCAAAGGCGTGCCTATCTTCTGCGACGTGGACGCGTCGCTCGCGATCGATCCCTCGAAAATCGAAAAGTTGATTACAAAACGTACGGTGGCCATCGCGCCAACCCACGTCATGGGCACGGTCTGCAACATGGGCGCGATCATGCGCATCGCGCGCAAGCACAAGCTTCGCGTCGTCGAAGATTGCGCCCAGTCGTGCGGCGCGACATTCAAGGGCAAGCGCGTCGGCGCTTTCGGCGACCTGGGTTGCTTCAGCATTTCATGCTACAAAATCGTCGGCGGGGGAGAGGGCGGACTGATTGTGGCCAATGACAAACGGCTGTGGGAACGCGCCAATCAAGTAGCCGAGTGCGGCGGATTGTGGCGTCCGGACCGCTTTGCGTTGCCGCGTTACGAGAGCGAGATCTTCTGCGGCACGAACTACCGCATGTCCGAACTCGAAGCGGCGGTGGACGTCGTCCAACTCAAGCGCATGCCCGCGACGGTCAAGCGGTCCAACGCCGTCAAGATGCGCGTGTTGCGCGAACTCGATACATTCAAGGAAATCGTGCCGCAAAAACTCAACGACGCTGCAGGCGATGTCGGTTATCTGCTACGGTTCTTTCCGGAGAATGTCGAACTTGGCGCGCGGATTGTCGAGGCATTGCGCGCGGAAGGCGTATCGTGCGGGATGCGCGGGCACTCCGACGCGCCCGATTGGCATATCTACTCCTACATGTACCCGATCACGTTACAGGCGGGACCGCACGGGCCGGAATGCGTGTACACGTGCAAGCATTACACCGACGCAGGCGGTCGCGTGCAATATGCGCGCGGTGACTGTCCCGTGGCCGACGACCTCTTCGACCGCGTAATCAACGTCAACCTGAACCAATGGTATACAGCGCGCGATTGCCACAATATCGCAAAGGGGATAAATAAAGTCTTGTCGGCGTACTGTACGCCCGACGCCAAAGCGGCGAAGTGGCTGTAAGGTGGAAGATCGATGACTCGTTACATTGCCGCATACGATACCGAAAGCCCGGCGTGCCTTGCTGCGGTCCGCAAGATCGTTCGCATGCACGAGAAACATGCGATGCCAGCGACGTTTTTCATCGTGGCGCAATTGCTCGACGAGAATGAAGCGGAATATGTCGCGCTGCTCAAAGACAACCCCCTGTTCGAGATCGCGAGTCATTCGTATACCCACATGGTGTTGCGCGATACGCCCGAATTCGGCAAGGCCGGTCCAACCGAACAATTCCCGCGCGAGATCGTCGACAGTAAGCGGCGCATCGAGGATGTGTTCGAACGCGAGGCCGTCGGATTTCGCGCGCCGGTCAGTTTCGTCGATGGGTTGAAGAGCGCTCCGGACGCATTGCGGCTCGTCGCGCAGGCGGGTTATCGGTACGTCAGTTCGCAGGCCTGGGGACCGTCCTGGTCGCTGCCGGCGCTGCTCGTCCGTCCATTCACCTATGCCGAAGAAGGCTACCCCGAACTCTGGGAATTCCCGCCGTGCGGCTGGCACGAGAACCTGCTCAAAGGCAACAACGACTGCGGCCCGGTACGGGTTGGCTTGTTTCCGCCGGCCATGCCGGAGACGATTCCCGACCGCTACATCGAGACGCCCGAAGAGGAATTCGCGTACAACAACAAGCCGTTTATCGACAAGGCCATCGCGGACGGCATGCCGCTCGTCAGCCTGATTTGGCATCCGTGGAGCCTCCACCGATTCGATGCGGACATGCGGATGCTCGATATGACCTTCAAGTACGTCCGCGACCGCAGACTCGCGTCAGGAACCTTTGCCGAATTGCTGGACGATATGAAGCACGCGAATTAACCTGGCAGAAACGGCAGTTGGTGCAGGCATGGATTGCCTAAAGAATGGGACATCTTGACCTCTCGCCCTGCGGGTGATGGTGAATTGCCTAAAACAGGCTAAATCGGCGTTCTGAGACAATCTCGTGGTGGAATTCTATGGTGTTGCGGGGATTGTTTACGCCAACTGCAGGAGGCGCGAGGCGTTTGTGCTGAAGAATCGTTCGCGTAGTTGGGGGCATGTTTCCGTTGCGACCAGGCCGCGGGCTACCATGATGGCTAGGGGCATGAATGGCCAGTCGGATGCGTACATGATCTTCTCGGTATCGTATCGTTGCAGGATGTAAGCGATGTTCGAGGCCGAGCGTCCGGATATGTCGAGCCAGACTTGGTCGTCGTATTTGCGGGCCACCTCGAGCGCTTCGTCCATGAGGCGCACTCCCGTGTGCGCGAATACCATGCGCAACTTGGGGAAGGCTTTGAGGGGCGTCTCGAAAAGCGAAGGGTGGGACTTCTTTCGCATGAAGCCTGGCTCCCTTCCGGTATAGCCGATGTGGGAATAGACGAGGATGTTGTTGGCTTGGCACCAGTCGAACAGGTTCATCATGTTCGGGTCGTCGGGGGCGAGTAACTGGAATAGGGGATGGTATTTGATCGCTTTGACGCCTATCTTCACCTGGGCTACGAGTTGCGCGATTTTCGCCGGGCCCCATGGCTTGGGGTAAATCGCGCCGAAGGCGATGAAGCGCGGGTCGAGTTTTGCGGCATCGAGCGTATCGTGGGTGTGACGCGACTGGTGCGGAATCTCGATGGGCAGCAGGACGATGTTGCGGTAGTTCATGCGGTCCATTTCGGCGCTGAGATTGGCGGCCGTGTGCGTGCGATTGCGCGCGGGGGTCCGCAGAAACGAACTGATTCCCTCGTGCGAGACTGCCGACGCTTCTTCGGAAGTTGGGTGATCTTGGGTAAACAGGACATCCTGATCCCGTTCGTAATCGTACATATGCTGAACCTTGCACGTGCGGGTCATATCGACGGATTGGCCGAATCCAAAGGCCCATCCGAGGTGCGAATGGGTGTCGATGATGGGTCCGATACCCGCGTCGGGGCGCAGGCATATGTCGCCGGCCTCGTTTTTCTTGAACCACGGGAGCCGGTCGAGTTCCGACATGTGACGGATGCCGAGATCCTCGATATTCTTCGGCTTCATGGGCGCCGCGGGACAGGGGGCCTTTTCATTGGGCAGGAGTTTGCCGATACTTTCGGGCAAGTCGGCCTTTTTACGAGAAGCATAACCGAGAGCAGATAATCCGGCGACGGCCACGCCTGCTCCGCCTAGCTTAATAAAAGTCCTGCGATTCATGGTCCGAGCTCCTGTGTTTCCAAGACCATCGATATCGTGGAAGCATACAGGGACTACTGGGGGCACTCAACTTTTCGCGAGACGTATCCTTTGCAAGGATGAAGGATGAAGGATGAATCAGCGGAGGAATTCAGGAGTCAGGAGTCAGAATGGCGCTGCCGCCTCTGTTCATTCTGACTCCTGACTCCTGACTCCTGACTCCTTAAATTCATCGTCTCCGTCGTGGGCCTCGGCGGCGTTGGTTGGGTCGTTTGCGGTGGGAACCGTCGCGTTGGGGTTCGTGCGGGGCTTCGGGGCTGGCGGGATGCGTCGTGGGGATGTAGCGTGCGAGTTTGTCTTCGGTCGAGTTGTAGCAGTCGCAACGGGGACAGCGGGAGAGGGACTCGGCTTGCTCGTCGAGGTAGATGAATCCGCAAAACACGCAACGCCAGAGAAACTGTTCGGTGAGTATGGCCTGTACGCGTCGTGCGACGATTTCGGTGTGCGTCCAGATGGCGAGTGCCAGCGCACAGAGTAGGGCGCTGTAAAACACAAGGGCGGACGTGAGCGAGATCTGGATCATGGCGCTGTGGCCTCGGCATCGACGGAGAACGTGCCGCGTTGCGCCGTGCCGTTCTCGATCGGCTCGAACGTGAAATTGGGCAGGGCGTTGCGGAGTTCCGATATGACGCCGGCCTTGTCTTCGACGGAGGTCTGGACGTCTTCCACTTTGCCTTGCGCATTGACGGTGAACAGTATGGCGATCGGCGCTGTAAGCCGGTCGGGTTCGACGCGCCAGAGTGAAGCGATGGGCGGCATGAACAGCACGCGACGTCCGCGTGGCTCGGACATCCATTCGATCGACAACGCAATTCCGGGCACGGGGCTGTTGATGCGCACGCGGCCTTGTTTGCGTGGCGTCTCTTGCGGCCACGCCCATTGCGACAGCGTGGGGCCGATCCCGCGTAGTTCGCGCGTGAATCGCGCCCAGGAATCGGCGGGGGCTATTTCCGATTCGCGCGGCTCGAACAGTTCGCTGAACCGCGTCCGTATCTTGAGGCTGTCTTCGGGCGTGCGCAATGCGGGAGTCGACGGTTCGAGGCGCGGCAACTCGACGGGGGGCAATACGTCTTGGGCGTTGTCCTCGGTCCTCGCGAGCAAGTCCGCGACAACGCCCGGCGAGAAGAGCGGCGTTTTTCCCGACGCTTCGGGTAAGACGATTCCCAGCATGAATTGGCGGGGTTCGGCTTTCGGCAATAGGATGACGATCGAGAAAACGGAGACCATCGACAGGTGGAAAAGGGCCGATACGGCCAGCGCTACCACGAATACAGAATTCAGAATACAGAATTCAGAATTCAGAATTCTGGCTCCTGAATTGCTTGCTCTCAACATTCTGAATTCTGACTCCTGATTCCTGAATTCCCACGAAGGCGCGTTACCTCGCGGGCCGCGCGGCAATGGTACAGTGGCGGATACCGGCGTTGTTGACTAATCCGAGGACTTCGATGAGGCGTGCGCTTTCGATGCGTCCGTCGGGCCGGATGACTACGGTCATGTCCGGGCGCTGTGCGTATGTCTCGGCGAGGATCCGCGACACCTCGTCGAGTCCAGTCGCTTTTTCCTCGTTCACGTAGATCGTGCCGTCGTAGGCGAGGGTGATCGAAAGGTCTTTTTCTTCGTAAACGACCGGCCCGTGCGCCTCGGCGGTCTTGATCGTGACGGGGAACTGCGTTGCGAAGGTGGCGCCGAGCATGAAGAAGATGAGGAGGTTCAGCACGATGTCGATCAGCGCGGTCATGTCGAGCGTGGCGCGGATCTTGAGCCGCCGTTGCCTGCGGAACCGTATGCCATGTCCATCTGTCATTGCTTGAGCCATTATCGCCTGCCTGATCGTTCTTAAGGAGTTAGGAGTTAGAATAGGAACAGACTACGTCAAAAGCGCAGTACGCGGTTCCACATGAGCTACAGTTCGCCGCCATCACAACTCCATCTTCAGATTTTCAACTCCTAACTTCTAACTTCTAACTCCTAACTCCTAACTCCTAACTCCTACTCACCTTCGTCCGTCCGGTGCATCATCAAGAGGTCTGCTACTTCCGATGCGCCGACTTCCATCTCGACAATCATCGTATCGACGCGCGATACGAAATAGTTATAAGCCACGAGCGCTGGAATGCCCACCACCAATCCCGCGAACGTCGTGATCAAGGCGTTGCCGATGCCTTCGGCCAGGTCGGATGGATTGACCATGCCTTTGTTGTTCTCGATGGCCGCGAAACATTTGATCATGCCTTGAACCGTGCCCAATAGACCGAGCAACGGCGCGACTTGGGCGCAGGTGCCCAGCCCGGCGAGATAGCGTTCGAGACGCGGGACCTCGAGGCGTCCCGAGTCCTCGATTGCCTCGCGGATGTCGTTCTTCGGGCGGTTGTGTTTGACGAGGCCGGCCTTTACGATGCGCGCGATGGGGGCGTGCGTCGCGTCGCAGGTCTGCAAGGCTTCCTGGATGTGGTTCTGGCGCAGCGCGTCGCGAATCAGTTCGAGGAACTCGCGCGTGACGATGGCGATGTGGCGTAGCGTATAGAAACGTTCGAGCGCGATGGCCAGCGCGATGATCGAGCAGATGAAGATCGGCCACATCACCACGCCGCCTTTTCCGATCAACTCGTATGCGGTGCTGTAACCTGCTGGCAACATGTCTTGGCAACCTCCCGCTCTTAGGAGTACAGAATACAGAATACAGAATCCAGGAGTCAGAATTCAGAATTCAGAATGCTTCTGACTCCTAAATTCTGACTCCTGAATTCTGGCTCTTGAATTCTGACTCCTGAATTCTGACTCCTGAATTCTGACTCCTGAATTCTG
>CAIYET010000979.1 GCA_903925285.1 Candidatus Hydrogenedentota bacterium | reverse complement strand
GCCTACAGCCTAAAGCCTAACTCCTAGACATCGCGGCGGAACTGACACACGAACTGGAACTGAGCAGTCCGGACGAAGCGCTCAAGCTGTTCGGACGCAATGGCGAGTTGCGCAAACGTATTCAGTCCGAGACGGGTGCGCGCATCGTCGACCGTGGCGCCAAGGTCGTTATCCTCGGCAGCGAAACGGACACGCGGGTGGTGGGCGAGGTTCTCGACGAGATGCTGCAAGCGGTCCGGCATGGGCATACGCCTTCCGTGGCCGATGTCGTGTATGCGTTGGACGAAGCGCGGACGCGTGGGGCTGCGGACTTGGGGACTATTTTGGCGCAAGAACCGGGTGTTCTGCGCCGCGAAATGCATATCAAGCCCCGGACGCGTGGCCAGGGCCAATATCTCGATGCGCTCGGATCGCATGAAATTACGTTGGTGATCGGCCCCGCTGGTACGGGCAAGACGTATCTGGCCATGGCGGCGGCGGTATCGGCCCTGCTCAACAAGCAAGTCAGTCGGCTGATCCTTACGCGTCCGGCCGTCGAGGCCGGCGAAAACCTGGGATTCCTGCCCGGCGATTTCAAGGAAAAAGTCAATCCCTATCTGCGCCCGCTTTACGACGCGCTGCATTCGATGGTCGACAGTGAGCGGGTTTACCAGTTTCTCCAACGCGAGACGATCGAGGTCGCGCCGCTGGCCTTCATGCGAGGGCGGACGCTCGATCACTCATTCGCCATCCTCGACGAGGCGCAAATTACGACTGCGGAACAGATGCTCATGTTCCTCACGCGCCTGGGGACGGGTTCGCGCGCGGTGGTCACCGGCGACATCACGCAAATCGATCTGCCCAAGGGCGTCAAGTCGGGCCTGGTCGAGGCATCGCGCATCCTCCAAAACACGCCGGGGATCTCGATTATCTATCTGAACAAGCGCGACATCGTGCGGCACCCATTGGTTCAAAGCATTGTGGAGGCGTACGAAATGGCCAAGGATGAAGGATGAAGGATGAAGGATGAAGGATGAAGGATGAAGGATGAAGGATGAAAAAGCATATAGCCTCGAACGAAATGTAGGGGTTTGGGGTTTGGGGTTTGGGGTTTGGGGTTTGGCGGACCCGAAACCCGAAACTTCAAACCCCAACTCCCCCTTTTCATCTCAGAGGCGCAAGGTTTCCGCGCCTCGGTTCATCTCAGAGGCGCAAGGTCTCCGTGCCTCGGTTCATCTCAGAGGCGAAAGGTCTCCGCGCCTCGGTTCATCCTTCGCGTTGGGGTTTGAGGTTTGGCGGACCCTAAACCCCAAACCCCCTTTTTCATCCTTCATCCTTCATCCTTCATCCTTCGCGGAGGCGGGTACCCGGCCATGATCGTTCCACGACCGGGAGGCAGGAAGGCCCGCCGTTTCGGCACCGGCGCGGAAACCTTGCGCGCGGCGGGATGGACGCGCGACGCGTTGCAATCGACGCTTCGCGGACGATGGCTGCGTCCGCGCACGGCGTTGGAACTCGTGGTGGCCTACCTGCTGATTACGGCGCTTGTTACGCGGCTTCCGGGATTCTCGGTGCGCAACTATGACATCGAGAGCCAGACCGTGGCCATGGAGGAAATCCGGGCCGAGATCGGTTTTGAATCCGAGGATCTGCAAGCGACTAAGGAAAAACGCGATCAAGCCGCCGAGGCCACGCTCGACATCTATCGCGTGGACCGGGAGCGTGTAGCAAAGCAACTGCAAGCGTTGGAAGATCGTATCGAGTTTTTGGCATCGAAGAGGACGGAAGCGGAGAAAGTTGTCCGGGACGCGTTGCTGGCCTCGAACTCGTCTCAGACCGACGAGGAAGTCGTCAGGGACGCGCTTACGACGTTCGTCGCACGCTTGGAGCCTGAGTTGCATCTGGAGAAGAGTGCGGACGAGACGGCTCTTTTGTATTGGCTCTATCCGGAACCCGGCACGGCGCCGAAACGCGTGTTCGCCACGACCCATAATCGAACGCGCCCATCTCGGAGGCCGGAGGAAGTTAGGTTGGAGGCTGGAGGCGCACAGCCGCCCGCCTCACTTTCTAGTATCCGTCTCGTCACGGCGTTGACCGAGCCGCAGGGCGCGTCATTCGTGATGGCGTATGTGCGCGACCTGTCGCAACTGGCACGCGATAGCCTCGAATATGTACTGTCCTATGGTATTGTATCCGAGAATCGTTTGAATGGCGGGCAAATGGAGAAGATCGCGGTCATTCGCGATGTAGTTGTGGGCGATTTGAAACTTACGGAAGAGATCCCGGTAAAAAAGGTTCCCACACCGCAAATTGCCCCGGAGTTCTTGCGGACCCGGCTGGCGGAAATCTCGCGGGAAATGGCGTCGCGGCAGAGCGACGGCCCCGTCGAATGGACGCGCCTCCAAGACGCCGCGTACGAACTGGCCCGCGCCTGTATTGCCGAGACCCTTTCTTACGATACCGTCTTCACGGAAGGCGCCCGCGAGCATGTCCGTCTGGCCGTACCCTCTGTGGTGAAGGCAATCCAGGCGGGCGAAATCATCCAGCGTAGCGGCGACCGCTGGACCGCGCAAAGTCGTTCGGATGTGCGCGCGTATTGGTCAAAGCTTCTCGCGCGGCAGGCGCCGTGGTCGCGCCTGCTCGGCATCACGGCGGCCAACGCGATCCTGGCTGCGCTGGCGATGGTATGTATGGCACGGGCTGTGACGTTTCTCACTCGTGAACCAGAGGCCGCCGAGCGCCATATGCGCGTAGTCTGTCTTTTGTTCGTGGCGACGCTGGTTCTGGGGCGCGTGATCCAATACTTCGATCCCTCGGGGTTCGCGTTGCCGGTCGCTGCCGCCGGAATATTGATCGCCATCCTAACTAATGCGCGCGTGGCCGTAGTCGCGTCGATGGTCCTTGCTTTCTTGGTATCCGTTCAGTTCGGGTACGATTGGCGCCTCATGGCGGTGGGCGGCGCCATGGCGCTGGCGGGGGTTTATGGGACGTTCCGCGTGCGACGCCGGGGCGACATGACGCGTGCGGCGCTGAGTGCGACCTTCGTCGGCGTCGTCGTGGTATTCGCAGTGACGCTTGGCATGGATTCATTTGCCGCCGGTACCGTGCTGCGGCGTATCTTGCTGGTACTGCTCAACGGCGGCGCATGCGCGTTCATCGTTCCCGGCGTGCTTTCGCCGTTCGAACGTCTGTTCGGCATCACGACCGACATTCAACTCCTCGAGTACAGCGACCTGAACAACGAATTGCTCAGCCGAATCGCGATCGAGATGCCCGGTACCTATGCCCATTCGCTTATGCTGGGCCAGATCGTCGAATCGGCTGCCGACGCCGTAGGTGCGAATGGCCTGCTGGCACGGGTCTGCGCGTATTATCACGACATCGGCAAACTGCACCATCCGGAATACTACAGCGAAAACCAAAGCGGTTCTAACGTTCACGACACGCTCCCGCCCCGTGCCAGCGTGCGCGCTATCGCGGCCCATGTCGCACATGGCGTTGAAATTGCCCACGAATACCATATTCCACAGCCCATCATCAACGGCATCATGGAACATCACGGTACCACGCTTATCAGTTTTTTCTATCAAAAAGACTGCGAACGCCACCGGCATGACGAAGTTCGCGAAGAGGATTTCCGTTATCCCGGCCCGAAGCCGCAAAGCCGCGAGACGGCCATTCTTATGATCTGCGACGCGGTCGAATCGGGCGTCCGCTCGATCAAGAACCTCAACGAAGAGCGTGTCCGCGATTTTGTGGACAAGATTATCGTGAGCCGTTCGACGGACCGCCAACTCGACCAGTGCAATCTGACGCTACGCGATCTCGATACGCTCAAGGAAGTACTGGTCAGCCGCGTCCTGACGTCGCTTCATACGCGCATCGCCTACCCCGACAAGAGTCATACGGCCTCGCGCAATATGACAGAGGGCGGCGAACGCGACGCGGCAAACGTCATACCCATGCCCGGTGGATGATCTGTAAGGCGGGATTGATTCTCGCCCAACATTTGCAATAGGAGGAACTTGTCATTCGCCTGACCGTTTTGAATCGTTCGACGCGTAAAGGGCTGTATCGCGCGGATGCGTTGTGCCGACTGCTCGAACGCATCGTGTCGTGCGAAGGATGCAAGGCAAAGGCAGAGGCCCAACTGAACGTGCTATTGTGCGACGATGCGTATATCGCCGATTTGAACCGCGCCTATCGTGGCAAGCGCGGTCCGACGGACGTGTTGTCATTTGAATACGAATCGATTCCCGGAACCGATGTGGAAGGTCCGTTGCTTGGCGACATCGTCATATCGCTGGAGACGGTCGAACGACGTTGCGGCGGCGCGCGCGAGGCCATGCGGCATGAGGTTCGCCTCCTGTTCTGCCATGGCGTCCTGCACCTCTTGGGACAGGAGCACGATACCGCCGCCGAACGCCGCGCCATGGTCGGCAAACAGGCGCGGTATCTCGACGTAACAATCGAGGAGGCGTGGATCGTCAAGCATTAGCAACCGGCAATCAGTAGTCAGTAAGAATAAACTAGCAGTGCGCTATTTACTACTTCACGGAGCGTGATGAAGGCAACCAGAGGACAACGAACGAATACGACGCGCGCGGCGTTGCTTGCAGGGATTGGGGCCACGGTGCTGGTCCTGCTGCTCGCAGGGCTGACCGACGCGCCTGTCGACGCGGAGGCCGCGCTGCCGAATGCGGCGACAGGTTCGATGTGGCAGGACCATCTTCCCCCCCATGTTGTCTCGTTCGTCATCCTTCTACTGATCCTGTCGGCCCTCTTCTCGTCGTGTGAAACGGCCTTTCTCGCGATTCAGAAACCGCGTCTGCGCGGGATGCGGCAGGAAACAGCGCTGACCTCGCGTTTAATTGTGCGGACGCTGGACGATCCGGGTCGTTTTCTGACCACGATCCTCGTGGGGAACATGCTCGTCAACACGCTGATTGGCGTCGTGCTCGGAAGTCGGCTGAGCGACGTGTTCGAAGCGCGCGGTATGGGCGCCGCGTTGGCCTACTCGGCGACGATCGGGTTATGTACGATTGTGCTGCTCGTATTCGGCGAGATCCTTCCAAAAGTCTTTGCGCTCCGAACCCGGGAAGCCTACGCGCGCGTCGTGGTAATTCCATTGATCGCCGCCGACTGGCTGCTCGCCCCATTCCGCGTTGCGCTGTTGTGGGTGACGGATTTCCTCTTCCAGGCCACGCATTTCAGCGCCTTTCGCGCGGCGCCGTATATTACGGACGAAGAATTGAAATCGGTCCTCGCCAATGATCAGACGCCGCACGCCATCAAAGAAGAAGGACGGCAGATGATCCGTCGTATCCTCGAATTCCACGACGTGTCCCTGCGCGAAATCCTGATCCCCCGGCCAGACGCCGCAGCGCTGCCCGAAGAGGCAACCGTTGCCGAGGCACACGTGCAGTTCCGCGAATTCGAGTTTTCGCGCGTACCGATCTATCGCGAGGACCTCGACCATATCGTAGGCATCCTTTTCGCCAAGGACCTCCTCCCCAGCGTGCTCAAAGGGGAAATGGACCGGACAGTCAAGAGTCTCGCACGGCCTGCCCATTTCGTCCCGCAAACCATGAGCGTTCAACAGTTCATCCGAGACGTCCAGCGCCAGCGCTCGCACATGGCGGTTGTCGTGGACGAATTCGGCGGCACGGCGGGCATCATCACGTTGCACGATGCCCTCGAACAGGTTGTGGGCAGTTTGGACGATGAAGGCGACGAGGAACAGCCGCCGTATGAACACGTAGCCGAAGGCGGGTACCGCGTCAAAGGCAGTCTGCCGCTCGAAGAACTGAGCGAACTGCTCGATATCCCCTTGGAGGACGAAGAGCATAACACGGTTGCGGGATTCCTCATGGCCCGCACGCAAAAAGTCCCAGCCGTCGGCGACACGTTCGTCTACACCGGCGTGCGGTTCACCGTCGAGCGCCTCGATGGAAAACGCGCTGACACAGTCCGCGTCGAGATCGTAGGCAAACGCGAGGGGGACGCGCCATGAGCATCGCGCTCCCCATCTTCGTGTTCTTGATCGCGCTCGTCCTGCAGGGCCTCTTCGCGGGGTACGAGACAGGATTCATCAGTTCGAATCCTATCCGCGTTCGCCACCTCGCCGAGCAGGAGCACTCACCGCGTGCCATGCACCTGTTGCGCTGGCTCGAGAACCCCGACCGGATGATCGCTACGCTGCTGGTCGGCACGAATCTCATGGTCGTTATTTGTACCGTCATTGTGTCGCAGGCCGTCGAACGGCTTGTTCCGGCGCACATGTCCGAAGTCGTCGACAACGTCATATCCACGCTCATCGTCGCGCCGATCATGCTTATTTTTGCGGAGATCATCCCGAAGAGTATCTTCAGGACCACTCCGACTCGGCTCTCCCTGGCTTTCTTGCCGTTCATCGACTTCTCCTATCGCCTTCTCGCGCCCGTCTCGATACCGTTTACGTGGTTGATCCACGGTTCGCTGTACCTGCTGGGCGCCGAGCAACGCCCGATCCGCCCGCTCGTCTCCTCGCTCGAAGAGGTCCGAGATTTGGTCGACGAAAGCGTCGACCACGGGGCCATCGAACCCGAAGAGCAAGAAATGATTCATTCGGTCATCGACATGCAAGACATGACCGTCAAAGAAATCATGGTCCCGCGTATCGCGATCCAGGCCCTGCCCGATACGGCCACGCGCGACGAATTGGCCGAACTGTTCGTCGAGACCGGTCGTACGCGCATCCCCATCTACCACGAGACCATCGACCAGATCGTCGGCGTCGTCAGCGCCTATGCCCTGCTCCGCGACGACCAGCCCGCGTGCGAAGACATCGCGCGCTTCGTCAAAGAGGTCCGGCATATCCCCGACACGATGAAAGTCGGGGACTTGCTGCGCGAGTTCAAAAATCGCAAACAGCACATGGCCATCGTAACCGATGAGTACGGGGGGACGGACGGCCTGGTCACCATCGAGGATATTCTCGAAGAGATCTTCGGGGAAATTCAGGACGAATACGACAACGAGGAAAGCCCTATCCACAAACTAGGCCCGAACGCGTACGTCGTCGATGCGCGCATGTCGCTCGAGGAAGTCGCGAAGGCGCTCGGCGCATCCATCGAGGACGACGAGGTCGAGACGCTCGGCGGATGGCTTATGCACCTCGCCGGCTGTATCCCGACGCAGGGACAGGTGGTCGAACACGAACGGTTCCGCATGACGGTGCTCGCGGGCGGACCAAGCCACGTGTCGCGTATTAGAATGGAATTGCTGTCTGATTCAAGGCCGAAGACCGAAGGCTAGCGAGGAGTTGGGCCATGAACGCGATTGCCGCTAGAGGGCTTACTAAGATCTACGCGCGCCAACTGGGCAAGAAGGCTGTACCTTCGCTCGACCATCTCGATTTGAAGGTCGGCGAAAACGAAGTGTTCGGATTCATCGGACGAAACGGCGCCGGCAAGACTACCGCCATCAAGCTGATTTGCGGCCTGATTTTCCCAACGGCCGGCGAGGTCGAAATCCTGGGCCGCAACGCACGCGATCCGGAGTCGCGGCGAGCGATCGGATACCTGCCCGAGAACCCCTATTATTATGAGTATCTGACGCCTATCGAAACGCTCGATTTCTACGGGCGGCTGCATAGTCTCGACGCGACCGGCCGCCGCCGCGAATGGGACAAGCTGTCCGAACTCCTCGAACTGCGCGATATCGCCCATCAGCGCGTCCGCGAGTTCTCGAAAGGCATGCGGCAGCGTCTTGCGTTCGCCGTGGCGCTTGTGGGCGACCCGCAGGTGCTTATCCTCGACGAACCCATGAGCGGGCTTGATCCGATGGGGCGCCGGGCGACGCGCGAGTTGATCCTCCGCTTGCGCGACGAAAAGAAGACGGTTTTCTTCAGTTCCCATGTCCTGAGCGACGTCGAACAAGTCTGCGACCGCGTCGGTATTCTTGTGAAAGGCCGGCTCAAAGCCTGCGGCCGTCTGGACGAACTCTTGGCGCAACATATCCGCTATGTCGAGGTAATCGCCGACGGACCGGTTCGCGTCGAAGCGCAGCCCGTACGCGTGTCGAAGGCCGGCATCCATTTTCACGCGCCCGATCTGGACGCTGCGAATGCGTTGGTCAAACGCATTCACGAGGCGGGCGGCCATCTGGTCGAGTTCAATCCGGTAAGCGAATCGCTCGAAGAGTATTTCGTGCAAAGGCAGGAGAACTAGCATGCGAGTCTACGCCATTGCCCACAACACATTCCGCGAAGCCGTGCGCGACAAGGTCCTTTACGTGCTTCTGTTTCTGGCGGGCGCGTCCATTTTGGGATCGAAGGCCCTCGGATGGATCAGCGTTGGCCAGGACATCAAGATCATGAAGGACATTTCGCTTGCGACGATTCAGATATTCGGCGTGCTCATCGCCATCTTCGTCGGCACGAATCTGGTCTACAAAGAAATCGACAAGCGCACGCTCTACACGATTATCTCGCGCCCGATTCGACGCTACGAATTCGTTATCGGGAAATACCTGGGCATGGCGGCACTGCTGCTCTTTGTAACGCTCGTCATGGCAGGCGTCGCGACCGCGTACATCCTCGCGCTCGGCGGCGGAGTGACGGCTTCCTTCTACTGGGCGGCCACGCTCATCTATGCCGAATTGCTGCTGCTGACGGCGTTCGCCATACTCATGTCGTCGCTTACCACGCCTATCCTCGGCGCGTTCATCGTCTTGAGTTGTTTCCTGTTCGGCCACGCGACGGGCATTCTCACCGATCTCCCTGGAACGCTCCAGGAAAGCGCGGCACGGCCCATCCTCGAGGCCATCTACTACATCGTGCCGAACCTCGAACACTTCAACATTCGCTCCGAAGCCGCCAACGATGTAGCCGTATCCACGCTCTATTGCCTGTGGACGCTGGTCTACGGCGCGGCATACTCGAGCATGGTGCTTGTGCTCGCCATGCTGGCCTTCGAAGGAAAGGACGTGTAGCCACGATGCGGGCGCGAAGGATTCTCATCGCCATACTGGCCGTCGTGCTGGGGTTTACCTGCACCATTGGCGTCCAACGCCACCTCGATGCCATGCGCGCGCGCGCCCGAAGCCAACAATTGCTCTATCTGCCCAACGAAAAATTGCTCAACCATTTCTGCGCAGGCATGGATAGCATCGTCGCCGACTTCCTATGGTTGAAATGCGTGCAGTACACCGCCGAACAATTCCACTCGAACCAGCAGTTGACTTGGCTCAACCACATGGCGAACATGATCGCGCGGCTCGATCCCTACAATGTCGCGGTCTATCGTTATCTTTCCATATTCCTTTCCTCGCTGAAGGCCGACGATAACGCGAGCATCGAACTCTTGCAGCGCGGCATGGTAAACAACCCGTTTGCCTACGAGTTGCCCTATGAAATAGCCATGACCTATCTCATCAACCGGCGCGAGCAACCCGATTCGTCCGTCCAGGCCGCCAAGTACCTCGGCATGGCCGTCGAAACGGGCCACGCGCCGCCCTTCGTGCTCGAAGTCGCACAGGTCCTTCAGGGGAAACACAATCTGTTCGATGTCGAACGATCGATGTGGCAGCATACGCGCAACAGCGGCGACGCCTTCATGAGGGAACTCGCCGAGCGGAAGTTGACCGAATTGGACCTGCGCATCACATGCACGCAATTAGATAAAACTATACAAGCGTATCGACTGCGGTACGGCCAGCCGCCCAAGACGATCGAGGATCTGGTCGCAAGCGGCGATCTGGCCAACTCGCCTGCGGATCCGCTCGGCGGACGGTTTTTCATCGACGCGACCGGTCACGCTCGAAACACCACCGTGCTGGACGAACACACGAAACGCCTTCGTAACTACCTCAGAGAAGCCATCGAGGGCTTTCAAGAGAGATTCCACCACGCGCCTGCGTCGCTCGACGAGATCGTCACCGAACACATCATGGACCACATTCCCCAACACCCTTACGCGGACCGGTCCTGGCGCTACGACCCGGCCACCGGGGCCGTGGATTGAATAACACGGACAATCCGGCGTCGCGCACAGCGCGAATCCAGGCGGACATGCAGGCGCTCGCCGGGCGTTTGCATCACCGGCTGCCGAACACGTCCATGGAACGCGCCGCAGCCGAGTACATTCATGCACGCCTCAAGACGCTCGCACAGACGGTCGAGATGGACGACTTCTACAGTATCGACAATCCGTCCATGCTTTTCGCGTCGTACTATGCCGAGTTTATCATCGTGTCGCTGGTTGCGATCTGGTGGCCGCAGATCGCACTGTTCTATGGTGCGGGCGTATTTCTGGTCTACCTGGCCGAATTCGCAGGTTACCGCGTCATAAGCCGGTTCGTGCCGCAATTCGAGACACAAAACGTCGTTGCCCGATTTCTCGCGCCGCGTCCGCGCTGTACGGTCGTCGTGACGGCCCACCTCGATTCCGGCATCAAGGGCGGCCTAATGCGTCCGGCACTCGCGCGCTGGCTGCCGTGGCTGCACCGGCTCCTTCTCGTGTGCATGCTGGTCATCATCGCCAGTTGCGCCGTCGAGACACTTCACGGCGGTCCATCGTCCGAATCGTATGAACCGTACGCGCGATGGACCGCCACATGTTTGTTACTGGCGGCGGCGGCCGCCGTTTCCATCAACCAATGGCTCGGCGAACCCACACGCGGCGCCAACGACAACGCGTCAGGCGTCGCGGCGCTCCTGTCTCTGGCGGAACGCCTCGCTCAATCACCCGTCGAGACTGCCGACATCCATCTCGTCGCGACGGGCGCGAACCATATCTGGATGAGCGGCGCACGACAGTTCGTCGACACGCATGGGTTCGACCGCGCCACGACCTACTATATCAACCTCGACCAAGTCGGCAACGGCGCGCCCTGCTACACCGTCCGCGAAGGAATGCTGGTTTCACACCGTTGCGGATGCGACCTCGTTCACGCGGCGGAACAGGCCGCCTCCGCTCACGACGCCGCGCCGCGTTGCATACGCACGGCCTCTTGGGATAGTTTAATCGCGCTGGCGCGCGGCTACCAGTCGATTAGCGTGACAGGCGTCGGCGAACTGGAGGCGTACGACAGACTCGTGGGCGTGGACTATCCCGCCATCGTCCGCGTGGCGGATTTCGCCGAAGACATCCTCCGGCGATTGGTGTTAACCGTAGAACAACGCGTCGCATAAAGGTCGTGCGCCCGCGCACGATGGACGGCGACGCCGTGAAGGAGAACCGACATGCAGATCAACCCACAAATCTTTCGAGAATATGACATCCGCGGCATCGCGGGCATCGACCTTACTGAAAACATAGTCGAACGCGTCGGCCAAGCACTTACGGTTATGTTGCGCGGCCACAAAAAACACAACACGGTCTGCATCGCGCGCGACGGGCGTTTGAGTTCCAAGGCGTTTTCGCAGGCGGCCATCGACGGGATTACGTCGTGCGGCGTGAACGTCATCGACCTCGGCGAAGTGCCGACGCCGCTGCTCTATTTTGGACTGTTCAACCTCCCTGTCGACGGCGGCATCATGATCACCGGCAGCCACAATCCGAAAGAATACAACGGCATGAAGGTGGCCATCGGCAACACGACAATCCACGGCAAGGAAATCCAGAAGCTCGGCGCAATCGCCGTCAAAGGCGGGTTCGCGACGACGCGCAAGCCCGTCACCATCACGCGCATGGACCTCGTGCCGAAGTACATCGCAAAGGTCGTCGCGAACATCGACATCAAACGCAAACTCAAGGTCGTACTCGATGCGGGCAACGGTGTCGGCGGACCGATCGGCGTGCCGTTGTACGAGAAGCTCGGTTGCGAGGTCATTCCGTTGTACTGCGACGTGGACGGCAACTTCCCGAATCATCACCCGGACCCGACGCTGCCCGCAAGCCTCAAAAAACTCATCGCGACTGTGAAACGCACGAAGGCCGATTGCGGTATCGCGTATGACGGCGACGCGGATCGTATCGGCGGCGTCGACAACGAAGGCAATATCTTGTGGGGCGACAAACTGCTGATCTTGTTCGCGCGATCAGTCCTGCGCGTGAAGTCCGGCGCGACCGTCATCGGCGAGGTGAAGTGTTCGCGCACGTTGTACGACGATATTGCCAAACACGGCGGCAACCCCGTCATGTGGAAGACGGGCCATTCGCTGATCAAGGCGGCGATGAAACAGTACCACGCGCAACTCGCCGGCGAAATGAGCGGCCACATGTTTTTCAAACACCGGTGGTACGGTTTCGATGACGCGATCTACTCGGGCGCGCGCCTCCTCGAATTTCTCGCGTCAGGCAAAAAAACGCTGCAAGAGCATCTCGCCGATGTCCCGAAAACCTTCGTCACCGAGGAAATCCGCATCAAGACCGAAGAGTCGCGCAAGTTCGCGATCATCGCTCAGGCGACGGAATATTTCCAGGATAAGGGCTACAACGTCAATACCATCGACGGCGCGCGGATCGAGTTCCCAGACGGCTGGGGCCTGTTGCGCGCATCGAATACGTCGCCGGTGCTCGTCATGCGCTGCGAAGCCGAATCCCAGAAACGCCTCAAGGAAATCTGCAATCTCGTACGCGCCAAGCTGGATGAATTGAACAAGTAAACCGGCGTAAATCGATGCGCCGAAAAGTGGAGAGAATCATGTTGAACGCCAAGGAATCGCAAATGTTCGTTCTATTGCTCGTTCTCGCCGCAGGAATCGCGGTCGTGGCGTATTCGACGCCTGCCCTCGCGGAGTTTCGCGCGGGCGCGGCATTTCGCGTGGTCACGCCCGACCCGTTGCTGCCGGTCACGGGCGGCGCGGGCGGCACGTCTCCCGCCACGAAGAAGCTCGGCGAGTTGACGGTCCGCGCGTTGGTGCTCGAGCAAGACGGTACCCGCGTAGCGATCGTTGGCACGGATTTCCTTGGCTTCCCCGGCGTGCTTTCCGCGCACGTCCGTGCGCAGGTCAAGGACGTGCCGCCCGAGAACGTGATCATCGGCGCCACGCATGCGCACAGCGCGCCAGACCTCTACGGGTTCGTGGACGAGAGCGGCACATGCCACGCGGATCTGAAATACATCGACTCCGTGTGCAACAAGGCCGCAGAAACCATCAATGAAGCCGTGGCCAACCTGCAACCCGCCACGATCCGGATCGCCACGGACGAGGCGCATGGCAGAATCGCGTACAACTATTACGCCCCGCAACTGTACGACCCGCGCATGAGCGTGATCCAGGTTGCGGCCAAGGACAAGGTTATCGCGACGCTTGTCAACTACGCGACGCATCCCGAAGTCATAGGCGCGGACCAGGGAATCCTCTCGCCGGATCTGTGCGGCCCGTTGTACGACCGCATTCAGGAAAAGGGCGGCGGGATGGGCCTCTTCATGAACAGCGCGCAAGGCGGCATGGTCACGGCCGATTGCCGAGGCCCGAACGGCGATATCCAGACGTGGGACGAGTGCATACGCATCGGGCAGTTGATGGCCGACGAAGCGTTGCGCATCGCCGCCACCGCCACGTCGCACGACGCCCCGAAGCTTCTATGCGCGGCCATGCCCTTGCGCCTGCCGATCGACTCGGAACTGCTGCTGGCGATCCTCGCCAATTCGCCGCTCGGCTACAAGGCCAACGCGGACAAAACCATCACGACGCAAATCAATCTGGTCAATATCGGCAACGCGCAGATCCTGACGATCCCCGGCGAGGCGTTGCCGAACGTAGGCTACTACCTCAAGCGTAAGATGCACGGCAAGAACAACCTGCTCTTCGGCCTGACCAACGACGCGTTCGGCTACATGCCCTGCAAGGTGGACTGGCAAAGTTTCGAGCGTTACGAATACATCTCGCAAACGTGCCTCGGCGAAATGACGGCCGAGATTTACATGCAGGAAGCCTTGACCTTCGCCGACCGAAGCCCACGCCCCGAGGAATGGTAGGCGGCGATGTCCTGAAGCGGTTAAGAGTGCGTCGAGCGCCATGGTCAATCCCCGGCCATTCCGCGTCATCGTGTACTTTTTCGACGGGGCATTTTGAGTATCGGTCCATGTTCGCGCAGTAGACGAAGCTGCCGGTATACTGGGTTGTGGGCAAAGCCCACGTTGGAAGGGAGAGTGTCATGGGCGATGGCGATGCGAAACGGCGGCGGGTGTTGGCGGCGCTCGAAGGGCGCGAACCGGACCGCGTGCCGATCGGCGAGTTCTTCTGGACGCAATTCGTGCGGCGGGCACGCGAGGAGTTGGCGGGGGGCGGCGCATTTAATCCGTACGCTTACTGGGACTTGGACCTCATCGTCGTCAATCCGAACATGGACCCGCACTTGACGGGCATTCAAGTCGTCGAGGAAACGGCTTCGCGCAAGGTGGTCAAAACCGGCTTCGGCGCAACCATCGAATTGCGCGACACGTGTCCGATGCCGTCGTTCCTGGATTTCGAGACGAAAACGTATGAACAGATGGAGGCGTTTCGATTCGACGACCCGCGCGATCCGCGCCGTTACGTCGTGGCGCTCGACGACCAACTCAACGGCGTCGGCGACGCGCTGAATCTCGGTTTGCCGTCGTTCGCCGACCGCGTCAACGCGTGCGCAGACGACTTCTGCGTGTTCGGCGGGCTTTGTGAACCGCACGAGATGATCTGGCGGATGATCGGCACGGAGAACGTGTTGCTCAAGATCGGCGAGGATCCTGGGCGTGTAGCCGCATTCGCGGAACGGCTGGGCGACTTCATGGTGGGCATCGCGGAGAGCCAGATCGAGGCCGCGAATGGGAAGCTCAGCGGTCTGTATATCTGGGGCGATATCGCGTATGACCGGGGCATGTTCTTCTCGCCGGATTTCTGGCGCTCGGCCTACATGCCGCAAGTGGCGCGCCTGTGCGACGTGGTACATAAGGCTGGACTAAAGACCATCTACCATGGGTGCGGCAACGCGTCCGCCGTCTTCGACGACCTGATCGCGGCGGGCGTGGATGCGTACAATCCGCTGGAAGCGAAGGCCGGGTTGGACGTCGTGGACCTCAAGCGGCGATTCGGCCAACGCTGGGCCTTCAACGGCAATATCGACGTGCGCGTGCTTGCGACGAATGACCGCGAGGCCATTCGCCGCGAGGTGCTGACGAAACTGAACGCAGCCAAAGGCGGCGGTTACATCGTCCAATCCGATCATTCGGTGCCCGACAATGTGGACCCGGCCAGCTACGATTATATGGTTGAACTTATACGCAAGTATGGCGTCTATCCGTTACATCTCGATGAATATGACGTACCAATGAATTAGATAGGGAGATATGAATGAAACGATACGGCATGGTTATCAAGGTGGTCCCGGAGAAGATCGAGGAGTACAAACGCCTGCATGCGGCGGTCTGGCCGGACGTGCTCGGTATGATCGCGGACTGCAATATCGCGAATTATTCGATCTACCTGAAAGACGACTTCCTGTTCAGCTATTTCGAATACACCGGTTCGGATTTGGCCGCGGACATGGCGAAGATGGCCGCCGACCCGACGACGCAGCGCTGGTGGGACGTCTGCAAGCCGTGCCAATCGCCCTTGGCAACGCGCCACGAGGGCGAATGGTGGGCGGACATGGAAGAGGTCTTTCACTGCGACTGAACGCAGGCGACGGGAATGTACGCAAGACGTGATTCAAGGTATACTTGCTGTGGTGAAACACGTGTGTAAAGAAGCGACTTGAAGCAAGGACAAACTTTGTGGCCGACACAGCTATCAGTTGGGAGCGTATTCATACCGAGGCCGCGCAGGCTGCGGACAAGATGGCCGAAGTCCGCCGGATCACGGAATGGTCCGACGAGGGAACTGAAGATCAGATCGAGCGCATCCAGGAACAGTGCCAGCTTAAGGGCCGCGACGAGGCATTGAACGTCCTGCTCGAAGTTTGCCTCATGCGCCGCTATCTGCGCCTTTCCGAGGAACTCTCCGAAGAACTCAAACTCGACATTACCGTTACCATGTGGTTACGGCGTTGGTCCGTCGACGACTTCAAACAAGCCCTTTCCGAGGTTTTTTTGCGCTTGGCTCTTGTGCCGGCCACGGCCCTAAGCGGCATTACTGCATTGTTGGAAATCGCCGTCATCTATCGCCGACTCAAGCAGCCCTCGATCTGGCCCACGCGCAAAGACCGCGGGCGGTGCGCCGAATTGATGTTCCTGATCAATTGCGACGAAGGCACTGCCCATCTCCAGATGGAGCAGGCGCTCGAACGCTTCGGTTTGGGAAAAGCCAACGTGAGCGCCGCCCTGGACGCCGTCCGCGAACTCGAACTGCTCTATCGCCGCACGCCGTTCAACGATGTCGTGCCGGAATCGTTCCGCCGCGAGATCGTCGAAACCATGTGGCTGCGCCAGTGGAAAGTCGAAGAAGTGCTGCAATACATTGGCGCGCTTCAAGGGCGCCTGCTGCTGCGCGGCGACGCCGCAAGCATCAGGGCCGCACACGAAATTAGCCTCCTATTCGGGCCGAAGAATCATTCGGGCCCTGTCGCCGACGCCGCAAAACAGATCTGTCTCGACCAGTCCTTCAGTCCAGTCATCTTGGAGAAGACACGCGCGATGCTTGCCGAGTATCTCTGGGTCAGCAACTATTCATCCGGGCAAGCCATGGAGAAGATCGGACGTTTCGCTCGAGTCAACGATGCGACTCTCATTGAGACCCTTGAAGTCCTGCTGCAACTCGCACGAGAGCATTTCCACGAAAACGCGGGCAAGACCGACAACAGTCGCTAAGTCTGCGGGGGTTCAAGCACCGCGCCCTTGGCCGCGCTCTGGACCAGCCGCTCGTAGCGTGCGAGCCAGCCACGCGTGAACTTCGGCGCGGGACGTTTCCATTCGCCTTTTCGTCGCGCGAGTTCCGCCGGGGCGACCAGCAGGTCCAACACGCGCGCGGGAACGTCAATCTTGATTTGGTCGCCGTCGCGCACGAGCGCAATCGGACCGCCGTCCGCCGCTTCCGGCGAGACGTGGCCGATACTGAGGTTGCGCGTACCGCCCGAGAAGCGTCCGTCCGTTAGGATGGCGATCTTGTCGCCCAGGCCGCAGCCCGCGACCGCTGCGGTCAACGCGAGCGATTCGCGCATGCCCGGTCCGCCCTTCGGACCTTCGTAGCGCACGATCAGGATGTCGCCCGGAACGACCTTGCCCGCCTTGAGATAATCCATCGCAGCGTCTTCGCCGTCGAACACGCACGCAGTACCAGTAAACTGCTTCATTGCGTCGCTGACGGCGCCCTGCTTGACGACGGCGCCTTCCGGCGCGAACGTCCCCTTGAGTATGGCGATCCCGCCTTCCGCCGCGACGGGATTGTCGAGGCCGTGAATGACGCGCGAATCGCCCGGTTCGCACGCCGCGCACAGTTCGCCTATGGTCGATCCGCAAACGGTCATGCAGTCCTTCGCAAGACGCGGTTCGAGCGCCTTCAACATGCCCGGCATGCCGCCCGCCCACTCGAAATCTTCCATCATGAACTCGCCCGAAGGCCGCAACGAGATCAACTGCGGCACCTCGCGGCTCAACCGGTCGAATGCGTCGATAGTCACGTCGACCTCGGCGGCATGCGCGATGGCCGGGATGTGCAGCGTCGTATTCGTCGAGCCGCCGAGCGCAAGGTCGACGCGCACGGCGTTTTCGAGGGCACTCTTCGTAACGATTTGCCGCGTCGTAACGCCCTGCCGTACGAGGTCCACGACCCGTTCGCCCGCCGCTTGCGCCAGCCGCATCTTCTTGGCGCTGCCCGCCAACGCCGTGCCCGTGCCCGGCAGACTCATGCCCATGGCCTCCGTCAGGCACGCCATCGTGTTCGCGGTGTACAGGCCCTGGCACGCCCCCTCGCCGGGACACGCCTCGAGTTCCATACAACTTGCGTCTTGCTCACTCAACTGGCCCGACTGCCACAGGCCGACCGCCTCGAACGTATCGCGCACGAGATCCAGCCTACGCCCGGAATAACGCCCGCTGTGCATCGGACCCGCCGTGACGACGATTGCCGGGATATCCAGTCGGCATACCGCCATCAACATCCCCGGCGTAATCTTGTCGCAATTCGTTAGCAGTACCAGCCCGTCCAACTGATGCGCCTGCGCGATCGTCTCGATCATATCCGCGATCAACTCGCGCGACGGCAACGAGTAATGCATACCCGAATGCCCCATCGCGATCCCGTCGCAAATCCCCGGCACGCCGAACAAAAACGGTACGCCGCCGCCCGCGCACACGCCCCACTCGATCTTGCGTTCGAGCGCGCGCATGCCGATGTGCCCTGGGATCAAATCCGTGAAACTCGAACACAGCCCAATAAACGGCTTGCCCAACTGTGCACGCGTCACGCCCGTGGCATGCAACAAGGCCCGGTTCGGCATCCGGTCGATTCCCAACTTGATTTGATCGCTACGCATCTCAATATCTCCTTAAGCTCTTCATTGCGCAATAATACGGAAAGCCTATCGCGTGCATACCCCGAACGTCAAATGAACGAATGAAAACAGAAGAGGGGAGGATGCGCTTGGCATACCTCCCCTCGATATTCGCGATGCGATTAGGCTTTAGCCTTTGGGGGCTGAACTAGGGCGGAAAGGACCGCACCCGCGAAGCAGCCTGCGGCCGCGATAAGCATGGGCATTTTCCATGCGGCGAGTTTGGCGGCGAGGGCCAGTTCGGGCGATGACGCTGCGGCGGCTGCTGCTTTGGCGGCGTCGGTGAAGTGGCCGGCGATGAATGGGCCGCAGATACCGGCGACGCCGTAGGCGAGGAACACCCAGCCGTAGTTCAAGCCGACGTTCTTGTTACCGAAGAAATCGGCCGTTGCCGCCGGGAACAATGCGAAGTTGCCGCCGAAGTTGAAGCCGATGATGCATGCGCCGACGATCAGGCCCATCGTGCTGCCGCCGATCTTGAAGAAGAGCAGCATGATCGCGCCTTGAAGAATGCACATGATGAAAATCGCCGGTTTGCGTCCGATCTTGTCCGAAACCATGCCCCATACGATGCGGCCGAGGCCGTTGAAGATGGCCAACAACGCCATGGCGGTGCCGGTGATGGCGACGACCTGCTCCTTGGTGGCGGCCTTCGATGCGAGTAGCGCGTCGCTGCCGAACAGCGAGATGCAGCCAATCACCATGAGACCGGCCATGGCCGAACCCATGAAAGTGAGCCACAGGAGGTAAAACTGCGGCGTGCCGAGCATCTGGCCGCTGGTCATATCGAAGGCGCCGGAGGCTGCTGATGTCGCAGGCGGGGGCGTCCAGCCTTTGGGCTTGTAGCCTGCAGGCGGATTGAGCATGACGAGGCTGCCGAGCACGACGCAGACCAGAAACACGATGCCGTACAGGAAGAAGACGCTTTGCACGCTTGGCAGTCCGAACAGGTGGAAGGTCTTGAGCAGACCGGGGTAATCGAGGGGAACGAGCCAGAGGATGCTCTTGAATCCGCCGGCGAGTTTGACCCACAGGGTCGCGCCGAATCCGAATCCCGCGACGGACAGGCCCGTGATAAGCCCCTTCTTGTCTGGGAACCACTTCACGCCGACGGCTATCGGCACGACATAGCCGAGGCCGATGCCCGCGCCGCCGATGACGCCGATGCAGATAAGTTGCGCGATGAAGGTGTTGCCGAAGAAACCACCGAGCATGTAGCCGATGCCGAGCACGATTCCGCCAATCATGGCAATCGGGCGCGGACCCGTCTTGGCTTGGAGGCGTCCGGCGAGGACCATCACGACCGCGAATACGGCTAGGCCGGCCGAGAAGATGATTTGCGTCTGTGTGTTGGTAAATGCGTAGCCGCCGTCCAGCGCGATGAGCGGTTTTGTAAACACGCTCCACGCGTAGATGGCGCCCAGGCAGAGTTGAATGAGGATTGCGCCAGCGACGACGATCCAGCGATTCATGGTAGGTTGATCCGACATTATTGTTCCTCCCGAGAAACCGACAGGCCGGGCGATCCACCACGGTTCGCCCGGCCCATCATAGTTGAATGTTCCTTATGTGCCCTTATTTCGCCTGCATTTTGTCGTGGGCCGCCACGAGCGCTTCGACCACGTGCGGGTCGGCCAGTGTCGAGGTGTCGCCAATCTCGCCGGTTGCGTTCTCGGCGATTTTGCGCAGGATGCGGCGCATGATCTTGCCCGAGCGCGTCTTGGGCAGCGCCGGTGCGAACTGGATGACGTCCGGCACGGCGATTGGACCGATTTCCTTGCGGACGTGCATGAGCAATTCCTTGCGCAATTCCGCAGTTTCCTCGGTGCCGCCCACGAGCGTCACGAATGCGTACAGGCCCTGGCCCTTGATGTCGTGCGGCATCGGCGCCACGGCGGCTTCGGCCACCTTCGGGTGGCTGACGAGCGCGCTTTCGACTTCGGCGGTGCCGATACGGTGTCCGGAGACGTTGACGACGTCGTCGATACGGCCCATGAGCCAGAAGTCGCCGTCTTGGTCTTTACGGGCGCCGTCACCGGTGAAATAGAGGTCCTTGTACATCGTGAAATAGGTTTCGACGAAGCGGTCGTGATCGCCCCACATCGTGCGCATCATGCCCGGCCACGGCTTCGTGATGCACAGCTTGCCGCCTTCGTTCTCATCGGCTTGGCTGCCATCGTCGCGCAGGACCACCGCCGCTACGCCGAAGAACGGACGCGTGGCGCTACCTGGCTTAAGCGTAATGGCGCCGGGGAACGGCGAGATGAGGATGCCGCCTGTCTCGGTCTGCCACCACGTGTCGACGATCGGGCAACGGTTGCCGCCGATGTGCTCGTAGTACCACATCCAGACTTCGGGGTTGATCGGCTCGCCGACGGAGCCTAGCAAACGCAGTGAACTGAGATCGTACTTCTGGGGATATTCGGCGCCCTTTACGATGAGCGAGCGGATGGCGGTCGGCGCGGTGTAGAAAATCGAAACCTTGTACTTCTCGCAGACCTGCCAGAAACGCCCGGCGTCCGGATACGTCGGCACGCCTTCGAACACGAGCGATGTCGCGCCGTTGGCCAGCGGTCCGTACACGATGTAGCTGTGGCCCGTGACCCAGCCGATATCGGCCGTGCACCAGTAAACGTCATTCGGCTGAATGTCGAAGAGGTACTTGTGGGTCAGCGCCGCGTGCAGCAGATAGCCGGCGGTCGTGTGAACGACGCCCTTGGGCTTGCCCGTCGAACCGGAGGTGTACAGGATGAACAGCGGGTCTTCGGCGGCCATGGGTTCGGGCGGACAATCCGCACTTGCCTTCGCCATCAGTTCTTCGGCCCACAGGTCGCGGCCTTCGACCATATTGACCGGCGCGTCATTGCGCTTGAAAACGATGACTTTCTCGATGCTTGGCGTGTTCTTGAGCGCTTCATCGGAGATTCCCTTCAACGGGATGTTCTTCCCGGAGCGCAACGAAACATTACTCGTCACGAGGATCTTGCACTGCGAATCGTTGATGCGGTCTTTGAGTGAGTCGGCACTGAAACCGCCGAACACGATCGAGTGAATCGCGCCGATGCGCGTGCAGGCCAGCATGACGATCGGCAATTCGAGGATCATCGGCATATAGATGCAAACGCGGTCGCCCTTCTTGACGCCCAGCGACTTCATGATGTTGGCGAACTTGCAGACCTCGCGGTGCAGTTCTTCATACGTCAACGTTTTGCTGTCTTCTTCCGGCTCGCCCTGCCATATCAGCGCCGCCTTCTTCGCATCCGGCCCGTTGAGGTGTCGGTCCAGGCAGTTGTACGAGACATTCAGTATGCCGTCGTCGAACCACGTGTGCTGGATGATGCGGCCCTCGGTATTCCACGTGTACTCGAGGCTCTTGGTCGGTGGCTTGACCCAGTCCAAGTTTTTGGCCTGTTCGATCCAGAAAGTGTCCGGGTCGTTGATCGACTGGTCGTACATCTTCTGATACTGCTCGAATGACTTGATGTTCGCCTTTGCTGCAAAGTCTGCGGGGGGAGCAAAGGTACGGGTCTCCGTCATGAGCGATTTCATCTTGTTGCTGTCACTAGCCATACTGCGTCATCCTCCGTTACTTGCCGGGCGCAATCCGCGCGCGGCTCGCCTAGTTGTTGGCGCCCTTGTTGGGCACACGTTTCCCATCGCGACGCACCTCTCGATGCATGGCTTTCGCCATGGGAATACACCCGCCATGCTTTTTGCGAGAGAGACTCGCCGCGCACGAGCCCTGCGAATTTGGAATGGTACGACCGCACAAGCACCCGTGAAGCGAAATATAGCATGTGAACAGGTTGTAATCAAGTTCCGAGGCCACGTCAGTAATATATAGAGGCGAGACCGATACAGCGCGAGGAACTCCGATTCAAACCTGGTCCCTGAAGTACACCCCTTACCCCTGCAATGCGCGCACGACGATGTCGGAAAAGACGCGAATGGCGGGTTCGATGGCGTCGTCGTTGAAATCGAAATGCGGACTGTGCAACGGTGCGTTCGAGTGGCCGGGACGTCCCACGCCGAGCCAGATCATCGCGCCGGGCACGCGTTGCAGGTAGTAGGCGAAATCCTCGGCGCCCATGGACGGACGATCCGCCTCGATCAAGGCGTCCGGTCCCAGCATCGCGCGTATCGCCGTACGCGCGAGATCGGTCATCGCGCGGTCGTTCACGAGCACGGGATACGAATCGCCGAACGTCGCACGCGCCTGAGCGCGGAACGCCGACGCTACGCCCGTCGCGATACGTTCGATGGCGCGCTGAATGGTGTTGCGCACGGACGCTTTGAACGCGCGGAACGTCCCTTCGAGAAATGCCGTCTCTGGGATGATATTCTGCGCGACGCCGCCGATGATGCGCCCAACGGTGACGACGGCCGCGTCCGTCGGCGCAAGCTCGCGACTAACGATCGTTTGCAGCGCCGTTGTGATATGCGCCGCGACGACGAGCGAATCGATGCCCTCGTCGGGATGCGCACCGTGGCAGCCTTTCCCGGTGATGTCGATACGGAACCAGTCCGCGCTCGCCATGATCACCCCGTCGCGCACGGCGAAACTGCCTGCGGGAAATTCAGGCCACGAATGCTGCGCGAACACCGCCTTAACCCCGTCGAGCACCCCTTCCTCGACCATGAGTCGCCCGCCGCCCTCACGTTCCTCCGCCGGCTGAAAAATAAACTTCACGCTGCCTCGAAGTTCGTCCTTGTGCAGCGCGAGCACCTTCGCAACGCCGCACAGACATGCCATATGCCCGTCATGCCCGCAAGCATGCATCCGATGCGGGACCACCGAAGCGTGAGGGAGACCGGTAACCTCGTCCAACTCGAGCGCATCCATGTCCGACCGCAACGCCACCGTATCCGGCCCGCGCCCGCGAAGCGTCGCGACGATCCCCGTGCCCTTCGCGTGCCCACGCGTATACGGCACACCGATCCCATCCAGAAACGCCGCGATCCGATCTGAAGTCCAGCGTTCCTCGAACCGGATCTCCGGATGTGCATGCAACTCGCGCCGCAACAACCGCAACTCCGGCAACATCTCGCTAATCGTCGCTTCAAACGCCATGAACAACTCCTTCGATAGCTAGGAGGCTTTAGGCTTTAGGCT
>CAIYET010000978.1 GCA_903925285.1 Candidatus Hydrogenedentota bacterium | reverse complement strand
GAACACTTTTTCGGAAGCCCATGAAGATAGAACTCATGGTTTTCCGCCAAGTCTTCCGGAAGCCCGACGGCCTTCCCCGCAACGTCTTCGAATAGCTCCTCAAGCGTAGGATATCGCTCGACATCATCCAAGACAACGATCCGTACGACGGTGCCCTCGGTAAGGTTGACACCCCCGTCCGGTACAACCACCCCATTCTTTACTGTGCCGACATAGTCCATAGTCTTTCTCCACCCACAGTATAGCACACGGTCTGCACGCTTCGAGAAGCTCCTACAACTTCCCGGAAAGAAGAAGCATCTTTGTGTCCATATAGTATCTGAAGTTGTCCCAGGAAATGTCTGGCGGAACGGTATGATCGATGGTTGGGATGTAGCCGCCTTCTTCGATTAGGGGGATGAGTTCGCGGAGGTGTTTGCGGATGGCTTCGGGGCCTTTGGTTAGTTCGCGTTTGTCGACGCCGCCCCATAGGTGGAGCGATTTGCCGAATTGTTTGCGCCATTGCATGGGGCTGACGTTCGAGGCGCGTTCGATGGGCCAGACGGTGTCGACGCCGGCGTCCATCATGTGCGGGATGAGCACGGTCGGATCGCCGTCCGAGTCGAGCGCGAAATATTTCGTTCCGTGGGCGCGGAAGAATTCGATCATGCGTTTGAGGTGCGGGAAGATGAATTCGCGGAAGATATTCGGTCCGATCAGCGGGCCGCTCTTCATCGCGAAGTCTTCGTTGAGCACGAAATATTCGACTTGAATCTTTTCGAGCACGGGACGGCTGGTCTCGATGATAAAGTCTGCGAAAAACTCCATCATCTCGTGCATGAGGTCCGGGTATTCGTAGAAGGCGGTGGACAGCGCTTCGGTGCCCATGAATTCGCGCGCGCGCCAGTAGAATCCGGTGGCGGCGCAGTTGCGTCCTAGGACGAGCGGGAAATCGCGCGTGCGCCATTGCGCGATCTGCGCGTCCAAGTCCGCCGGGTAACGTTCCGAGAGCGCGGCGATCAGGCGGCGTTTGATATCGGGGAAGTCCTTCGGCTCCTTCACGGGAAATCCGAGGTATTGGTCCATGCACATGCGCGCACCGCCGAGGCTGCCTTCTTTGAGCGCTTTGGTTACGATACCGTTCCCGTTGCGCGCGGTGACGTATTCGCAGGTCTCCTCGATAACCTCCGGCTCGAAATGCGGGATGAATCCGTAGTTGACGTTCACGTATTCGCGACGATCGAGTCCGAGCACCGGTTCGTCGACGAACCAGTCCCAAGTAAAACCGTCAGTCGCGCCGGGCGCTTCGGTCTGCCAGCGGTGGACGGTCTGCGGCCACACGCCGAGTTCATGATTCGGACGCCGGTCGCTTGGTTGGCATTCCATGCATGCGATGAATCGTTCGAGGCTAGTCATTGACAGCACCTTTCGCCGGATGGGAGGTATGGGACAAACTTGAGAGCAACCTTTCGTGTTCTTTATCTCATCGGTATGCACAGCGCAATTTCGGGCAGGTCGTCGCCAAGATTCACGCTGGTTCCTTCGGCAAACGGCCATGTGTTTGCCGTGCAGTACGGTCCCAGTTCGACAAGCGACGCGCCTTGCCGTCCGTCTTGTAGATCGAAATGCAGGCAGATGTTGCGGATCTTCATAAAGTCGCCGCCAGGGTTCTTGACGACGAGCGTGTTGACCGGATGAATCGTCGTCAACGCGGCCTGCGGTATGGGCATATTCGCGGTGTGCCATTCGGTATCGGTGGCGGATTCGGGTGTCGTACCGATCTGGACGCCGTTGAAGAAGACCGGCGACGCGTATGGCCCGCCGTTGACGCCCGCCGTGTCGAGCGAGATTCGCGCCGAGCGAATGGCTGCCAGTTCGGCCGTCTTCAGTTTGGCCAGAGGTTGCGGCGAAGGGCCGAACGCCGGGCCGGTTTCTTCGGCACGCAACTCAACCTTCCATCCCGGCTCCGCCATCACGACCCGCGGCGAACCCCAAACCGCCCAATCGGAATACGAGTCGTCTTTGGGGCCTACATCGGCCAAGAGCTTGATCGCGACCGTGCGGCCCGCGTATGCGGACAGGTCCACGGATCGCGGCGCCCACGCATCGAGCGTGGCGTACTGTTCGCTGAAGATTTCCGTCTCCTTGCCCTGGTCGCCGATCAGGACCTTGAACACGCAACCGTCGTGCGTGGTCGAGCCGCTACGGAATCCCAATGCGAACGTCAACATCGGCTGCCCTTCGGGCAGCGTCGCGTTGAACGTCGCATACACGTATCCGACCCCCGTCTTATATGGCGGGTGCGTGAACACGCCGTCGCGCGTCTCGCCTCCCAGCATATCGTGCGCGACGTCGACCAATCCGCCCGTCAACGCCGCGTCGTAGGATATCTCCCCCACGCCGCGCAACGCCGTGCCGCGCGTCATCGGCAGCCGCGCCAGGTCCGCAACAACCCAGGTCGTCGGACGCGTCCGCAGATAACGGATGCATTCGACCGTATGCCCGGCCGCGCCCCCCGTCATGCGCAAGCGCACTGCCGCAGGCAGATCCGGCAGCCGCAACCGCCATATCAGCGGCTGAACCTCTTCCGCCTTCACGAAAACCTGGTGGCCCAACGGTTTCTCCAGAATACCATCGGCCTCCAAGCGAAACGTCCCCGTAACGGCGCCGGGCAGATGGCTCAGAACGTTCGCGCCCATATCAAACGGCTTGCGCGCTTCGACTTGGAACGTCCCCGAAGGCATCGTCATGTCGAATGCAGGCAGCGCAACCATGTCGGCCCACCGCGCCGACGCATCGCCCAGCCATGCGGGCTGGAACCGGTACCAGCATCGCTGATGCATCGCTGCGGCCGCAGGCATAAAGAGATCGAAGGTCGCCGAGGCGCTCTGTTTGTCTTCCGAACGGATCAAGTCCACCTTATCCGTCTTGAACGGTTCCGCGCCGGGGCGTCCGCAGGACCATGCCATCGAAAGCGGTTCGGGATTTGCATCCGCGGCGATCTTGACCGTCACCGTGACCGAAACGCTATTCGTCGTCAAAACGGTTCGCGAGGCAAGCCGTAATTCCGTAATCGCCGCCTCCTGCGGGGCCTCGGCAGTCAAGCGATACTTTACGACCGACGCGTCCGCGACGGGCACGACAGTTACTGCGTCGACGCCCGTCAGAACCGTCGCTGGACCGACCGGCGATCCGTCCAGCTTACAAGCCGTCGCGCTGACACCCACATCGCCGCTCACATTGAGCCACGCCCGCGCGATGGTCGTCTCCTCGCATTTCGTCGCGGGAATGATCCACCACGCATTCGCACCGTCGGGTTTGACGGCGACCGCACCGCGCGTCGTAACGACGGGCGTCCGGACCAACTCGCCGCGCGTATCCAGGTACAGATAATCGCGGCACCAGACCAACTCGTGGCGTACCCCGTCCACCGTCGCCGAATACGCAAGAATATCGTCGGGATTAAACGCCGCGAATCCACCCGGCGTCAACATATACGTCGCGCCGTTCACCTCGACGCTCCAGTCGTCGGAAAGACTCAGGTTGCACCACGTCACGAGACCGTTCTCGTACTCGGTACGGATCTGCTGGCGCTTGTACGCGTCGCTCTCAATCGCCGCCGACGTGTCCGCCAACGCCTTGCCGTCGAAGTACTGGATCGACTTCACATGTACCGTTACATAACGCTGCTGCAATGCCTGTAACAGGTAATACGATTTCAACGTCCCGTCGAAACCCCAGTCGTCCGCCAGGAAACCGATATGCCCGAACGCGACCGTCGCCGTATGGAACCGGTCGAAAAAAGGACTCAGGCGCGAACGGTCTTTCGTCCACTCCCCGCCGGTTCCGTAATACATCTGCGGCATGCCGACGCCGAAATCCGTCATCTTCGGATGCATCTTGAGCAGGTCGAAATCGACCAGTTGCGGCATCTGCCATCCGCGCCCATACGGGACAATCGTCGCATAGTCGCCGTCGACGATCCCCGCGTAGAACCAATGGTAATTGCCTTCGCTGAAGACCGGGCCTTTGTGCGCCAAGCTCTCGTTTTGCAACAGCCGCGCGAAGGCGTTGAACTGCGTACGGAACATCCCCGCGCCCGGCGTCCGCGCATCGTAATCGGTCCGGCCCCACGGCGTGTACGCGGTCTGCACATCGCAATACTGCGCCGTCGTGCCATAGCGCTCATTGATACGCTTGGCGTAATCGGCTTCCCGCTCCGGAGCGCGCGATGGTTTGAACGCATAACAGCGCGGCCATGCCCTCTGCCACGTACCATCGCTATTCAGACAGACGTCGTTCTCATTCCAGTTCGCATTGACGGGCGCAAAATCCACATAGTTCGTATACGTCCCGAAGCGATAGCCGAGGCCACGCACGAACGCCGAGTATTCGGCCAACTTCTCGTCGCCGAGGCCCGGCGCGGGCCGGTCGCGCTGTGTAAAACTCTCGCCGCCCTCGCGCCAGCCAACCTCGTGATGGCACGCGATAAACTTGTCGATGCCATAGCCCTTGTACTCGAGCAACATCTCGTTCTGAAACAGCGCGCCGATGTTTCGCCACAGGTACTCGCGCGCAACCTCACGCGTGTCCGAATCCGGATTCGGAATGTTCGGCAAGATCTCGTGCACGTCGCTGCTCACGTTGACGAAGATGCGTTCACGCAACGGATTGCGCACGCCTGCGGTCGTCAGTCGATACAACGCGCCGCCGGCATAGCCAGTTGCGGTGGCGTCATGCAAACGCGGCGCGCCGAACAATTCCGACGCGTCCGAGTTGTAGTAATCGATAAGCGACAACAAAAACAGCGGCCCTTCCGAACCATTCGAGCAAACCGTCTTCGGCCAATCGTCGCCGTACGTCAGATACGGAAAGAAGACCGTCTTCGGCGTCTGCAATCCGCGTGCAAGACCGATGTCGAACTGCGTCGCGTCACCGGTCTTGCCCGAAACATCCACGACAAGCGATTTCCCGCGCACACGGAACGCATACTGGTAATCGAATGTTTGCCCGTCCACCGTCATGCGCCACACCGCGACACAGCCCTCACCCTCGTCGCGATTCTCGACCAGCGCGACTTGGACGCCTGCTTCGCCTGGCCGCACCTCGCGACCGCCCGCCTGGAACGCAATTCCGCCCTTCCAACACGGCTCGAACCGTTGGCCGCGCGACTCGACCATCACATCGCCCAAGGTGCCGTCGGAAGGTTTGTAGCCAAAGCGGATCGTGTCCGCGCTGTCCGCCGCCTCGACCACCCATGTACCCGTGGCGATACCGCTGACGACGCGCGCTGTTACGCTCCGTTTGCACGTCGGCAGAATCGTGTCTGGCGTCGTCGGCCACGGCAGTTCCGCCGGACTCGGCGCAAAGTCGAGCGGCGGATATTCCATCGTGTAAAACGACAACGCATCGAAAAAGAGTTTAGCCGGTTGCTTGCTCGAACAACCGTTGATCTCGAGCCCAACAAACGACGCGGGGAAATCGATCACGCCATCGTTCGGCGTGCCGATCGGTTCGTAGAACTTCGTCTTGCCGTCGGGACTGACGCACGTCGCGTGCAACAGAAACCAGTAGTCGAAATCCACCACACCGAGGTCGATCCGATACATTTCGTTCTTCGCATCGCGGACCAACGCGCGCACGCCTACCCGCGCCGTCGGCGGCGGGTCAATCCAGCCCCAATTGTTCCCCCGCACCCACAGGTCGACCGCAGTAAACGGCTCCGGAATCGGGATTGGCGCAGGCGCTTCGATGACGAAACCACTCGATCCCGATGTCCCGCTATAGACGACCTTCCCCGTATATTCGCCGAAGAGTTTCTCCTCGCGCGAACGATACAACTTCGCATTTCCCCCCCCCACGCACCGTACGCGCCACCCCGCCAGATCCTCGAAATCCACCAACGCCGGATGCGTCGGCGCCAAGCGATTTGCCCAATCCATCTCGTAGGGCCGCACGCCCTCCTTCACGCCCGGCTCATCGTCATTCGACGCGGGAGCAACAACCTCCTCCGCCCATCCCGCCGCGCAAATGAACGCAATAAAAGCCGCAACAAGAAAACGCCTCAAGCCCATTCCATCACCCCGCTATATTGTTACTTTCTCCAATTCCACAAGCATACGGCCTTTACGTTCGACATTCTACTCGCGCCGGGCATGCAAAGATAATCGCCGTCCCACGCAATCGACAATGCGGAACTTTGTCCCCTGAATTTGACGCGCAGCGTACCTGCAAGGCCATCTTCACGCCTCGGACTATGAGCAAGTCATGGAAGGTCTTCGCAAGCGATAAAGGCCGATTTCTCTCGCTGGCCGAAAACATGGTACAATGCTGTTGCGCACAAGAGTGCGCATACGAATTTGAATAGAAGGACAAGCCTCGTTTCAGGCCTGTTCCCCGCGTACTGTGGGGGCGACAAGGTTTCGACGGGGGTGAAAGACGCGTGAGTTGCATGCCGAGGTCCCCGGTTGGCCTCGTAAAAAAACCGGGAACTCAATAAATGCCAACCAACCATTGGCACTTGCAGCCTAAATAGGTTGCACGTCCTACCGCCGACTGCCTGCTGAGCGGATAGGGCGCCGATAGCGGGCCTCGCCCCGGTCGCGGCGCATAGCCGGCAAGCGAGTACTCAGTGCACCTAGCGGTCCACGACGCTGCGCCTGACGACGTCGTGGGTGGCGAATCCTAATCGAAAGGCTAAGCATGTAGATACGCACGAAGAAGCACCTTCGGACGGGGGTTCGATTCCCCCCGCCTCCACCATTTTTCTTTACCTTGCATTTTTCGACAGCTTGCGGGCGAGAAACGCGATTGACGGTCATCGACAACATCGCCGCACTGCGTTGACACCAAACCGGTTCCTCTTTCCGGAGTTTTCCCAACGCTTCCCGCCAATCTGTGCTATAATGACGCGAGAAGCTCGTAGGAGGTATTTCCGTGACATATCGGGGCCGTATTCAAGCGGGCGCCATTGTGTTGGACGAACCGTCCGAGTTGCCAGAAGGCGCCCGGGTACGGTGCGTACTGATGCTTGAAACCCAGGATGCCCAAGCGCAAAATCCGAACAGGCCATCGCATGTCGGCCTGTTAAAATTCGCCGGAATCGTCAAGGACTCGCCCCCAGATGCGGCTAGAAACCTTGATCGCTATCTCTACGGACGCCGGAAGCAATGACACGCGCATGTGTCGATGCGATTGTTAGCCTTTCGGTTCTACCGGCTGTTCCTCCGCAGGAATCCCTTTAGTCGCACTGGTAGGCGGTGCGGCGGCAGGCTCTGGCGGAATCCGATTTCGAATTTCCCGTATGACTTCCGCAATGTCCTGCCTTCCGCGAAACCAAAGGAGCAATAAGAGGGCACCAAGGAGGAAGCCGACGACCAGGACGACAACGAAGACGGTCTGTATGATTTGATACTTAAATGTTATGGTGGTACATAGGACCGCGAGAGCAGAGAACGCGATCGAAAGGAGGAAGATCGCGAAGTTGAGATACAGCCCTTCAGGGGGCCCTTTCTCTAACATGTCGAGTTCAGTGTCCTTTACCTCATACAGATCTACGGAACCGACTCTTCCCCTCCGAATGCGGAGGGAGTTCTCATCAGAAGGCTCTTTGCGCATCGTGCTCACAGGTTCTTCTTAAGCCATTTGTTGTGTTTGTCACCGTAGGAATTACGCCACGCCGCTTCTGTGCCAGACCGGAACACAAACAGTTGGTCGCCGGAGCCCAGGAAATCGATCAGTTGGTCACGTACCTCCTTGGCTTTAAGTTCAGAGACAATCGCCCATGAGTGCGGTGTGAGTGGGCAGAATCGGCTGAAGGACTTCAGGCTCCCCTTCAGCCCAGCCAAGCGGGAGGGCTCTTTGGTCTCAAAACGACTATGTAACAGGCCATGCGCTCTTCTCACCTCAAGGCGTATTGGCAGACAATTCACTTCTTGTGTCCAGGCTGAAGCCTGAATTCAGCCGCGCGTCGCTTCGGCTGACCACGCCGACCGCAGACGCGACTTTGCCCTCCTCGATTTGCCGGTTGCCGAGAGCCAGAATTCTCAGAAGCGCCATTGTTTCCTGGCCTTGCTCGTAACTCTCAATGTCCTGTATGACGACCTTGGCCTCGCCGTTCTGCGTGATGATCAGCGGCTCTCGCTGCTCACCCAAATTTCGCACGATCTCGGCGGCATGGGCCTTCAGGTAGCTGATTGGTTTGATCTGGCTCGATAGTTTCATCGTCGGACTCCGGCAACATCGCTATGACCAAATATAGTCCGTAAACAGGTCGCCCGTCAAGTCCGAAAGCTTGGCGCGGGGCGTTGCACGTGAGTTAACCAGGAGGCACTTCAAGGGACGATTGACACGAAAACGAATGCACCGGCGATCGCCCCCGCTCCGCGCTAATGTTCAGCCCATTTTCGCCACTTGCCGATGTTGTTCAGTTCCTCGTTTACGGCATCCAGCGCGAATTCGTCGACATCAAAGGAGCCGCCCAGCCAGTTGCGATAGTTTTTGTATTCAGGATGCTTGCTATCCTCCAGCGCCTCCAGCATGTCATAAAAGCCCCCGATACCGCCGCAGTCATCCGGGGGGCATGCCGACTTACCGTCTGTACATACCGGATACTTCACTTCGCGATCGGGGGCGGCGATTTCCTCCAACAACAGGTCGTGCTGCCACCCATCGCCAAAATCATAAACATAAAGGATTTTTTGCCGGCTCCGTGTCAGAATATCCCGAAGCATGAATTGATCCTCGTCCTCCATTGGGTACAGATCGTCCTCCAACTCCGGATAGATGGTACTGATATGCCTTTTGCCCAAGATGAACTCGTGCAAATGGCAGTTCTGCCATCCCATGGCAATCTGAATGGCGTAGTGCAAATCTCCCAGTTCCATGTTGTCCAGGACATGAAGGCGGCGCCAAATGGAAGGTTTACTGCCTTTCAACGTTACTTTCAGTACAAAGACTCGAACCGGGATACTCTTTGGAGGGTATTTTCGTGGCAACGGTGTACTCCTTTCTCGATTGTTCCATGATGGTATTCACGCCGTTGCAGAAATGCAAATCGAGCATTTGAAGGAATGATTGACGCGAAGACCGCCCCGGTCTGGCGAATCCAACACGCTGCCGCACTACGTTGATACCGAACCGGTCGCGTGCCTTGCGGCGGACAATGCCGACGGGGATAATACGCGGGGAGTTGTGCAAACGTATGTATGCGTTAATCCACCTGTTTTTCGCGGCGAGCGATTTGCCCGCGCCCATTGTTGCGTATCTGAACGGGCGGCAACGGATGGCGATGCTTGTCGAGTCGGCGGGATTGTTCTGGATCGGTGCGGAATTGGCCATCCTGTTTCTCGTCTTGGCCGGACGCCGCCACGTCGATTCCGTGCCGTTACCTACGCGTTTTGTCTTGACGGTTACCGAACTGCGGCGCGCGATCTGTTGGAGCGTTGCGTTTACGATTCTGTCGGCCATCGTGCTGGGACGATATGCCGTATCGCGCGAAATCGATGTTCAGACCTTGTCCGACCGCGTCCACACGCACCTCGTGGTCTGGGCGGCGTTCGTCACCACGTGGGTCTTGCTCGAAACGCTGATCGTTTACCACGGCTGGCACGGATACCGTCGTTTGTGCGTGCTTGTGGAGGGCCAGTTGCGGCGCGGGAAAACTTCGGTAGCCGCCGTCGTGTTTCTACTATTTTTACTTTTACTAGGTGCGGGACTCTTGGCGTCATGGCAGGCTGCGGCGGTCGACATGGATACTTTGCGCCAGGCGATCCGTGAGGCGAACAAGGCCGATCAAGTCTACTGGAACGCGCTGTACCTCTATCTGCGGCTTGCGGGCGCGGTGTGGGTCGCCGTCGAATGGTGGGCGGCCATTGTCTTGATCAAGGGATATCGAATGCTCGAACGCGCAACCATGAGGCGCAAGGCGTTGCGGAGGGGCGCTCCATGATTTCGTGGATGGGCCATGCGTTTACGGCGTCGGATTACATATTTTGGACGCGGATTCAATGTACCGCGTGGACGCTCGCGGATCTGGCGATCGTCTTCTATCTCATCCAGTTGGCAAACTTGGCGCGGCTGGAATTGGGTATTCGCAGGCACAGTATCTCGTTCGGCGTCCTGCTCGCCACTGTCCCGCCGTCCATCGCCGTGCCGTTCATGACCACCGGCGCGTCGATATTCCTGCTGGAACTGGCGGTGACAGTCCCCCACTTTCTGCTAATCGTCTACATTCTCACGGCGGATGCCCGGCACTTCGCGTCCGCGTTGGCGGCGCTGCTACGGGAACCTAATGGTACTTCTACCATTTGAGCCACGTCACGCCGTCTTTGTCGACGCGAAACTTGCGCGCACGGATACTCGACCCGACGCCTTCCTCGTAGTAGACGATCAGGATGCTGCCGTCTTTGAGCGTAACCATGCTGGGATAGGCGCCGATGACGCTGTCCACTTCGACATTTGGACTCCAAGTCTGGCACTCGTCGCTCGAGTAATGGAGGCTCGTGTTCGGAATGCGATGGGTGCACACGATAATCCCTTCCGGCGTGCGGTGCAGGTATGGGCAATGGCCGGGAAAGCCCATCGGCTTTGAGACGCCCCATGTCTTGCCGTTATCCTCGGAAATGGAATAGCGCATGCTTTCCTTCGCGGTGCGTTGGGCCGCGTACCAGCGCCCGTCCTTGAGACGGATGACGTCGGTTTCGGCGTCGAGCTTCAAGCCGCCGTTGTCGATATCGATCGGTTTCGACCATGTCTGGCCGTGGTCGGTGGACAACGTGACCGCACCGTTTGAATCGTTGGCCGTTTCGCGATACAGGCCGAGAATCAGCGTGCCGTCGGGCATTTCACGGATCGGCGCACTGCAATAGTAATCGGAACTGATGCAGCGCGGTTCGGACCATGTCTTGCCGGCGTCGGACGATTCGACCAGCCAACTCCCGAGGCCGTCCCACGAGCAGGCGGCGCGCTGCGCCGCCGACTTGCCGCCCTCCTTCGGTTTCAGCGAGAAGTAGTTGCAGAGGAGTCGGCCGTCGCCGAGTTGGACGATGGACGGGTCGCGGTCGTCATCGGGGCCGTCGTAGACGATTTGCGCCGGGGTCCATGTCTTGCCTTCGTCGGACGAGAAACAACCCGCGACGGCGCCGCCTTTCGGGTGTTCCGTGTTCGGCATGGAGACGTGTGTATAGCCGGCGTAGAAAACGCTGAACAGGCGACCGTCTTTGAGACGGCAGACGTCAGGAAACGCTTCGTACGCCCCCGCACCCGCGTCCGTGCACACCATGACGTAGTCCTGTTGCGCGACCAAGTCGCCGTTCGCTTCGAGTGCCATCGAGCATGAGGCCAGAGCCGTGGCGGTGATCAATACGTGGATGTACGAGCCTGTGGATTTCATGTGTGAATCCCTCCATTGAATATTCTCGAAGCATAGAACGTTCCGGCAGGGTCAGTCAACGGCGGCGGATGACAAGTTAGCCTACAAAGTCGAAAAGGCGGGCTTGAACAGCCCGCCCGGTAATTCCGTTATCGGTCGTTTCACGGAGACGCCGCGACATTCGACGTCAGGCGCGACACACCTATCAGCGCCCGGATCTCCGCAAAGGCCTGCGCGGCACACGCCGGGCAGTAACCATGGCTGATACGCACATCGGCCAGTTCAATGGGGTCTGCCAACACCCATTGCTTTCCATTGCGGACTTTCTTGCATAAACAACACTGAACAACCATATTTCTCTTCTTTCTCCCCGATTCAACTCGGTCCTACGTGCTTCAAGGGAAGCATAACCCGTGCCAGATTGACCATCCTGTGGAGTCAGTCAATCTAACCCTTTCAGCGTCAATAGATTATACCATCAAAACGCCTTGACATGTCGAATCACGGGGCTTAAGCCCCTGTGTCAAATTTCGACACAATTTGCCGGAGAACTGGCATTTTTTGTCTACGGTCACCAGATTTCGAGCAGCAATGTCGGCACATATCTGCTGCAATGCGCGGGAGTACTGCTGGCTTTAGCCGGTGCCCTTTGGTATCGATATTGTGGCTGTTTTCCTACCGGCTGAAGCCAGCGGTACTGTGTGCCATCGAATTATTCACAAGCGCTCCGATAAACGCACTAAAGAGGCCTATAGCGCATTTCGAAGCGGACCGCAGCGGAACTGCCTTGTGGAAGCGCCAGGGCAATGCGCGTGAGGACCTCGGATTTGTGATTGGCTTTACAGGCGTCTTCGAGCCGTTCGAGCGTAAATGTGCCTTGGCTGGCGACGATTTCGAGCACGCCCGCGTCGGTAATCACGCGCGCGATGTTGCCGCTCGCTTCGACACGTTGCCAGGTCAGGAACACCTCTTCGACGGGCTTGCCGTCGCCGGAGAATGTAAATTGGTCTTCGAAGATGAGCGCGTCGGACTCGAGCGCCGCCGTCCGGCTCGCTTCGACGAGTCCAGGCACATCGTACGCCTTCTCGAAGCGTAGCCGCACGCCCTTGTCACCGGTACGCTCGATGGTCCCGCAATGCGCCTTGCCGGGCGATTGCAGCGCGCCGCCAATCCTCGGAACGCTGTGGCCGTACGAATTCGCGAAGACGTTGTCATAACGTTTCGGGCCGAAGTAACTCGCGTCGTACAAACCGCCGCCCGGATCGCATAGGTAGACTTGCCCGCCCGCCGCCAGCACGAAACTGCCGACATCGTTGTGATTGTGCGGTTCATCGTTGTGCCCGGCCTTGATCGCGAGCACGAATGGCGGTGCGGAGAATCGCGCGATGCCTGAATGAGGCAGGAACACGTCTTCGAGAACAGGCTCGTCCGGTTTTTCGCCACTCCACCATGCGAGGTCGCGCAGCGCCGTGCTCAGCCGCCAATCGGTCCCGCCCGACACGAGGCCCAGCAGGCCGGACGCCCCGTGGCGTTCTGCAAATCGCGCGGCCAGGAACGGGCGGACGCTCGAGTGTTCGTGGGCATCGGCGAAACTGGCATACAGGCCGTTGCCGAGATACGCTACGAGCGGGTAACGTGCGATCGCGCCGAGTTTCGGATTGGCCATGAGGTCGATGGCGCCCTTGGTGCGGTCGCGCAACATCTCCGCGAAACCGACGAAATGAATCAGCCCGTAATTCCAATAGCCGATGCCTTCGAGACAGCCGCCGTCCTCCTCGAACGCGTGCGCGATGAAATTGTCCAGTTGCTCGATAACGTACGTAAGCCCCTGTGCGAGCCGCTCCGGGTCGTCTTCCATAAGCAGGAACGTCTGGCCGATCGATCCCGCGCAAACGCCCGTCCAATTGTTGCGGCCAAGCCCCCACGAGTATTCGCGCGCGTGACGGAGATAGGGATCGAGGACGCGTCTGTTAACCTCCTCGCGAACGCGGGCGCGGACCTCGTCCTTCAGTTTATCGCCCAGCAAGGCCAACACGTGCGCGAGGTCGGCCGCCGTTTCGGATGCGAACAAGTCGATGTTTCCCGCAGTCTTCTTTTCGTGCGCAGGCACCACCCACGTAGTTTCCTCGCAGATGTTCCACAGGAGATCGTTGACGCGGTTGAGCCGTTCCTCGGTCGGTTCGACCCATGCGCTCAAGACCGCGCGCGTCAGCAACTGGCGTTTCTCGAAGTAGGGACCCTCGTAAGGCGGACGTTCGCCCGCGACCCGAAAACGCCGGTACAACGTATACGTCGTCTCGGGAATGTCCTTGACGGCATCCGCCTCGCGCGCCCATTTCAGCAGCACAGCGCCATGCGGTGTCGCGCCCCATTCACCCGGCGTGTGCGCGGTCAACTCCGGCAACAATGTCTGTTGCGACACGCCAAGTTTCGCGCGCAACGCCTCGACAGCGGGATCGGTCTTGGTTTCCCCCACAACCTTCGCCTTTCCGTGTTGACAACCGGCGAATGCGAGTACAACCATCAAAATGGCCATTGGTTTCAGCACATACATATTCATACCCACACTATAAGCAGAGATATAACGGCAGTCAACCCAGGGGACATTGTTTGGGGGTTTGGGGTTGGGGAAGGAAATGCCGTAGCTAGAACCCCAAAATCCCATACCCGACTTCAGGAAGTGCGATGTCGCCTGTCGCCTGTCGCCTAAAGCCTGAAGCCTGGCGAATGGGATGCCGCCCGCTGGTTCCGCCGCTTCAGGACGGCGGCAAATGGGCTTTCCTCGGCCAATTTGCGGTAGTATGCCAATCGTTGCGGCGGGCTCATGCCCTTTGTTTCAACGGAGATTTGACGTTGAATGTTGCGCTTGAGCGCTACGCAATCCAGATACTCTTCCTGCGGCGGATTCTTCTTCATAGTTACGAGTGAGCACCCTGTTTGTCGGTAGCCACTGTGTCTCTTCATTAAGCAAAGAGCTTGAATGCATGCTACGCCCACGTTGGCGCAGTGTCAAGAGTACGGTGAACTCGCATCCGCCGCCGGGACGCAAGTACAATGTGCCATTGTTTGAGCATGGAAAGCGCGGTTCGCCGTCAAACGAGTAGGTCCGATGTTATCGTTAGGATGACTTCCCCAATAATCAAACCGTTCAACGCAAAGACGCGGAGGCGCCAAGAGGTTTATTGCCATGACACGTATTCTCTGTTTCCCAAAACCCCCGTCTCATGTTCACGGCAGCGCTTGCTTCGCGTCTTTGCGTCTTTGCGTCTTCGCGTTAGGTGTTTCGTTTTCCGTACACGCGGACGTTGGTTGGCTCGAACGGTTCGCGTTTCAGCCGCCCGCCGCTTCCGAAGCCGGCGTATGTGCGGGAACGGCCGGCACGTTGCCCTCGTTCGACGTGAACGCCGCAGTGGCCGGATCGCGAACGACCCGCGTGTCGCTGTCTTTTGCACCGGGCGCGTTTCCATCCAATCTCTGGCTGCGCGTGGTAAGCGGTAACGTTAGCGTCATTCCCGATGTTCGGATTCTGACGCGGCACCCGGGAAAACCGGCGTCCGTTCGCCGCGCCTTGCTGACGTTTCCGTTCGACTTCAAGACAGCCGGTTCGCAACGGTTCACGTTATCCCTCGTCGACGAGCCGCAGCCGGATATGCCCGGGGGCGCGCTTGACGACAAGGGCGAGGCGTCCGTCAAGCTCGGTCCATGGACGCTCACGCTTGCCGCCGACCGCGTAGCGTTGGTATCCGATGCCGCGCGTTGGGAAGCAACTCTGATTGCGCCCGCGCGGACAAATCCCGAAGCGTCGGTCATCGAAATCGTCGAACGCGGCCGTTACTATGCATGGGTTCGGTTGCTCGAACCGGATGCGGCGTGGCCTCGCATCATCGAGGTGCGCATGGACGCTTCGGGCGCGGTCGTCGTGCAGGCGCACATTGAGCGGCTCGAATCGGGCGACGCCACCGCGCCCGACCTCGGCTGGGATATTCGCGGCCCTGTCACGCTGCCCGAACCGGCGCATGCCTTCGCAGACGGGCAACCGCTATCGTTAGCTTCGACCGACGGCGCGTGGGCATTGTCGTTCCCGGATGCTCCGTACTACAGTCGCGGAAACGTCACGGCAAATGCCGATGCGGTTCGCTATCTCCGTTGCACTCGAGACGAGCACGTGCCTATGCAGGAATCCGCATGGCGTCGCGCGGCGTTTGGGATTGCGCCTCCCATAATCGCGTTCAACGCGTTGCTCGAGCCGCAACTCGACATACGCGTCGCGACCACCCCGCTCGATCTCGCGCCATGGCCGTTGCTCGATTCGTTGCGCTACTACACGCATAGGGCCATCGCCGCGTCCATGGCCTACGGCGACGATTTCGGCAACGTGACCGCCTTCAACAAGGGCCAGCCCGCGCCCGCATTTGGAATGAACCGCCTGAACCACGCGCCCGCGATCTTCGATGAAGCGCGGCGCACGGGCGACACGGCGTTGCGCGACGTGGCCGTGCAATGGTGCTCGAACATGTACGACCTGTCGCTGTGGTGGGCCGATACCGATACCGTCGGCGGCACGCGCTACAACAACGCCAACGCGGACGGGTCGAAAGAACACCTCGAAGACACGCATTTCATGTGGCGCAGAAACAACGCGGTCCATTTCTGCACGAAGGGGCTTCAGAGTTTTCTTTCCGCCTACGAGGAAACCGGCGATCCACGCATGGCCGCCGCGTTGCGCGCGCAAGTGGCCTACGCGAAGCAATTCATCCATGTGGACCAAGGCGAGTGCCGCAATATCGGCGACGCGGCGGATTTCATGGACCTGTATCGCAGCACCGGCGACGCAAGCTATCGCGACGAGGCGTTGCGCCTTTTCCGCGAATTGCGCACGAAGCTCGGCGACGACAATTTGTTCAGCCAAGGCGGACAACCGATTGTCCAGGATGGTCCGTTCATCGACGACGACCAGCACGGCTACGAAGCGCCGTTTGCAAAACCGTATATCATCGGTTACGCGCTTGCCGGCCTGCCGGACCTCTTGCGCGATATGCCGGACGAACCCAAGCTGCGCGAGGTCATTCGCGCGGTTGCCGATTTCCTCGCGTCCTCGCAGGACCCCGTTGGCGGCTGGCGCTACCCGCATCCGCGTAGTTCGCGCGTGCTCATCGATCAGGCCCTCGAACACGCGGCGCAGTTGGCGCGGGCGGCAAGCGTGCTCGAAGCGCGCGGCGAACCAATCGCAAACCTGCTCGACGCCATCGAGCGGACCCTGCAAGCGCGCGTCAACGGGTTTGCGCGTACAGGCACGATCCTGTCGGGCCTGCAAGGCTGGGAGTTCAAACCCGGCAACCTCAAGGACGGCCAGACCATCTACGACCTGTACAAGAAACCCGCCGACCGCGACCCCGCGCGCGATTACAGCGAAGGCGCGGTAGGCACGGGCGGCACGTCGCCGGAAGGGCTCGTCTATTTCCCCGAAGTCCTCGCGTTCTACCTCGCGCATCGTCCGGCGGATCGCCTGTTCTGGACCAACGACGCGTTGCGCGCGGTGCTCGAGCGCGTCGAAGCGCATCCGCCGGAGGATTGGCCGCCCGCGCTGCCCGTTGACCCGCCCGCCGCGTTCGGCGTGCGCAAGGAACTGCCCGCGTTCCGCGATGCGCAGGTAGCGCGATTGACGTTTCCGCTCGCGTGGGAAAACGCGGACCTGCCGTTTTGCGAGTGGCGCACGCGGGCGCGCGAAACGTACCGCGCGCATCTCGGACCGCGTCCGCCGTTGGCCGCGTTTGCTGCGAACGTGCTCGCGTCCGAAGATCGCGGCACGTACGAGGCGCGCAAAATTGCGCTAAACCTCTCGCAGGACACGCGCGTCGTTGCCTATCTGCTCGTGCCGAAAGGCAAAGGACCATTCCCGGCGATCCTCGCGCTCCACGATCACGGCGCGCATTTCTCGATCGGCAAGGAGAAGCTGATTCGCCCCTTCGCGGTGTCCGACGAGCGCCTGCACGACGCCGAGGACTGGGTCGGGAAATGTTACGGCGGCCGCTTCTTCGGCGACGAGCTTGCCAAGCGCGGATACGTCGTGTTCGCGACGGACATGCTGTTTTGGGGCGACCGCGGACGCGAGGAAGGGATCGAATACGAGTCGCAAGAGAAACTTGCCGCGAACATGTTCCATCTCGGCGTATCATGGGCCGGGCGCATCGTGTGGGACGACCTCCGTTGCGCCGAGTTCCTCCAAAGCCTGCCCGAAGTCGATCCCGAACGGATTGGCTGCGCAGGGCTGTCGGTGGGCGCGCACCGCGCGTGGAGCCTCGCGGCCGCGACGGATATCGTGAAGGCGGGCGCGGCAATCTGCTGGATGTGCAACACAAGAACACTCATGCAGGACGGCAACAATCAGACGACAGGACAATCCGCGTTTAGCATGATCTTGCCGGACTTGCGCAACTACCTCGATTACCCGGATATCGCGTCCATCGCGTGCCCGAAACCCATGCTGTTCTACAACGGCGAAAAAGACGGACTATTTCCCGTGTCCGGCGTCGAGACCTGTTACGCGAAGCTGCACAACGCCTGGCGCGGGCAAGGCGTCGAAGACAAACTCGAAACGCGCCTGTGGCCCGTCCCGCACGAGTTCAATGCCGAAATGCAGGAAGCCGCATTCACATGGATCGACCGATGGTTGAAATGATTGTGCCTCGCCAACGATTCGAGTTGCTGCACGCGGCGTGCTATATTCTGAACTGGACATGCGCGGTTACCGATCGGAGGTCTGTATGCTAAACTGGATCGAGTTGGAACACGTTGGGCCAGCGCCCAAGATGCGATTGGATTTTGCTCCGCGCATGAACGTGTTGACCGGCGACAACGGCCTTGGAAAGACATTCGTCTTGGACGTTGCATGGTGGGTGCTGACGCAGACGTGGTCGGAGCGAATTGTATGGCCGCAATCGGGCAAGCGTTGGGATGCAGAGATTCGGTGGAGAGATAAACGTGATTTTGTTTACGGAAGTGTGTTCAGCCAAGACAAGGAGGAATGGATTCACCCAGGCATTCCGCCACACTTCGAGCAAGGCTTGGTTTTATATGTTCGGGCTGATGGCGGATTCTCACTTTGGGATCCCCGACGGAACGCCTCGAAGACGGAATCAGAATCCAGCAACTACGAAGATCCTTCTCGTCCAAAGGCCTTTTATTTCGCTGGGGAGGTAGTGTGGGACGGATTGAGAAGTAACGGCAATGTCCTTTGTCGCGGCCTTATCGAAGACTGGATTAGCTGGCAAGACAAAAAGAGTCACGAATTTCAGTTGCTAAAGGAAATACTGAGACGGCTGTCTCCCAGTGAAAGGGAACTGATCGAGCCGGGTGCGCCGACGCGTCTTTCAATGTACGATGTTCGGGACGTTCCAACGCTTCGCCTTCCTTATCAAGAGGTGCCCATTCCACTTGCGTCGGCAGGGATGAAGCGGATCGTTGCGCTGGCTTATCTGATCGCATGGGCATACGGCGAGCATCTGAAGGCATCGTGTCTGTCAGGGGGCAATCCTACGGCCCGTTTCACGATTCTCCTGGATGAGCCTGAAGCGCATCTGCACCCGCAGTGGCAACGAGCGATTCTTCCCGCAGTCTTGGGAGCAATTCACATGTTGGGGAGGAAAGGGACCACGAAGGATCAGTATCTCTTTGAAGATATTCAAGTCATCTGTTCTACTCACTCTCCGCTCGTAATGGCCTCATTGGAACCGGAGTTCAATCCCGACTTGGACAAGGTCTTCCATTTCGACACCCGCGAGAATGCCGTGTCCGTGCGCGAACTGAAATGGGTACCACAAGGCGACGCAGTCGGTTGGCTCGTGTCGGAGGCATTTGGCCTGGTGCAGGCACGCTCGAAGCAAGCCGAACGCGCCATAGAGGCCGCCGAAGCATTTATGCGCGGGGATGCCACACAACTGCCGACAGATTTGGCCACAAGGGAACAGATTCACCAGGAACTGAAGCGCGTATTGCCAGGACACGATCCTTTTTGGCCGCGTTGGGTTGTGAGCACGGAGAAGGTCACGTGATCCATTTCGATCCGGTTCCCGAACCGTCGGATTTCGACGTGAAGGCTCGCGTACCAGGAGTCATCTGGTTGCGCGAACATCCAAGTGAGAAACGCCCCCGAGACTACTGGTCTGCCTTCAAACCCCAGCTTGCCGACGGGTTTCGCAACCTCTGCGGTTATGGCGCGATGTACGAGCCTGTTGGGACTATCGACCACTATGTCGACTGCCGGGAAGACTCGTCTCAAGCATACGAGTGGAACAATTATCGTTTTGCCTCGCAATGGATCAACAGCAGTAAGCAGGATCGTAAACCTGGGCAAATGCAGGTCTTGGATCCCTTCGAGATCGAGGATGGCTGGTTCGAAATCACGATGCCATCTCTTCAACTCATTGCCACGGACAGAATCCCCAAGGAACTGCGCGCACGGGCTGAAGACACGCTCGACCGGCTGCATCTGCGTCACGATGAGCGCGTTCTGCGGCAACGCCGAAAATGGTATGAGGAATATCTCAAGACCGGCGATTTGGAAATGCTTCGCCGGAACGCTCCATTGTTGGCCCGGGCTATTGACAAACAGCGCGGGCAACTGTCCACGGCCGAAACGTAGATTGCCGTGGCGTGTTGGGCTTTTCGGAGGGATATGCGCTTTTCGAGAAGAGAGGTCTTGAAGGCTGGCGCGATATCGATGGCAGCGTTAGGCGCGTCACCGGCGCTTGGCCAAGCGCCGGGATGCGACGTAGACGGTATCGAAACAGAAATCCACCGCTTGCTCGAACGGACCGGGTTGCCGGGCCTGTCGCTTGCGCTGGTCGAAGACGGCAGATTGGCGCATGTCCGGGCCTTCGGATATGCGAACAAGCAGTCGGGACAACCGGTCACGCCGGACACGATCTTCCAGGCGGCGTCGCTGACGAAACCGACGTTCGCCTACGTCGTCCTGAAGCTATGCGAAGAGGGCAAACTCGCGCTCGATGTGCCGCTCGTGCGCACGTATCTGCCGGAATTGCCGCCGTCGGATGATGCGCGAACGGATCGCATCACGGCGCGCATGGTACTCTCGCACACATCGGGACTGCCCATCACGCATGCCCCAAAATGGCCCGAAAAACTCGATTTCGAACCCGGCGAACGCTTTGGGTATTCGGGCGCGGCGTACATTTATCTTCAAAAGGTCGTCGAGACCGTCACCGGCAAACCGCTCGACGCCCTCATGCGCCGGTACGTCCTCGAACCGCTCTCGCTCGATAAAAGCGCCTACACGTGGCGTCCGAATTACGAGACCGACGCGGCGCTCGCGTACGACTATGATGGTACTCCTATCAAAGAGGAAGAGCGAAGTCGCCCACAAAAGGCATCTGCCGCCGCGTCGCTCCATACGACGCCGCGGGACTTCGCGCGGTTTCTCATCGAACTGCTGTTCAAGCCGAACGGCGCGCTGCCTCTGGACCGCGTTCTCAAACGCGCGATGCTGAGTCCGCAGGTGCGGCTCACCGACTCGCTGGCGTGGGGACTCGGCTGGGGCTTGTACGTGGCGGAAGACGGCGACCGCTTCTGGCATTGGGGAGACAGCCGCGGGTATATGTGCTACGCAGCCGGTTCGCTGGCCGAACGCCGTGCGGTGGTCGTCTTCACCAACGGACGCCACGGCCTGCGCGTTTCCGAACAGGTCGCGGCAAAGGTCATGGGCGCCGGTGAGTCGCGTATCTTCTCATGGATATACGACGACTACGCGCTCTGGGACACCGAGATTCCGCCGCTGCCCACATCCCCCGACACCCCCTCGGCGCTACATCGGGATCAAGACGGAATTGCAAAGGCTCATCGTGGACACAGCCGCCAGACAGGAAAAGGACCGACGACGTCAACACCCCAAAAGCCCCGATCACTCTATAAATAAAAACGGGATCATCTGGACTTAACGTACTTCATCTTCACTTTCACGGGGAATTATCGTTTCGATTCGGTTTCCCGGAGAGGAAGAACGTGAATAGCCCTGGGCTCTTTTCTTGAGTTGGCAATCGAAATGGAGCTTCGCCTATAATGCGCCGTTGAACAATCATACTGCGTCGCGCAGCATGACCCTTGGTGGCGCCCTTGACCGGGCATGAAAACGAGATACAGCTAGGAGGAGAGCGAATCTATGAGCAACGGTAAAGTATCACGTCGATTTTTCCTGTTCAGCACGGCCGTGATGGCGGCCGGCTGCGCCACGGGAAAAGGGAAAGTCGCCGGGCCGCGCAAGATATCGGCCAACGAGAAGCTGAACATCGCAGGCGTCGGTGTCGGCGGCAAGGGAACGAGTGACGTCGAAGGCGCGTTCGATGACGGCAACAACAATATTGTGGCCCTTTGCGACGTTGATTTCGCGCGGGCGGGCAAGTCATTCACGACATTCCCCAAAGCGACGCAATACAAAGACTTCCGCATCATGCTCGAAAAAGAAGACAAGAATATCGACGCGGTCACGATTTCGACGCCCGACCACATGCACGCCCCGATCGCCATCGCGGCCATGCAAATGGGCAAGCACGTGTATGTCCAGAAGCCCCTCACCCACGACATCTTCGAAGCGCGCCGTTTGGCTGAAGTAGCCAAACAATACAAAGTCGCCACGCAGATGGGAAACCAGGGACACTCCGGCGAAGGCGTCCGCCGCCTGATGGAATGGATCGCCGCCGGCGCCATCGGTACCGTTCGCGAAGCCCACATCTGGACCGACCGTCCGATTTGGCCGCAAGGCATCGCGCGTCCCGCAGGGGAAATGCAAATCCCCGCGACGCTCGACTGGGATCTATGGCTCGGCACGGCGCCGAAGCGCCCCTACAACAAGGCGTATGCGCCGTTCGCGTGGCGCGGCTGGTGGGATTTCGGATGCGGCGCACTCGGCGACATGGCCTGCCACATCATGGACCCAGCCTATATGGCCCTCCATCTCCAATATCCGACCAGCGTCGAGGCCGTGTCGGAAGGTAACAGCAACGAATCCGCTCCGAAGTGGGCTATCATCACCTACCAGTTCCCGGCGCGCGGCAACCTGCCCCCCGTCAAGCTCGTGTGGTACGACGGCAAAAAGCAGCCCGAACGTCCTGCGGCGATTCCGGCGGACGAAAAGCTCGGCGACGGCGACAACGGCACTCTGTTCATCGGCGACAAGGGATATCTGTCCTGCGGCTGCTACGGCGGCAATCCAAGTATGCACCCGCGCGAAAAGATGAACGATTTCAAACGCCCCGAGAAGTCCATCCCGAACTCGATCGGCCACTACAAGGAATGGATCGAAGCCTGCAAGGGCAATATGCCCCCGAAGGAAGGTTTCTGCGGCAACTTCGACTACGCCGGCCCCTTCACCGAAATGGTCTTGCTCGGCAACCTCGCCGTCCGCGCCGGTAAGAAGATCGAGTACGACTCGAAAGAGATGAAAGTCACGAACGTCCCCGAAGCCAACAAATACCTTCGGCGCCATTATCGTTCTGGTTACACGCAGTACGCGTAACCGCGCGATAAACGACTCACGGAAAACCGGTCCGGCCATCAAGGCCGGGCCGGTTTGTTCTTATTGGGAAAAAGGCCAACGTGGGCTTTGCCCACAACACAGTACAGGCGAACATAGCACTACAACCTATCGGATCGATCAACTCCCTATACCTCAAGAACGTAGAATTGAAAGCGAAACGACAAGCGGCTATACTCACTTTACGAAAATCGGCGGGTGTCCATTTCCCGCTGAACCGGGACAGGCCCTCGTTCATGATGCGTCGAAGTAGTTGACCCAATACCTTCGGAGAGTCCGTTGCGTGCATACCCTTCTTCTGTTTTCGCTGGCTCTTCTTCAGTTTTCTGCACAGTCAATACCTTGCGGTGTTTCATCTTGTTATTGTCTTGACAATCGCTATGCCGACTGGGTGGAGGCTAACAAGGATTCATCGCCGGCACAAGTGGCAATTCCTGTTCTTCCTGTGGCAAATGGGGGGGCATGGCAAGTTGATCGGCCGACGTCTGTGTGCAGTGTAACTGAAACGGGCATCGAGTTACGCATCAGCGGCGGCGATAGGCTGAGTAGTCCCCTGAGCAGGACGTTGACGAGTCTTGCGCAGGCGGAAGATACCATTGAAATCGACATGCTCGAGGAGGGGTGCGAGAGTTTTGATTTGTCCTGGATTTCGGATGAACAGAATTCTCTTCCCGTCAAACCTGTTGATGCGATCTTGGACAGTGCGGCGAGCGCGGGTAGTCGGGCCGTTTTCAAGTGCAGTGAACCCGATCCCGGTTATGCCACTGCCATTCGGGTTCCGGTGACCAACCATGAGGCCAGCATCAAGTATTCGATTCCCGTAGGAAGTCTTGGTTACTGGCAGAACCGAAACATCAACCAGATCTGCCTGACGTTTCCGGGAGCGATGAAGGCAACGATTCGGTCGATCGATATTCGTTCGCTACAGAGGCGTGTAGGTGCTTGCCAGTATACCCTCAATGGCGAGGTGCGTCCTTGTCTTTTCATGCGGCCTGACGGCGCCGTTCGTTATGAATTGACTGTTCCCGAAAACGGCCTGTTTTCGGCAGGCCTTGGCGTTGGCACGAACTCGAAAGGAATGAAATTCAGCGTTCAAGTCGGCCATTCCGGGGTTGACAAAACCGTCTTCGAGCAAGAGATTGCCGACGACAATCACTGGCATCGCCTTGCGATGGACCTTTCGGAGTGGGCAGGAAAGACGGTGACGCTGGCGCTTTGCGCAACGTCGGAGGCGGAGGATTCTTTCGCCATTTGGAGCAACCCATCGGTTCTTGCGCGCACTCATGAGAGCGGGGCGCATCCGAATATCGTGCTATATGTGATAGATGCACTTCGTTACGATCACTTGGATGCGTACGGGTACAGCCGGGCGACAGCGCCGAATATCGCCAAATTCGCCAAAGACGGGGTCATTTTTAATCGTTGCTTATCGAATGACACATGGGCTATTTCATCGGTAAGCAGTTTCCTGACGGGAGTGGATTCATTTGTCCATCTGATGAATTTCTCCAATAACGAATTGTCGAACAACCTGATAATGTTTCCGGAAGTTCTTCGTGAGCGCGGGTATATGACGGGGGTGATTTCGAATAATGAGATGACTCCGCCCCGGAATTCGCGCCCCCGTACTTTCAGTTGCGTTAGCCGAGGCGAGCTAATCGAAGAGTCCGCCCGCATACTGAACGATCTTCAGGATCGGAACTTCTTTCTCTATATTCACGCGATGGAGTGTCACGGAAGCGGGCCGTCGCCAATGTTGTATAATCCACCGGAACCGTATAAGTCTCTCTGGGCATCGGCGCCGGATGCTTCCCTGAAAGATTTCTATGATGGAGGTGTTTCGCATAGCGATCATGTCTTCGGGGAATTCCTGGCGAATCTGGAGAAACTGGGGCTTACCCAGAACACGCTGGTCATACTTACCGCCGATCACGGGGAAGCCTTTGGTGAACATGGGCTCAATGGCCATGGGAGCGCCCCTTACAACGTGTTGATTAGGGTGCCTTTGATCATGCGCTGGCCGCAGCAGATATCCGGGGGGCAATCCGTGGATGTGAACGTGCAGCTTTTGGACTTGGCGCCAACCGTTATGGAGGCGACAGGCATTACGAAGCATCACCAATTCCAGGGGATGTCCTTGCTTCCTTTATTGAAAGGTGGGGATTGCCGGACGCTCTCGGAACGGACCTTGTTTCAGAAGGCGGACGGTTTGATAGGGGCAATCAACAAGGACTATAAGTTATTGACTTTCTATGAGTCTCCCTACCAATGGAATTGGCTGGTTGGATCGGAAATCGGCTATGATTTGGGTCCTTGGGATTCGGGTCCTGTGCTGGACTCGCTTGAACTCTATAATATAAAGGACGATCCAGGGGAAACGATGAATCTAACGGGGCCGAAGCCCAAGATTCTTGCGAAACTGTTGTCGGAATGCTACGCGCACTTGGCCGCTCAGGGGAAGTTGCGGGCAGAGCTTGAAGCGAAACCGAAAACGTTTGTTGACTATCGGATGAAGGAGATTGTGGAATCGCTTGGTTATCTTCGGTAGGCTGTGGCGCCTGAAAACTCCTCCTTGTTGCTGGACAAGGACTTACGGTAGTGGCGTTGCTCGTTAAATTCGGAAGAGCCACAAATGGATTGACGAAATCCATCCAATTGCAGTAAAGTGAAGGAGCGCCAATAGGCGATCCTTTTTTGCGGGCTTGTAAAGAGGTTGCGCGAAGATGTGGGTTTTCTCCCGCAAGCTAAAGCCCGCGCCAGCGGTGATTTTGCGGATGGGCGCGACGAGATTGACTGTTATGCCTTCTTTGTTGGTCTTCACGGCGGCCGAGACATTGATTGTCGGCCTGCTGCCCATTGTGGCGCCGAGCGGTTGGACATTGCGGACCGGTCTTTCGGAGCCGACTTCGTGGCATGGGGCCGACGCGGCGCTTTTCGATCTGGAGACGCCGATTCGGGATGCGCATCGCCACATCCGTGAGGTCTCGGCGTCGGCGCCATTCATGCCGCTTGTGTTTGTAGGCGACGATGTGATGGTGGCGCAGGAACTGGGCGAAGGGCTTCGATACTACGTGGCGCCCCAGCACTTGAGCGACCTCGAACATGTGCTGATCTCGCTGTTGTACGGGTTCCCGGCGGATGAAGCGGAAGCGGAAGAACTTGCTGCGGGCCATATGGTGCCGCGCGTGCTCGTGATTGACGACAGCGTGCGACTTGGCTCGCTGCTGGGGCGTGCGCTCCGGTCGATGGAACGGTACGATGTGCGCGTCGTCAACAGTGGCTTCGAGGCGGTATCCATGCTGCCGACGTTCCAGCCGGATGTGGCGATCATCGACATGGTGCTGCAAGACATGGACGGGCGCGAGATCTGCACGTTCATCCACAACCATCCGGCCCTGCAACGCACGAAAGTCATCGGCGTCTCCGGATACATGTCCGAGGCACGGCTCGATGAGGACCACGTACCCATGCACGCCTTTATTGGAAAACCGTTTCGGATGAAATCCATCCTGGACCAGATCGCCGCATTCCTCGCATGACGCGTATCCCGCAAGAACAAGCGCTCGCAAAGGCGGCACGGATCGGCGCTGTATTGGCGGCGGTGGAATCGCTGT
>CAIYET010000977.1 GCA_903925285.1 Candidatus Hydrogenedentota bacterium | reverse complement strand
GACCGCATGGGCGCGGCGGATTGTCTGCACACCAGCTTCGGAGAGCCCCCAGTGCTTGACCTTTCCCTCCTTGATCAAATTCTGTACGGCTTTGGCCACTTCCTCGATCGGGACATTGGGGTCAACACGATGTTGATAGAGCAGATCGATGGCACCAACACGCAGGCGTTTGAGTGAGCCTTCGACCGATTGCCTGATATGCACGGGTTTACTGTCAAGCACCTGCTTGCCTTCTTCGATCTTAATGCCGAATTTGGTGGCGATGACCACCTTCCCCTTGAATGGAGCAAGCGCTTCACCCACCAGTTCCTCGTTGGTGAATGGACCGTATACTTCAGCGGTATCGAAGAAGGTGACGCCATGTTCCACAGCGGCCCGAATGAGTGCGATCATCTCCTGCCTGTCAGCAGCCGGACCATAGCCATAGCTCATGCCCATACAGCCGAGCCCCAAAGCCGAGACGTCCAGAGTACTGTTCCCAAGTTTACGGTTCTGCATGATTTCTTTCCTCCCCGTTAGTTGGATGTCGGGACTGTTTTTCCCGAAGTCCCGGCATGGTATTGTCCGTCGCTGACCTTTTCCATCCACTCGACTACTTTGCCCTCAAGCGTTTCCGCTATCGCAATGTGGGTCATCCCCGTGGTCGCAGTAGCTCCATGCCAATGTTTCACCCCTGCTGGGATCCAAACGGTATCGCCTTGCTTGATTTCCTGAATTGGACCATCCCACTGCTGAACCCATCCCGCCCCCGCTGTAACAATCAACGTCTGACCCAACGGGTGTGTGTGCCAGGCGGTGCGAGCACCGGGTTCAAACGTGACAATCGCACCACTCACATGCGCTGGATCGGTTCCCTTGAATGACGAGTCGATACGCACCACGCCGGTGAAATTCTCGGCGGCCCCCTTGATCGAAGCTTGGGTGCCGATTCGTGCTATTTTCACTGCCTTAGCATCATCGACAGACGACCTAGCGTTCACGTCTTTCTGGTGTATAGCCATATCCTTTGCCTCCGAAATGTTGATATAACTAAAGAGCAAGGTAATCATCCCCATCAAAATCAAGGGAGTTTTATGGTGTAACATTACTTCCGCCTTTCACTTTCTGGTTAAATTTTAAATGCGTATTGCCATGAATGCCATTACGGGGCAAGCGCTCCAAAGAAATAGGAAGCTGTAACTCCGCCATCCATCAGAATATCGCTTCCCGTGATAAACGCACCTTCTGGACCCATGAGAAGGGCTGCGACATTGGCAACCTCATCCGAAGTACCGGCTCTCCCTACGGGACAAAGCTCAATCATGCGACGGTACCCTTCTCCGCGAGGACCGGTGAGCTCATCTTTCGCGAACGGTGTGATAATGATCCCCGGACTAATCGTATTGATCCGCGCACCCCGCTTACCCCAGCGGACGGCTTCCGCCATCACCCGCAAAGCGTTCCCGCGCTTGGAAAGCTGATAAGCGTGCAAGGTATCCTTCACCTGATCAAGCTGAAGCATTATAGCTGATCGGCTGGCGTAGTCGCAAGCAGCCTGTTTTGTTCATCTGTGAGAGCGCCCAGACGATGCCCCGACTGCGAGGCAATGACAACGCCG
>CAIYET010000976.1 GCA_903925285.1 Candidatus Hydrogenedentota bacterium | reverse complement strand
GGTCCCAGCGCGATAAAATTGATCGGCGGCAGGTCGCCGCGGACGATCGAGACAATAGCCCTTATCATAATGCCTGCGGAAAGCACCAGGAGTACCATGCCGAAAAAAGTGGACGCGAGGAATTCGATCTTGCCGTGGCCATACGGATGGTCTTCGTCGCCGGGTTTTCCCGAAATCTTGAGAACCCCGAGGGTAATGATGTTTGTGGCCGCATCGGCAAAGGAATGAAAACCGTCGGCCACGAGCGCCTGGCTTGTGGTCATCAGACCGAGGCCGACCTGAAGGGCGCCGTTAAACACATTGCCCGAAAACGTGACCCACGAGGAATACTTGGAACACCATTGGCACTGGGGTTTTCTCATAAAACAAGGCCCGCCCCGGCATTGCCGTGCGAATGATAATGAATGGCGACGCTGGCGACGTTCGGCATTGCGGCCCGGATGGATTGTTCGAGCGCCGTCGCGGTCGTCCGCGCGTCCCCGACGTTTCGCGAGCCATCGAACTCGACTCCTATATCGAGGGCCACGCCATAGCCTGAATGCCTGCCTTTCAGGTCGGTAATCGCCCTCACTTCAGGATTTGTCAATATCACGGCTCTGACTTGTTCCAGAACATCTCCTGCAAGGGACCTATCCATGAGTTGATTCACGGAGCGGTGTATCATCCCGGAACATTCGTAGAGGATATGGATGCCTTCTAAGAGCGCAATGATCGGGTCGACCATGGGATACCCTGCTTCGTCCGCGACGATGGCGATAATAACAGCGATGTCGGATATCGTGTCGAGGTTCATGTGCTTGACGTGGGCCGCCACGGCCGGGCTCTTGGAATGCTTGGCGCAACAGGCCATGAGCCGGGACACAATTTCACTCAGACAAATAGCGGCGAGCGAGGCCCAGACACCTATCCAGTGGAGCGGGGCCATGTCGATCTTGTACAGGCTGAACGTGGAGACCAGGATCAAGGCGATGGTGCCCCCAAGCACGATGAGGCTGATGCTTAGGCTGACCAAGTACTCGACTTTTCCGTGGCCGTAAGGGTGCCCCGCGTCGGCGGGTTTGCGGGAAACCCTAAGGCTGACGATCAGCAAGAACGCCGATATGAGATCGGTAACCGTATATAGGGCCGAGCCGAGCATAGCCTTACTGCCGCAGGTCAACCCTATCACCAATTTGAAAATGGCAAGAAAGAGACACTCGAAGAAGCAAATCCATACGCTTCTCGATTGACAATCTTGACAAGTATTGGCTGTTCTACTCATCTAACTTCGCTTTCGGGACGCGCATTATTCCCGGTGTGGCCAGCGGATGTCGAGTCGACGGGGCGCTGCTTCGGGAGACTGCCGGGTTGCGACGTCGTCTCTGCTCGCGCCACGAGAAAATCCTCGACGGCCTTTTTCAGGTTTCTCTCGCCCTCCACGGATGCGTCATACTTCCATTGTTTGAGGTTCGCCACTGCGAACAAACGCCCAAAGATATTGCTGGGAAACATCGCGTAGAGTTCGTTCAGATCCTTGATGCTCGCAATGTAGGAACTCCTCGCGTCGTTAATCCGATTGGTGGTCTCTACCATTCCCTGCATCAGTAGTTCGAACGACTGCGTGGCTTTCAGGTCGGGGTATTTTTCGGCCAACGCCAGGAGCGACGATAACGTGGGGTTGCTGGATGGAGAATCGGGCGTGTCGCTCGCTAGTTCCCCTTTTGCCTTGTCGAGATAACGCCGCATTTGCGTCACGTACTCGAAGAGTGCCTTTTCGTGCTCGCTGTATTCGGCCGAGACGTGGATCAAGTTCGGCAAGAGGCTCGCTCGCCGCTGAATTTCGCTGTCCCAGATCGCCTTATTGTGGTCCAGCCACATCAGGCGTGCTTCGTACTGGTTGTAGTAATAGACGGTGGCAAAGACGATGCACGCGACGAACGCCAGACACGCCACAGTCCATCCCGCTTTAATAGCTGTCTTATTCATTTGGGCACACTTATTGGAGTCACAGGCTCCTCCTGCGGCGGGGAGCTAACGGGGTTCGATTCGACCGTGGGCTGCGAAACAGTAACGGGGGCCGTTTCGGTCGGAGGCTCCGGGACGCTGGCAGATTTAGGTTCGGGCAACGGCGCCTGGACGCTGCCCGGTTCCGCCTTTGCCTTTGCCTCGGCTTGCTCGGCAAGGAATGCCTGGAAAGTCTTCTCCACGTCTATGTCCTGCGGCGTGGTTTCGTCGAGTTTCCATTGTTCGTGGTTTCTTGCGAAGATCCAGCCAAAGATATTGCTGGGGAACATCGCGTACAGGTCGTTCAGCGTCTTAATCCTCCGAATGTAGGATCCCCGCATTTGGGTGATCCGGTTTTCGGTCTCAGTCCATTCTTTCATCAGTTGCTCGAACGACTGCGTGGCCTTCAGGTCGGGATATTGTTCGGATACCGCCAGGAGCGACGGCATGAGTTTGCTGAGCGGAGAATCGGGCTTGTCGTTCGAGATCTCTCCGCTTCCTTTGCCCAGATTGCCCCGCATTTGCGTCACGTACTCGAAGAGCACTTTCTCGTGCGCGCTATACTTGGCCGAGACGAGGATCAACTTTGGCAAGAGGCTTTCCCGCCGCTGAAGCTCGCTGTCCCAGATTGCCTTATCGTGGTCCAACCACACCAGGGCCGCTTTGTACTGGTTGTAATAGTAGACGGTGGCGAAGACCAGCAATGCGAAAAGCGAAACCCACAACGCAATCCCGGCCACCTTCATCACCTTCGCGGAAGGCGTCTTCTTCAGACGGTCGTATCCGGTCGCGCGACGCCAGAAGCTTTTTTTGCCATTCCGCTTCGCGTTCTTCATCTTCTTGAAATCTTCGGAGTGGATGCGTTCTTGTATCGCATCCCTAAGTTCGCGACTCATCGATACGTCCTTTTTCCATTCATGCCGGACGCCTCACTGCGAGCGTCTGGCCTCGTTCGGTAACCGCGCATCGCATTATTCGGCGGCCTTCGGTTTTTCGAGTTCCATGGCGCTCCGGAAGTTCTGCAACGCCTCGTCTTTCATTCCCTTGGTGTCGTACAGAAGCCCAAGGCTGTAGTAGTACTTTGCATTTCGGGGGCTGAGATCGATGGCCTTCTGGAAGAACCGGACCGCATCGTCGAAAGCGCCCAGCTTGTCGTGCGTCAGGCCGAGCCTGTAGGCGAGGGGGGCGTTGTTCGGAGAGCGTTTTAGCGCCTGTTCAAGGTAGGTCAACGCCGCATTGTACTCTTGGCGGTTATACAGGGCCTCGCCGAGCGCGGCAGCCGCTCCCTCGTAGTCCGGGGTCAACGCGAGTACCTTGGTGAAGGAATCGCAGGCCTTGTCGAACTGCTCGGCTGTGACATAGGCCTGGCCGAGATGAAAATGCGCTTCCGCGTTATCCGGCTCGAGTTGAACGGCGTCCTCGAACGCCTCCACCGATTTTGCCTTCTGTCCCTTCTTGAGCTTGCTGAACCCGATGTGCTTGAGGATCTCGGCGTGTTCTTCCCGGGTCAAGGAGAGCAACGTGTTGTACCCACGGACAAGCCCGCCCGCGATTTTGCCGGAGATGACCAAAGCCCTGTATCCCACCATGAGCAGTTGGTCGTTGAGCGCCTGCTTGCTTAGGTTCTTCCCCGTCTTTTCTTCGGATTGCGCCGCATCCGGGTCATAGTGGTCTTTGCACAACTTGTTCTTCGCTACTTCTTGATCGCAGCCTTTTACGATGCATATCATTGACGTATACCTTTCCTTGTGAAAGTTCCCGAGCCTATGCTTCGGGAACCGTTACATACACTGTTTCACCGGCGCGCTGAACCAACAGCACACCGCCCGTCAGATTCTGGGATCTCAGGATAGTCGCAAACGCGTTGACGTCGGGGACGGCAACTCCGTTGATTTCGCGAATCAGATCGCCATTGCGAAGCCCCCCGCGTTCTCCGCGCCCGCCCCGCAGCACTTCGTCGGCTACAACCCCCGTCGCGTTGGGAGGCAGACCCAGCGTTCGGATTGCGCCCGGACCGAGGGGCGCCACGTCTATGCCGGCCCACGAGAATTCCGACGTCGGAGGCGCAGGTATGACGTCGACGGGGATCTGCTGGCGCGGCAATGCCTGCTGCGGCAGCGGCGAGACTGGTTGTTGTCTGAGGGCCGCGACGAGTTGTGCATTGGATTGGTTTGCCGCCAGCTTGCTCACGATGACGTGGCAGTTCGAGCAGACGCCCCGGAACGGATGTGTCAGGATGGCGTCCGGCGTGATGGGAGGCGGAGCGATACTGGTCAGTTGGGCGCCCGGCGTAAACGCTGCGGCGTCGCCGGGGATCCAGTTGTCCGTCGGCCGCTTGGCCAGTTGAATCAACAAGTTGTAGTAGGAGCCGCTCCGGTAAATTGTGACCGGGACCCCCTCCTTCGGCTCTATCTTGGAAAGGAGGGTCTGGAGGTGGCCTTGGCTCGAGACGAGTTGCTTGTTGAGCTGGACGATGAAATCGCCCGGTGCGATGTTCGACAAGTCCGCGGGCGAATTCGTGAATACCCGCTCGACCCGCACGCCTTTGGTGAAAGGCAGGCGGGATTGTTGAATCATCTTGGCGCTGACGTCGCTGCCGACGACGCCCAGCCAGGGCAACGGCTCTCTCGCCGGTCGCGGCCAAAATATCGCCATGAAAATCAGCAGTATCAGGACGCAGAGCACGAAGACTCCACCGACCGTCCTGAAGAGGAATTCAAGGCAATCTTCCACAAATCTTTTCACGATTCTTCCTCCAATTGTCTCATCGGTGATTGCCTGCCACCTGTACCCAGATGGCGCATACCGATACATTCCGCTTCCACAAAATCACCATTTGGGATTCATCCTAACGGTGACATCGAACATCTCCTTGGCCCGCTGTACCAGGAATGTGCGTTCCTTTCCTGGTAGCGTACGCGCCAGGGCGGACTTCAGTCCGTCAAGGCCTGTAATCGGAACCTCGTCGATCTCCAGCAGGATGTCGCCCTTCTGCAAGCCGTTCAGGTGCGCGGGCGAGTTGACCATGACGCCGGAGATACAAACGCCTCGCGTTGCCGGAAGGTTGTTCTGGGCGGCCAATTCCTTGGATAGCGAGAATCCCTCGATCCCCAACCAGCTACCCTTATTCAAACCATCCGGTCTGGCAAAGGCGGCCACTGTCGCCGAGAACCTGTGCTGGGCGATATTCAGTTCGTCCAACAGGGGTTTCGCGCGGTCGATGGGTATGGCGAACCCTACGCCGGTGAAGTCCCCGTTGGGCGTATAAATGGCCGTGTTGATGCCGATGACCTCTCCGTAGACGTTGCTTAGCGGGCCGCCGCTGTTTCCCTTGTTGATGTGGGCGTCCGTCTGGATCATATTCCCGTAAACCCTATTGTCGATCTGGACCGTCTCACGCAACGCGCTGACGATCCCGAAACTCACGGTCTGCGTAAGGTCCAGCGGGCTGCCGACGGCTAAGACCCAGTCGCCCACTTCGAGTTGCAAAGGCTCGCCCAATTTGGCGACAGGGAAATCGCTAACACCCTCGATTTTGATGACGGCCAAGTCGGTCCGCATATCGCTGTGTACCAGTTTGCCTTCCCACGTCGCCTGTCCGGCATTCGAGTAGGTGGTCACGTTAATTCGAAGCGCATCCTGGAGCACGTGGTAATTCGTCAGGATGTAACCGCGCCGATCCACGAGTAGGCCCGACCCGATACTCTCCACCTGGGTCGCGCCGATCCCCGTCGGATCGCGTCTTATGACCTCGATGTGGACGACGGACGGCTTGATGATGGCTGCAACGTTGTTCAAGACTTCCTGGATGCTTTCTAGCGGAACTTGCTGAATCGATGTTGGACCGTACGGTTGCACCTGGCCAATAAAATGGAGTCCGCCCTTCGGCGTCGCCATCGACATGCCATCCACGGCGGGCAATGCAGCGGCTGTGGCGGGCAAGCCCACGGCCTCCGGCGACGGCCTACCATAGAAATAGGCGCCGCCCAAGGTCGCGATCGTAAGGACGACAACGGCCACGATCAGATACCTGAACGTGTACGTGCCGTCGCAATATGCGTTATTCGTCATTTGCACCTAATAACCCGATGATATTTTGTGCATCGAGCGTGATGTAACAGGGCTTATCGTTTCGAAATACGTCGAGCAGGATGCCTTGCGACGCATTCAAGCCGCTGAGTGCCTGCTGGAAATCCAATACGGTCGGGGTCGGCATCCGGTTCAGCGACGCGATCAGATCGCCCATTCGAAGACCGGCCTGGTACAACGGGCTCGTCTTGGGAACAGCCGCGACCAAGACGCCAAACCTGGGTGCAGCGCCAGCTCGGCTGGCCTTGGGTCTGCCTTTCACGTCCTTCAGCGTCATCCCAAGACATCGAGCCGTTGGAACCGCCAAATTGGGCGCAAGGACCATCTGATTCTGAGGGGGCATGGCGACGACCGCTGGGGCTGCGTTCAAGTCTGCCGCCGGAGGCGCATAGGCCACCAGTTGAATATCTGGCGTGATAGGGACGCTCGGTTCGATTATGAAGAACCGCCAAATCCCGCGGTATCGTTCCGGTTGACGCGCGTACAGGGTAAAAAAGAGCAGGGAAATAGAGATGGCAAATCCCGCGAACAAGACCCAATACGGCCTCGTGTCCGCGCAGAACTCAGTCGGGAATCGGAAGATTTTCGCGACCGCCTCCCGCAGTGTTCTTGTCATTACCCTTGCTCCTCGAACAACTGGCTAGGTACACGCTTCATGCGGGGCAAACAAACCCCAAGTGAAATAGGCAGGTTACAAGCGATCAACAATGGCCCCGCATTTGTCGCAAAGCCATACACCCTTCTTGGCGCTCAGAAAATAGATCCCGATCAGAAGCGCAATTAGTCCGAAAAAGGTCAATATACCAGTACCAACGCATAGCAGGCCGCCGAGGATCAGTACTATGCCCAGGTTCAGGTTGTAGATCTTGATCGAGGTACGCCGCATCACGCCGCCACTGCACACATGACACTGCACGCTTTCTACTGTCGGCTCCGCCATTGTCGTTTTCTCTGTCTCGCTCACGTTCGTCTCCTCATTGTATAGGTGCAGGCTGAATTACATGGCAACTGTTGCACGGGCCCCGAAACGCGTGCGGCGCCTTGGCGTTTGACAGGATCGGCGGCGGGGGAGTGGTGATATCGCCTTCGTCCACCGGCAACTGCCCTCCACTTGCCATCATCACGTGGCACTCCGTGCATGCGAGGCGTCGGCCGCGGTGAGGGCTTATCTGGCCCGGCCTGATCGGCTGTGCGCCTTCTACTTGGGCGAACCCAAGCACCTTGGTGTTCTTGGCGACCAGCGAATACCGTTTCACCGCGCCCATCCGGTTCACGACCACCTCGACCGTCGCAAAATCTTTGACCGCCTCGGTCGCCCTCAAAAACTCCGTCAGATCCCCGGTCGGACGCTCCCCAACGCTCGTTATAACGTCCCCGGCCAAGATACCCGATTCCGCCGATTCAAGCGTTATCTCATCCACAATCACGCCTTGCGCATCCGGCGCAAGCCCATAGATCTTCCGAAGCCCCGCCGTCAGGTCCATTAGTTCCATCCCGAGCCAATGACCCTCGACGAATACCTTGTCTGCTGCGTGCTGCTGGGCCGGCGTCAGGAGGCCGGAGCCTTTGGCATCGGCCGTCAAAGCTGGTTGAGTAATACCCTCAGCTACTAGAGGCGACGGCGGCGGCGGTGACGCGGGACCAACCGGTTGGAGCGTTTGCACATCGGGCCGCAACGCCGCGTTTGCTACCAGATGGCACGAAAAGCAAGGCCCCCGATTCTCGTGCGGCGGGACAATCGTTGTCGCCGCGCTCGGCGGCAGGGCTGTCAACGGACGAGGGGCTGAAGAAAGCACGTTCGCGTCCGGAGCGCTTTTCCGGGCTTTGTAGGCGAGGCCGATCCCGACGGCAACTACAACGACTACCAGCGCAACAACACCCACGCTCACATTTCGCCCAAATCTGTTCATTAGAGCCAATCTATCGGATAGGACAGTAGGCGGCCTGCTGTCCGGGTGGAACTGCGGCAGAGGCCGGCTGGCCCGCGCCGATTAGGTAAGCGGGGCACTTCGGGCATCGGACCGAATTGCTGGCCACTGGATAGTTCAAATTCATACGGAAATTACATTGCGGGCAATACAATATGGCTTGCTTGGGTGCCGGGGCCGCAGCCTGCGGCCAGCCCCAAAGGAAATTGGTGTTACCCGCTTGGGCTGGCCCGCCGCCCTGCCCAAGCGCCGGGTTCGTTTGAGAATAACAATTGGGACACCGGCCATTTGCCATGCAGCGCCCAGCCCAGCCACAAAAACCGCACTGGATATTGGCCGGAGCGTTGACGTTCGCGCTCGGGCCCGGCGGCGGCAACGAGGTGGTCCCTTGCTGCGGCACGACCGCGCGAGGCTCAATCTCTCCAAGAAACGGCGCGGCGCCGCCCGTGATGCGCGGCGGCAACGAGGCGATTCCTCGGCGCTGCATGGCCAACGCTTGGGTACTCCGGTTTCTGTCGCCGAAAAAATCGAACATCGCTAGGATAACCAGCACCGCAACTAACGCGACAATCGACAACGCAATAAGATATTGCTGTTTCACCGGCATCGTTCTGACCTCTCCTTTTTCCACGATTACTCCTGGTCGCTATCTTCGTTTGCCTTCGCCCGCCGCGCCTTATCCTTCTTGGCATGAAATTTCATCATCAAGAAGAAGTACGAGGTGCTGACTACCCCGATCAGGAAGCTGAGCAACAAGAGAAAAATCAATCGGACGTTGACCGGCTCGCCCGCGAACAGGTGCAACTGGACGGGATGGACGTTGGTTATGGAAAAAATCACGATCAGCAGAACCGTT
>CAIYET010000975.1 GCA_903925285.1 Candidatus Hydrogenedentota bacterium | reverse complement strand
TCAGGATGAAGAAGCCCTGAAGCCTGAAGCCTGAAGCCTACAGCCTAATATCGCGCTTCCCACAACAGAGCGACCGTCTTCGCCGGGGCGTTGGGCGTCGCCGGGCTTCTCCGAAGCCCATGACGGCCTCCGCCAAACCGACGTTCTTGCTGCGACGTGGGGTTGATCGGCACGGTGATCTTGAAACCGCCTTCGGGCGTTGTCTCGTATTGCACGGGATTGCCGGTATTGCAGTCGAGCAATTCGGTGTCCAGGGGCTTCGGATCGAGCGCGTCCAACGACGGGGGATACGTGACGTGGTCGCGTTTCCATGCCTTCAGTGCGAAACCCACGTGAGCGGCCTCAGCCCGGTTGGCGTCTTCGGCATGGTGCATGTAGGCCACGACGGCATCCCAGACGAAGGGATGGTTGCCTCTTCCACGACGGTCGAATGCCAGCCGAATTTCGTCCACTTGATTCTTGGTCTTGTATGGCGGCTGATCCAGAATAGGAACAAAGCGCTCTGCCACTTGCATCGAGCCGCGTCCGTAGCGACCGAGGAAGAAGCGCTCGAACGGGTTATCGCTTCCACGGCCCCACATTTCTCCCGACTCCATTCGGGCGGCATGGAAACGGTACGAATCGGCCAGATCGGTTGTCGAGTGCCGCTTGTCCATTTCGGCCAATAGGCGTTCCTGATCCGGGACCGAAAGGGGCGCAATGTCGGCGATCCTCCACACCGCCCTATCCGTGGTCATGTCTGTTCCCGATTTCTGGACAATGCCATTGAGTAAGCTACCTTGTCCGGCGAGGTCCGCCAGGCGGTACGCGCACAAGCACGTATCCACGGCCTTGGCGATATTACCGGCCTGGGCTTCGGCGATGGCTCTTGCCGAAAGGCAGACAGCCTTCGTGTCCATCGGACGCGATGGATCCCAATGCGCCGGAATATCCGCGCACAACCCGCACGCCAAGCCGTCCTCGATTTGTCCCAATTCCTTCGATGTACACAAATAGTCGCGCAGGTTGGCCATGACCTGTTCCGGCGTATTCGTTTCGGGATCGACCGATTCGAGGAACGGGGTCAGTAGCTTGTTTGCCCGGAACCCGGCCAACTGGCTGCGGAGATTGTCGAGCATGGGCTGAGGGAGGTTGTCGGGATTGTCAAGCAGCGCCACGGCCAACATGGTGAGAATCTGGGTTTCACCGTTTCCATTCATGAGCGCGCTCGCACAGTTCCACGGCGGCGCCAACGGCGAATCGGGCGGAAGGTTCTCGCGCGCTTTGAGTACGGCGTTCTTGGCCTCAACTGTCCGCTGCTGTAATTCCATCAGTGTTTCGGCGAGTCTGGCACGTTCCGGTGAATGGGCTTGCCAACGGGCATAGACGATCAGCGCGATGATCGCCATGAGGAGAACAGACAGAACCGCGAAGGACAGGAATATGCCTCGAGTTGCACTGGAACGTCGTTTGTGGGCCATGAACGCCTACTCCTTTCTTAAGGAATTATGAATTATGAAT
>CAIYET010000974.1 GCA_903925285.1 Candidatus Hydrogenedentota bacterium | reverse complement strand
GAGAATTCATTCAGTCGCTCGGCAAGGGCGCGGCGGCATTGGCGGCGGGACAATTCGCGTTCGGAGCGCGGCGCGCGCATGCGAGCCTCTCGCCGAACGAAAAGATTACGGTCGGATTGATCGGTTGCGGCGGCATGGGTGGCGCGCACCTCGGCAATCTCATCACCCGCGACGACGTCGAAGTCGCGGCCGTGTGCGACGTAAACAAACCGCGATACGAGGCGTTCCAGAAGCAGGCCGGCGGACGTTGCGAAGGCTATCAGGACTGGCGGCGGATTCTTGATCGCAAAGATATCGACGCGATCTACGTGGCCACCCCGGATCATTGGCATGCGCTCATGACCGTATGGGGTTGCGAAGCAGGCAAGGACGTGTACGTCGAAAAACCCATGACGACCATGATCGCCGAAGGCCGAAACGTCGTCGATACCGCGCGCCGGTGCGGACGCGCCGTGCAGGTCGGCATCCAGCAACGCTCGATGCCCGTCTACCAGAAGGCGCTCGAACTTGTCGAACAGGGACGCATCGGAAAGATCGTCCGTACCCGCGCATGGGTAGGCACGAACGGTGGCGTGTTCGTCGAACACCCGCAAGACCCGCCGCCGAACTTGGACTGGGAAATGTGGCTCGGTCCCGCGCCATGGGTGCCGTACAGTCCCGAACGCTACGGTGCGTTCCGCGCGTTCGACGACTACGCCGGCGGCGAACTCACCAACTGGGGCGTACACCTCGTCGATATCGCGCTGTGGGCCATGAAACAGAACAGTCCGCTCGCCGTCACCGCGTTCGGCGGTAGCCACGCATTCCCCGGCGGCGACGACCCGCACACCGTCGAAGTCACCTACGAATTCGAAGGCTGTACCCTGACCTGGACCCAATCCCCGAACTACCAGTTCGCAAACAAAGGCTACGGCACCGCATTCGAAGGCACCGGCGGCAAACTCATCATCGACCGCGCCAGTTTCATCGTCGAACCCGAATCCGCCGGCATACCCGAATACCGGTCCGCCGGCGACTTCTTCATCCGCCTCGTCGAACACCACGACAATTTCTTCGACTGTATCCGCACGCGCGAACGCCCAAACGGCGACTGCGAACACGGCCATTACGCCACAACCGCATGCCTCATGGGCAACATCGCCATCGACTGCCGCCGCCGCCTCGAATGGGACGGCCAATCCGAGCGCTTCACAAACGACGAAGCCGCCAACCGACACCTATGGCGTCCATACCGTGCGCCGTGGAGGCTGTAACAAGCAAAAGGCTTTGAAGAAGTCGTCGCGCTTCGAATGTGAATCCGCCATGCGCAAGTTCACAGCCGCCATGGCGCGCGCATGGCGCGCTTCAACATCGTGTTTGCGTGGTCGTCGTTTGCGAACTGCTCGCGCACGGGATCCCATCGCAGTTTCCGTTGCAGCTTGAACGCGATCCATGCAAGCTGGCAGACGATATCCGAACGCGAGGCCGTATCGATGTGCGCGACAGGCTGCGTCCGCGTGCGGACCGCATCAAGGAAGTTCTGTTGATGATGGTTGCTGTACGGCAGATGGATTTCGTTAGGTCCGAAGGTTTCCTTCAAGAGCGACTTCGGCTCTGCTTCGATGGCCCCGCGATTGACCCACACCCAGCCGTCGGTACCCTTGAACGTGATCCCGTGGCGGACGCCGTCGAAGTTTGGGCCGCTGCCCGTAAAATGCATCGTTACGCCGTCCGCGTACAGGTAGTTGACGTCCCACGATAACGGGTTGTCGCAGATCGCGTCGTCCGACGGGAACAGCGCCGAACCTTCGACCTCGATAGGTCCCGTATCCTCGACGCCGTGGCCCCATTGGGCGATATCGATGTGATGGATGCCCCAGCCTCCCACGTAGCCGAGCGAGTAATCGCCGATATGAAACCAGTACGGGTTACTCACGCGCTGCTTGATGTACGGCGCGACGGGCGCGGGGCCAAGCCAGAGATCGTAGTCGAACCCGTCCGGCACCGGCTGCGGATCATAGCGCTTGAGGCCCGTGCGTTCCGCCGCGCCCGCGTGTACGCCCACGTCGATGTGGACGAGTTTTCCGATGCGCTTGTTGCGGACGAGTTCGCAGGCATGGCGGAATTCTTGCGACGACCGTTGCTGCGTGCCGAACTGGAAGATGCGCCCGTGACGATGCACCGCGTCGCGCAGGACCTGCACTTCTTCGATGCTCATGCCGAGCGGTTTCTCGACGTATACGTCCTTGCCGGAACGCACCGCCGCGAGCGCATGCAGCACGTGCCAATGGTCCGGCGACGCGACCAATACCGCGTCGATATCGTCGCGCGCGACAAGGTCCAGGAAATGCTCGTAGACCTTACAGTCCTTGGTCTCGTATTTGGCCGCGACCTGGTCGCGCGCCATGTTGCGCGCCTCCGGTTTCACGTCGCACACCGCCACGACGTGCGCGTCGGGCGATTCGAGCATGTTGCCCATATCGCCGCAGCCCATCCCCCCGACGCCGATGCAACCCACGACGATCCGGTCGTTCGGCGCGCGCGCCCCGCCTTTTCCCAACACCGACGCGCGCACGATCTGCGGAAACACCGCCGCACCCGCCGTAAAGCGGCCCGTAGTCTTCAGAAATCCCCGGCGTGTGATTTCACTCCTGACGGACATGACGGTCTCCTCAGTAAGGATGAAGGATGAAGGATGAAGGATGAAAAAGGAATTCAGGAGTCAGAATGGAGCTGCCGCCTCCGTTCATTCTGACTCCTGAATTCCTTTTTCATCCT
>CAIYET010000973.1 GCA_903925285.1 Candidatus Hydrogenedentota bacterium | reverse complement strand
GGAAAGCTACAGCAAAGCCGTTTCTGTGGTCACCGGGTAAGCATCGCATGGGAAGAACTGAAACGACGTAGCGAACTTGAGGAAACCGATCCTGAATACGTTCTTCCTCGCGTTGTGTCGAAATTGAAAGAGCAAAAGGGATCACAGAGCGCTGTCGCTACACCAGCCGGTTCAGCGGCGATCAAGAATACCACACGGAGCTTTTACGAACGCCAGCGGCGCGGAGGCGCGAGCAGCGGAACGGTTACCGGCAGCAACGAGGCTATCAATCAAGAGGACGGTGGAGTCATTGACTGCTGGTGCGTTTACGTCCGTGCCCGACCATCGCAGTACAATATTTACGACGATCACGAACCCGAAATATTGGAATTTCTTGTTGCCGGAGAAAAAGACATTCTCAGCGTCAACATCATGCCGAACTCGCACGATGAATTCCCATACACTGTGGGCGAAGCGCGCCCGAACGCACATTATCAATTTTCGGCAGGTTGGGCACTGGTAGGAAAGCCAGTTCAAGACCAGATCGATTATCTCAAGCGCCGACACAACGTCGCGCTCAGCCGCCAGGGAAATGTTTACTTGGGAAACCCGGCATACGTTGACCTCGAAGCATTCAATTCCGACGACAAGGACGGACAGATCATCCCGGTCACCGCCGAGGGAGAAAATAAGCCGCTTGACCAGGTTCTGAAACAGATCCCCGTCAGCGACACCACGGCACGATTCCCCGATGAAATGCAAATGTGGACGAAGATCGGAGAGGACACGACCGGCGCACACGCCAGCATCCAAGGACAAACACAGGACCCGAGTCAGACACTCGGACAATTCGAGAGCGTCCAACAGATGGCAACGGGCCGAGTCAGCACAATCGCACGGCTACTGAGCAGCGGAGCATTGAACGCGCAAACACGGCGGTTTGTCTGCAATTTTCAAGACTTCATGCCAGAGGAGATGGAGATCCGAATATCAGGTAAAAGCGACGACTTCAACCCGGACGAAATCCCACAGAAGTTTCAACTCATCAAACATAGCGACATCCAGTGCGATTTCGACGTGACGTCACATGATGGAGCAATGCCAGGCGTCCAAGCGGCAAAGGTCAAAGCACTCACCGACGCAATCACCGCCTACAGCACGAACCCGGCACTCGCCGCTGTGTTCGACACGACGAAGCCCGGAGCAATCGATCCAATTAAAACTTTTTATAAGCTCCTAAAAGTTTGCGGACTCCCGATCGGAGGACTCGCAGTCACCCGTGAGCAAGCGGTCAAGAATCTTCACCAAGCGCAGATGGCAGCAGGCGCAGGTATCACACCCGGGCAACCGCAGCCACCTGATCAACTGCCGCCGGTTCCGCAGAGCGCAGGCCCGACAGAAGCGATCCTTGCACCAGCACCAGCCGCACCGCAAGCCGCAGTGATGCCAGATACCATCGTCAAACTTAGCGAAAACCTCACCCCACAGTAAAAAGTCGCCCATGGGCGACAAACTTGCATGAGTGAAAAAGTTGATGCGCAGATGCGCAAAGAAACCCCCGGACTTTTACCGGAACAGATCGTCATACAGCGCCGACAATGGACAGAAAGCCACGTTGTAAGGCGCTCCCTAAACATTGAGGCAGAAACCCTCATTCAACAAATCCGAGTGCGCATGGAGACATGCACTCCCGGAGAACTCCCGAACCTGCAAGGTCAGATCATCGGGATTAGAGAAATGCAGACCCGAACCAACACACAAGACCAATGATCATTCAACACGGATACCTCACACGAATCTTTTTTGCACCAGACACGGCTACCGAAACGCCATCGGCACCGGTCATGACCGCAGAAACCCCAATCGCAACACCGGCACCGATCCAGACGGCAACCCCAGTAAAGACAGCCTTCGAAAAGGTCGACGTCATCAAGGAACTCGGACTACCAGGAATCAAGAGCCCAAAAGAGGTATTAGGCGAGGACGAGGGGAACGCAAACAAAAAGCTGGAAGCGGATTCAGATCGAATCCGTAAAACGACAAAGCGCGACGAATTCAAGCCAGTCGCACCGGCCAAGAAGGCGCAGAGCAACAAGGCTCCGAAAGAGGAGAAACCAAAGGTTGACTTCAACATTCCACCGGAGGAGCCCGAGAAACCGGAGGAACAAGCACCAGCTAAACCTGAGCCCATCACCCCGGCAAAGATCAAGGTCAAAGGTAAAGAGTACACCGAGGAAGAACTGGCCGAACTGCTGGAAAAGAAACCAGAGCCGTCCACAGCGAAAACAGAGGAACCGAAAAATCCAAAGGCAGATGAACCACCTCAACCGCCCGAGAACATCCAAGAGAAAGACAAGGGCTGGATCGACCAGCGATCCAAGGGAATCAACCTCAGCGATTACGGAATCAACGTCACTGACGAAGAAACACTTGACTCAATCCTCAGTGGCGGCGCAGACGGTCTTAAGGTTTTCACCGAAACGCTTTCAAAAGTGGCAGCACTTGCAGAACTGAACGCTCGCAAATATTTCGCAGAAGCAGCAAACCCACTGTTTCAAAAGCTCGCACCGGTGATCGCCCAGCACCAACAGATCGAGCATTACACCCAGGAAAATCAATTCCTGAACCGGTTCCAAGACATTAAAGCGAACCCAAAAGGACTCGACGAAGCACGCTCCGTCCGAAACTTGCTCGCACAGAAGCATGAACGGATACAGAAACTTATCGCGGTGAACATGGCTCAACCCGATGAGAT
>CAIYET010000972.1 GCA_903925285.1 Candidatus Hydrogenedentota bacterium | reverse complement strand
GTTCGCTCCGCTCCCAATTCCGCGCCGTCCAACAACAGATCCAGGAATTCCTGCAAGCATTCTTGGGCCGCGAGTCGCTTTTGCCTGGCTCGCTCTACATCCTCCGCCGTCGCTGTGGAAAACCCAACTGCCACTGCGCCCACGGAGAACTCCATGCCAGCACCGTCCTCTCCTATCGTGGCCAGGGCCGGCCGCAGAATATCACGCCCGCGCCTGAACACCGCGAAGAGTTGCGAAAGCTCACCGACGTTTACCGGCGATTCCGTCAGGCACGCACGCAACTGCTGCGACTCCAGCGGCAACTGCTCACGCTCATCGACCGCCTCGAAGCCGCCCGCGTGCAAGAGGGAGAACGCCGCCTTCAGCAGCTGCGTTCTCCAACGCCTCGTATCCGTTCCCGGAGGTAAGGCCATGGACCTGGTGGTTTTCGAAAACAACAAACCCTACGTGATCGACGAGTTTCGCGAAGGACGGTTCGACTACCTGGAACTCGCCTCGGACGTGGCGGAGACGAAGTTCTTTCAGTTTCTCTTTGGTCAGGGCTTCGTTGACCAACTGGCCCGCCACTACCCCTCGCCCCGCCGGCGTCATCACGTGCCGCTGTGGATGTACGTCTCCAGCCAACTTTCGCTGCGTTTGCACGGCTCCCATAGCTTTCACAGTTTCCCCTTGATTATCCGCGCCGGGGGACTGCTCGATGCCTTGGGGCCGGAGGTCGCCCGCCGCGAGGTGGATACCGAGACCGGCGACATCTCCATCCGCTGCGCCGGGTTTAACGGTCGCAACCTGGGCCCGCGGTCGACGCCTTGCGACCAGGACTATCTTCGCAAGCTGGCCAAAACGACCGATCCGAAGCAACTTGAACACTGGTACAACCACCACGTGGCGCAATTGTACGGCGAGCTGGGCGCCTACGAGGAGGAAGGGATCTTCGTGGGTGATGGGTCTTACTTGTTCGTCCCGAACAACGAGAACTACGAGGGCTCGATGCGGCTGTTGTTCGACGAACACAACCATCCGGTGAGCAAGGATGAGGAGCAAAAGATGACGCCTGCCCAACGAAAGCGTTGCCAGTGGCATCGTTGCTACCGGGCGGTATTCTTGTTGCATTGCGACCGGGCGGGGGAGCGATTCGTCGTGACGGGGTTGCGGGTGCTGCGCGCCAATCAAGCGGAAGCCCCGGCGCTGTGGGAACTGGTGGACACGTTTGTCGGCGCAGTGGGACGTGGCGTGATGAAGGTCCTGCTCCTGGACCGGGGCTTCATCGATGGTCCGCAGATCGGACGTCTGAAGACTGAGTACGGCGTGGATACGGTCATTCCCATCCGCAAGAACATGGACATTCTCCAGGATGTCCGCGGGGTAGTAAAGCTGGACGTGTCGTGGGAGGAGTACCAGCCGGCCTACCGCCAGCCGCTGGAGTCGACTCGCACCAAACATCCCACGGCTGAGAAACGCGAGAAGAAGCGGCAGCAGACGTTGGCCAAGAAGCGAGCCGAGACGCAATGCCAGAATCCGCCCGACCCCACTAAAGTGATCGAACGAACACTGATCACCAAGGTCCCCGAACTGACGAGTTGGTCCGACT
>CAIYET010000971.1 GCA_903925285.1 Candidatus Hydrogenedentota bacterium | reverse complement strand
TCCAGGGGCGGTGGTTAAGCGTTTGTGCCCGTGGGTTGTCACCCACGGCTATTCATGTTCCTCCCCTTCGGGGAAATTCAGTTGAGGTGACAACTTTCCCAAAGAGTGAGAGAGCTTCTCTTTAATAAAGTGCGCTAAATCCGGAAGAGCCATAAATTTCCATTCCTATGCCCCCGCCAACGATTCGAGACGGCCAAGCCATTGTCCGAAATGTGGGCACGCGGCACGGAGATGTTCCAGGCCAATGTTCTTCAACGTATTAACCGCCGCCGCACTTTTTCGGGCGGAATACTCAGGAAGAACCTGCTCATCCGTGATCCGCTTGGAAGGCGCTGAATCTTTGCCGTCATTGATATCTTCCGGTGCAGCGGTACCAATTTCCTCTTTGAGTTTCTTCACCGCGGCTTCGCATCCCGGAAATTCGGCCAAGAGCGCATCCGGCTTCGACAGGATTAAGGCTTCAAGTTCATGAAGCGATACGTAAGGAATGAATCGATCAATCCTACGATCGTCGCCAAGCAGAACCCGCATGGCTGCCAGCATCCCGGATTCGACAGAAGAACTACGCTCCGGCTTAGGCAGAGCGGACGCGGTATTGCGGTTTGGCCAATCCAAGGGAAGAGCGTAGTAATCGACCATCGTCGTTACGTACAGCGGGTATCGATCACTGGATTGCTGCAACGCCCGGTACAGCTCTCGTCTTACCCCCCTTTCACTGTCCCAGCTTCGTATGCCGCCCGAAGGCTTTCCTGCCAAATGCCCGAATCGTGACGCTTGGACGCAAACATCAAAATGCTCCAAATGGGATACCAACATCTCCTGGACAAAGCCGAGTTCTCCCGATCCTTCCACATAGACTCTCAGATCAACCACCGGTGGGACCTCCACCAATTACGTTCTTCTCCCACAACTCGCCGGTGGAATACTCCCCAAGCCATTCACTGTAAGCGTCTGGATCGAGTTCCAATATGACGGAACGCCCGCCACGGTGTTCGATGGGACGGATTTGACTGAGATCGAAATAGTTCACAAGCTGCGGGGACTGCGTAGCGACGAGAACTTGTGTTCCCTGCTGGGCCACGCCCTTCATCATCCCGGCCAGCAACTCGATCGCCTGCGGATGCAGACCCAGTTCAGGCTCATCCAAGACGATAAGCGCGGGCAGTTTGTTCGGCGGCTGAAGAAGCAGCGTCGTTAGGGCGGCGAAGCGCAATGCCCCGTCCGAAAACTGATGCGGCCCAAACGGGTAATCCTCACCGGCGCGCGAGACCCACTCCAACAGAATATACTTGTCGTTTCCCTCTCGAGGAATCAGCACAAAACGCCCGAATTGAGGAAAAGCCAATTGAATCGTGTTCTCGATCCGACGGTAATATGGCTCGGTTTCCGGACGGCTTTTCATGCCATATAGGAACGCCGCAAGATTTCCCCCATCACCGCGCAAGAAATGGGCGTCCTCGATATAGCCGCTCTTTCGAATTCTCGCCTCGGCGGAGGTGTCGTGAAAGTGATAGGGGCGGCAACTCTTCAGCGTCTGAAGAACGGCGTTCGGAACATCGTTTCCCCGGACTGCCGCCGTCAATGCCGCACGAGGCAGGTTTGACTCCCGGGGGCCCACCGTTAAGAAGAATTCACTATAATCTTCAACGGGCCTGTCATTTATGGTTTCAGAAACAAAGACCAATCTGTCGTCCGGGTTTCCAGCCAACTTGGATACATAGCTGTATTGTTCTTCCTCAGAATCGTGCGTCTTGAATTCAAGAACGATTGACATTTTCGGGGTTCTCTTCGATCCATAATGGAGGATCGAATTTGCAGAACCTGAACGTGCGACATATTCCTGGAATGTGCCTGTCATCATCGCGGACAACATACGGAAGAACGAAACGATATTGCTCTTTCCGGCGCCGTTCGGACCGACCAGGACGGTCACATCGCCGAGTGCCAGCCGATTCGTCATACGCCCAGCCCCCGGCAATCCCGGAAGTCTCTCGGCAGAAAACGGAGCGGCAAAGGACTTATAACCTTCCAATGTCAACCCTGTCAGTTGCAACATGGCCGTTTCTCCTTTTGCGCGTTCGCTCTTCTACCGCTTGATTGCAGGCAAACTCGCTGCGGCGATCGATTGGCCTACGCGGCGGCTCTTTTCGTCGGGCAACTGGATGTTGACCTTCGCTGCGATCTCCGGGAACTCAGCGCGCAGCACCTCGTTCGCGCCGTCGAGAATCATCTGGCCGCCGCTGCCAGACGTACACCGGCCCAGGATCAGCACGTGTTTCAACTCGTAGAAATCGGCGTAATGCGCGATCCCGTAGCCCATGTAGTAACCCATGCTGCGCCAGATATCCCTCGCGCCCACATGCCCGGCTTCGAGTTTCTCCTGCACGAGTTTCAGATTATCGGCGTCCGTGGCTTCCTTCGGAATCTCGATACCGGCCTTCGGCGCGAGACGGAACACGCATTGTTGCGAGAAGTACAACGCGCCAACGCCTTGGTCGCCCGACCACTCGTCCGCAGGCGCCGCCAGACTGTAATCGACGGGACAGAACGCCAGTTCGTTGAGCCAGCCCGTGATGTTGCCATCGAGCGTCACGTAGCCGCCCGCCTCGCTCGAACCGAGCGCCACGCCCAGCACGCCGTTGTCTTCGAGCGACATCGATCCCGCCAACGCCGTCACCTCGCCGTCGTTGACGACCTCGAACGGCACGCCGAACTCGTCGCGCATCCGCAAGAACATGCTCTTAATCTCGTGAAACCGATCCTTCGGAATGCCGCGGAACAACGACGCGATCATGGGCCGGTTATTGATGTATACGCCTGCGGCGCTTCCGCCGATCGCGTCCACGCGCGGCATCTTCGACGCGGCCGATTTCAGCGCGGCCAGGACTTCACTGTAATGGTAATCGGGATCGCTGTGCTTGCGCGGCTCCCACACAACTTCCTCGCTGTAGATCGCCTCGCCGTTCACCACCGCCGACGCCTTGCGATCCGACGCGCCCAAATCGAAACCGATCCGGCAGCCATCGAGATGCCGCCCCAGCGGCTGCGTCGTCTCCTTTTCGCGAGGCGCTTCCACCGGCGTACACCACGTCACCGCGAACGTCCGCTCGTACACGTCTTCGCCCATGAAATGATAATCGAACTCATGCGCCCCACCCGGCGCGTAGTCCTTCGCGAGAAAGTCGGCGATGAACTTCGGGCCACCGACATACACGTGCCAACCACCGCGCTGCCACAGAAGGAACTTGAGCAACCGCTCGACGTATCGCAGATCGGCTTGCGCGCGCGGATGACCTTCCGCAAAAACGCGCGTCTCGAACCGAGACACCGAACCGTCGGCCCGTTCGAGCGCCAGTACCAGCGGTACACCTGCCCCCGACTCGTCGACTTCCTTCAAAAACGCGCGATTGGCCAGTACCGCCGGACGAAACCCCTCATCCAGCGGCGGCGCGAAACGCGGCGCTACAAGTTTGAACGCATCTGTCATGGTCGATCCTTTCCGGCAAGAACACGTTCGCCCGCCACAAGCGGTTCTTCGGAAAGAGACTATACCACACGCATTCCCTCCCCAAAAAATCGCTGCCCGCGCGTCCCATACACCCCATGAGGCTGTAGGCTGTACGATGAAGATCCTCAAGCCTCATGATTCCTTCTTATCAAGGCAAAAGAGGCTCGCCCGAATTTAGCGAACTTTATAAGAGCGCTTCCACTCTCACGCATCGGGGATACAATCAGGTCTCATCGGTGCGTGGTCGGCGACGGAATCGTGCTGACCGTATAAGGCGCAGTACAGCGCACAAGCAGGCCATTCCCAGCTTGCAAAAGGCTGGATGAAGTGCAAGCACCTCTCTTTCTACCTCGACCACGCACAATACGGATTCATGAACATCCGATTGCAGACGTGGTTTCCCTATCACATCCAGATCTGTATGAACGGGCGCGAGTGGCTGCGGCGCAGTCTTGAACAGGCGGACATGGATAATCTCGCCGCAGCACAATGAGAGACCCCGGTGAGCGCATTCCGCCAAGATAAGCCGACAGCTCTACCACGGACGGCTACGCGAGATGACACGGCAGAAAAGACACCGGATTGCGCAAAAGGGCCGGGAATCGACCACGGTACTCGACGTACTCTTAGCCGCTTCCGTAAAACAACTTATGGACATCGTCGCATGAAACTTCTTGTTGTTCTTTATAGATGCTGGAAGGTAAGGTACTAAAGGTTTTTCCACCGCAACCGATAAGTGTACTGGAAGGCCGAGATAAGGATATCGAGGCGGCGGCGACACGGACGTCATACAGTTGAAACAAGCCCGGGCAGGAACGTTGAGGGTGGCCATCCCTCCATCCATGCGGCAATGTTCCGTCCCATTAGTCTTCCCCTCCGAGAGTGCGCCATGACCCAGTTATGGCGCCTTTTTTTTTGTGCGCTGTCTCCGTACAATGTGGGTCGAGGGACGAGTGTTGGACGTAAAGACGATTCGGTGGCTGGACGTACGGCTTGGCTCGTTGGCGTGTGCCGCGCTGACGGGGCTTGATCGCGTCCTTCGTCTTTTCCGACTCAACGCCGTGCCTCGACAAACCCCGCGCCGGATCTTGTTCGTCAAACTTATCGAACAAGGTGCGACGGTGTTGGCCGCCGACGCTCTCGGGCGGGCTATCGCACGGGTCGGGCGCGAGAATGTCTTCTTTTGCGTGTTCGATGAGAACCGGCCTATTTTCGACATTATGAACCTGATTCCTGCGGAGAATGTCTTCACGTTCCGCAACGACGGGCTGAGCGCATTCGCCGCAGACACGTGGCGGTTCATGCGAACCATGCGCGCGCGGGAAATCGATACGGTCGTCGACCTCGAATTTTTCTCGCGCGGTTCGGCGGTGCTGGCCTGGCTCACGGGCGCGCGCATCCGCGTCGGGCTGCACCGGTTCACGAGCGAAAACCCGTATCGCGGCAATCTCATGACGCACCGCGTGCAGTACAATCCCTATCTGCACACCGCAACGTTCTATTCGTTGCTGACCGAATGCGCCTGGATGGATCCCGAAGAGATGCCCCTGCCGAAGGTCTTGCCGCCGACGCTGAGCGATGGGCGTTTGCCGCGATTCAAACCCGATGTGGCGTCGCTCGATCGCGTGAATGCGCTGTTGGCGGAGTGTGGCATCCGGCCCGCCGAACAACGTATCGTCATCCTCAATCCGAATGCCAGCGATCTGATCCCGTTACGAAAATGGCCGCTCGAACGATTCCAGGATGTTGGCCTACGCCTGCTCGAAGCGGACGAACGCACCGCAGTCGTCGTCACGGGAACGGAAAACGAGCGCGCCGCCGCCGAGGCGTTGTGCCGCGCGCTCGACACGCCGCGCGTCGCGAGTCTGGCCGGCAAAACGTCCCTTTCCGAACTACTCGCGTTGTATACGTTGTCTGCTGTGCTCGTGACCAATGACAGCGGGCCGGGCCATTTCGCGGCGTTGACGGATATCGCCAGCGTCGTCTTGTTCGGACCCGAGACGCCGGAACGATACGGTCCGTTGGGCCGGAACACCCACGCGATATGGGCGCGATTGGCGTGCAGCCCGTGCGTGAACGTGTTTAACCATCGCTTCTCGCCCTGCACGCGCAACCGCTGTATGGACGCCATCGCCGTGGACCAAGTCGTCGCGGCGATCCGTGCGTTGCTATGAATTAGAAATTAGGAGCCTCTTGCAAAACCCATAGGCTTTAGGCTTTAGGCTTTAGGCTGTAGGCTGTAGGCAGTGCCTAAAGCCTAAAGCCTAAAGCCTAAAGCCTAAACAGCCGAGGTTCTGCAAGAGGCTCTTAGGAGTTAGAAATTAGGAATTCCTTCGAAGGGTTTCTCGATGGCAAAGGTCAAGTGTCCAAAATGTGAGTTTGTCAATCCCGACGGATGCGACGCGTGCGTGCGGTGCATGTCGCCTTTGCCGCGCGTCAAGATGGAAGTGGCCGCGCCCAGCATGCCCCCGGCGTCGTCGGGGCAATTTTTGTTTCGTCCTGGGCAGATCGTTGCTTCGCGATATTCGGTCATCGACGTGATCGGGCGCGGTGGCATGGGGTGCATCTACCGCGTTCGAGACAACGTGCTTAAGGAGGATGTCGCGCTCAAGACGCTGCTTCCGCAGTTCATGCGCGACCAGACCGTGGTTGATCGCTTCTTCAACGAGGCCCGCATCGCGCGCGCCCTGTCTCATCCGAACATCGTGCGCGTGCATGATATCGGGATCACCGGCGATATCATCTACATCTCGATGGAACTCGTCATAGGTCGTTCGTTGCGGCAGATTCTCGAGTCGTTGGCGCCCGGACAGCGCTTACCGGTGAGCAACACGTTGCGCATCGTGGACGGATTGTGCGCGGCGCTCGAATACGCTCACCGCCACACCGTGCATCGCGACATCAAACCGGAAAACGTTATGGTGTGCGAAAACGGCACGGTTAAACTCATGGACTTCGGCATCTCGAAGCTCATGGACACGAGGGGCCTTACCGGGCCGGCGGTCGTCATGGGCACGCCCTTCTACATGTCGCCGGAACAGTTGAAAGACAGCGCAAGCGTGGATGCGCGCGCGGATATTTACAGCGTCGGCGTCGTGCTGTATGAGATCCTGACCGGCAACATGCCCACGGGCATGCCGAGACCCGCCTCGCATCTCACGCGCGAGGTGCCGCCGGCGCTCGATCCGATCGTGGCCAAATGCGTCGACCCGGAACCGGCGAAACGCTACCAGAACGTTCGCGAACTCCGCGTGGCCCTGAAGCCAATCCGCAAACTCGCGGAAGCCACCACGGGGCTTGCGCCCCATGCCTTACGGGCGCCGAAACCGAAGCCGGCCGTCCAGCGCAAATGGATGCGGCCCGCCGTGGGCGCCGCGCTATTGGCGGCACTCGTGATGCTGGCCGGGCTTGGGCTTTATCGCGCCGAACTGGGACGGCGCGACGCGGTGAAGGTGCATGCCGCCCCCGCGACCGTTGCGGAAGACGCCACTCCGGGGTTCGACAGGGAGTTCAAGCGGTGGACCGCTTTTTTGGTGGACCATGCGAAGCAAGTTCCTCTCGATGCGGATAAGAATGAGGCGATGCGGGCCGTGCACGATGCCGCGAAGCGACGTTGGGAGGTGGCGAAAGAACAGGCGGTGAATAAGGATCCCAAGGCCCTCGATTCGGCGCGGCAGGCGCTGCAGTGCTACGCCGCGCTGAAGGCATGGCCGTCCGGCATGCAATTCGTAGCGCCGGGCGATGTGACGCTTCGAGACGGCGCCGACACGTCGGTCGTGCCTCTGGATGGGTTCTTCATCGATTCCACCGAGGTGACAAACGGCCAATACCTGCAATTTTGCCGCGATAACAACTGGCGATTTCCACCGTATGATCTCGAAGCCGCTCCGGCGGACTACCCGGTTATTTCGGTGACATTCTACGACGCGCTGGCGTATGCGGCGTCGGTCAAGAAGCAGCTTCCGACCGAGGCGCAATGGGCGCGCGCGGCGTACGGCGGGCCGGGCGCGTCGGAAATATATCCGTGGGGAAATGATTGGAAGGACGGCGCCGGCAATTCGGGCGGCGCATCGCCGGATTCGGAGTATGCGCGGGCGGGCGGTGTTTTCCCCGATGACAAGTCGTGGGCTGGCTGTTTCGACATGGTCGGCAACGTCGCCGAGTGGACGCGCTCGATGTTCAAGCCCTTGCCGTACGACCCCAAAGATGGGCGGGAAGACATGCGCGCCTTTGCATTCGGAACGTCCATCGTGGTGCGCGGCGGCCATTACCGCGACGCACAGCATACGCCGATGAACGTGCGATTTGCACTGCCCTTCGAATCCGCGATGGATACCCTCGGCTTCCGATGCGTAAAGGAAATCCCCGATCCGGAAGGATGAACTTAGAAACAGCAGTCGGAATTCAGGAGTCAGAATTCAGAATTGCGCTGCTACCTCCGCTCATTCTGACTCCTGTATTCTGAATTCCTCTCCGCCAGCCTCCTCTTAGATTCACGCACCGGTCACCTTGGACGCCGCCCGCGCCGCCGTCCGGTTCAGCATGAGAAACAAAATTTTCGGTGCGTACAACGGCAATTGGAGGCGGCGCGGATAGTCGCGCAGGATCCGAAACAGGCGCCGCGGGTTTCCATAGAAGCGCAACGTCCCACGCCGAATGCACCGGTCCAAGTCCGCATCGGGAATGTCGGACAAATTGACGATGGGTTTGTAGGTGTAATCCGTCTCGGCAAAATCGACCCGCGCCAGCTTGTCGGGCCGGTCGCGCTTGACGATGTCGTAGAGTTCCGTGTTCGGGTACGGCATGACGCGATAGTACAATGCCGCGTGCAGTCGCGATTCGCACACGACATCGATGGTCTGCTGCGCCTCTTCGAGCGTCTCGGTCGGAAACCCGAACATCTGAAAGCCGTACGCGAATACGCCGCGCTTGACGGCCATCTCGACGGCCTCGAGGTAACGCGGGATGTTCATCCGCTTGCCGATGTATTGCTGCACGCGCGTCGAGCCGGATTCGAGCGCGAATGCCGCGATGTACAATCCCGCGTCGACAAGCGCGTCGACCGTTTCTTGCGTGAGAATGTCGGTGCGCACGCTGTTGGGCAGCGCGATCTTAATGCGAAGCCCGCGCTTGAGCATTAGTTCGCTGAAGGCGATGACGCGGTCCGCGTCGAAATTGAAAATGTCGTCGAAGAACTCGATTTCGTCGATGCCGAACATGCGCTGGTAATGCGCGATCTCGTCGACGATGCGTTCGGCCGAATGGGCGCGAAACCGCTTGCCGAACACATTGTGGCAATAGATGCAACGGTAGGGACAGCCCCGGCTGCTGAACATCGCCACGAAGCGGCGTGGCGGCGGTACGATCGACTGCGACCAGTGCTTCCAATACTTGGGTACGTCGATGAGGTCGTACGCGGGAAACGGCAGCGAATCGAGATCGTCGATGACGGGCGTCTCGCCGGGATTGGTCACAACCGCGCCGTCCGGTCCGCGCCAAATTAGCCCCGGGATGTGCCCGAAGCCCGCACCGTCCGCGTGCGCGCGCAACACCTGCTCGAAGTTGATCTCGCCCTCGCCGGCCACCGCTACATCGCCCGCGCTTTGTTCGAGCGCCTCGATCCCCGCCGCCGTGACGTGCGGTCCGCCAAGCACAATCAACGCTTCGGGCAACGCCTCGCGGATCGCGCGCGTAAACGCGCCGAGCAGGTGGGCGTGCGAGGTGAAACACGTAAATCCGACCACGTCGGGTTTCGCTTCGGCAATGCGGCGTACCGTTTCCTCGTCGGAAAAGTCGTCCACGCGCTGATCGACGATAGTAACGTCCGCGCCTACCTGCCTGCGCGCGTAGGCCGCGAGGTACAACAATCCCAACGGCGGCGACACAAGCCGATAGGAGCCCCGGCGTCCAATGTTCGCAAGAACAACCCGCAATGTGTTCATTCAAACCTCGAATTAGGCTTTAGGCTTCTACAATCTACAATCTACAATCTGCAATCTACAATTTTTCGACGCCGATGGGGACGGTTGTTACGATCGATGTTGGGTAGTCGGGAAAGGCCTCGGCGATTTGGCGCGCGGCGTTATGATTGGCACAGACGCCGAAGAGGGTCGGTCCGCTTCCGCTCATGGCGGCGGCGGTGCAGCCCGCTTCGAGCAGGCGCGCCTTGGCCTCTTCGAGATGCGGGTGCGTCGCGAACACCGCGCTCTCCATGCGGTTGAACAGGACCCGTGCAAGCTCGCCATGTGCGAGCGTATGGATAGCCTTGCGAAACGACGCCGTCTTGCCCGCGAAAGGGCGTTCGTGCGAATGTTCGAGCTGCGGACTGTTGTAGACGCGGCTGGCGCTGACGGCAATCGGTGGATGCAGCAATACGAACCACACCTCGGCGACCGGCGGCAGCGGCGTCATGGCTTCCCCGCGCCGCGTCGCGGCGATGGTCCCGCCGACGGCGCAGAAAGGCACATCCGAGCCGAGTTCGAGAGCAAATGTGTGCAATTGCCGCAATGTCAGCCGCAGTTCCCACAATGCGTCGAGCGCCACGAGTGTGGCTGCGGCATTGCCCGAACCGCCTGCAAGACCTGCCGCAATGGGGATGCGCTTCTCGATGCGAATCCGCGCGCCGCCCGAATAACCCGTGCGCTCCTTGAGCAGCATCGCCGCGCGATAAACCAGGTTCGATTCCCCCGTATCGAGTTCCGGCGTCGAACACGAAAGCCGCACGCGCGGCTCGCCGTCCTCGAACTGCAACTCGTCCGCGAGACTAACGCTCTGAAAGATCGTCTCGATATTATGATACCCGTCGCGCCGTCGATCGAGCACATCGAGATACAGATTGATCTTCGCATACGAGCGATACGTGATTACCGTTGCCACCTGATACTCCTGATTGTAGATTGTAGATTGTAGATTGTAGATTGCGGATTGACAGCAATCTACAATCTGCAATCTACATTTTCTCGATATGCCGCTTCAACTATTACTGCCAGATTGTCGGCCTTACGCACCCATTGACTCCCTGCAAAATACGCTCTACAATAAATAAACAAGGCTTTAGGCTGTAGGCTGTAGGCTTCCTTCCTAAAGCCTACAGCCTAAAGCCTACAGCCTAAAGCCTTAAAAGGAGGAGCAGGCGATGTTTCGACTTGAAGCAAGTAAGAAGGTCATTTTCAATGCTCTGAGCGCCATATCGGTTGCGCTTCTGGTTACATTAGGGGCGGCAGGTTTGGAGGAAAAGCCTTCCCCGGCCCCGGAAGTGGTATCGCACCCCGATCGGATTATCAGTTATGGCACAGCCGGGGCAGTCGCTTACTCGCCCGATGGCACGCGGATAGCCGTCGGCGCTGCAAACGCCTTCAATATCCTCGACGCCCAGACTCTCGAAATACTGAATACATTCTTTACGCCGAATTATGCCCTCCATTCGTTGGCCTTTTCCCCGGACGGAACATCAATATATGCAGGATCCGCCGATAACACGTCCGAATTGATTGACGCGACCACGGGCGACGTCATCTTGAGTTTCGACAATACCAATGGCGAGTCGATCGCACTCTCGCACAACGGCAACGTCTTATATTCCGGTTCCGCCCTGTGGGATGCCAAGACCGGCCAAAAGATAAGAGACTGCAGCCGCAACACCGGATTCGTCGAGTCGGTGGCATTTTCGGCCGACGACTCCAAACTCCTTGCGAGCTACAACGACCAGACGGCTATTTTGTGGGATACCGCCACCGGCCAAATTCTCCGCTCGTTCCCCGGCGCGGGGGGGGGCTATCTTCGCGAGGTAAACTTCATGGCGGATGGCACGACCCCGGTTACGGCGGATGACCACACCGTCCGTGTCTGGAACGCGACCGGCGATCCCGCCCCCATTTTGGCTATAACGAACGGCGACGGCGGCCTGCTGCGCCATGTTGCCGTAACCGAAAAATACATCGTTACTCAGACCACGGCTGATCTGCTACACCTGTACAATGCTCAAACAGGCAAAGAACTTGGCGCCGTTTCCATGCCTGACGGTCTCATCGCATTCTCGCCCGATCACTCCCGGCTACTCGCGGCCGCGAGGCAAGTGCGCACCTACGATCCTGAAACCATGCTCGACTACCATCGATTTGCCGCAAACACCGACGGCGTGACTTCTCTTGCGGTTTCCGCCGATGGATATCATGTCCTGATCGGCGGTTATGAGAACGAAGCATGGGTCAATATCGGCGGCTCGGACGGATGGTATTACAGCGGGCACATAAACCGGGTCACGTCGGTAACATTCTCGCCAGACGGCGCTCGTGCGCTCACGGGGTCGGACGACAATACCGCACGGCTATGGGATGCCAATTCCGTTTTCCCTTACATGATTTTCGCCGGCCACACCGGCCATGTCACGTCCGTGGCGTTTTCGCCCGACAGCCAACAAGTCCTGACAGGATCAGACGACCGTACGGCCAGACTTTGGAATCCAAATTCCGGAATAACATCAAAAATCTTTAGCGGCCATACGGATAGCGTGACTTCGGTCGCATTCTCGCCCGATGGGACGAAAGTACTCACTGGATCGAAAGACAAGACAGCCGTCCTCTGGGACGCGGACTTGGCAACGCCGATTAAGACCTTCTCGGGCCATACGGATGGCGTAACCTCGGTCGCTGTTTCACCCGATGGCACAAAGGTGCTTACTGGGTCGGCCGATAACACCTCCATCCTATGGGATGCCAATGCCGGAACTGTGGTGCGGACGTTCTCGGGCCATACGGACGGGGTTACCTCGGTGGCGTTTTCGTATGACGGGTCAAAAGTACTCACCGGCTCGAACGATTGGACGGCCAAGCTCTGGGATTCGGGCTCAGGAACCCTATTGCAGACGTTCACCGGCCACAAGAATCGCGTGACCTGTGTGGCCTTCCATGGGTGGACAGCCTATACAGGTTCGGCGGACTATGAGGTCAAGGCTTGGAACACCGATTCCGGGAAGGATGAATACGGCTACTTCATACCCACACACGGGATTACCTCGTCGGCATTTTCTTCCGACGGAACAAAGATCCTGACCGGCCTGGGAAACGGCACGGCCAAACTCTGGGATGCCGGAACAGGCAATCTGCTGAAAGTGTTGCCCGATGCCGGAGGCCATACAACTGCCGTGGCATTTTCACCCGATGGCACTAAAGCGCTCACCGGTGCGGGCAGTACTATAGCCCTCTTCGGAGCGGCGGAAAAGACGGCGAAACTGTGGGACTTGGAAACCGGAACCGTCCTAAGAACCTTCACTGGACATGACCAACCGGTAACCTCGGTAGCGTTTTCGCCGGACGGCACAAAAGTCATGACCGGCTCATTCGACAATACCGCCAAGCTCTGGGACACCAATTCGGGTACAGAACTGAAAACCTTCTCCGGCCACACCAGTAAGGTGACCTCCGTCGCCTTTGCTCCCGACGGCGCGAGCGTTATCACGGGGTCGAGCGACGACACCGCCAAGATATGGGATGCCGCATCGGGTAACCTTTTGCGGACCTTTGTTGACCCCAATGGCTTCGGGGAGTATGTGTACTCTGTCGCCTTTTCACCCGACGGCAATAAGGTGCTCACAGGCTTGAGCGATTACACCGCCATACTGTGGGACGTAAACAGCGGGGAACCACTGCAAACGTTCACCAGCCAGAGCTGGGACGTAATGTCTGTGGCATTCTCCCCCGACGGCGCCCGGGCGCTGACGCAAGATAGGTTGTGGGACGTCAATACCGGCGAGTGCCTGGGCACCTACTGGGTAGAAGGGGGCGTTGCCTCGACGACGTTCTCACGGGACGGCGCAAAGATTATTATTGGCTCATACGATTACCATGTGGCTATCGTTCCAACGGCCTCGATCGTACCGTTCGCAAGCCTTACGCTCAGCGTTTACGATGATGTACTTTCCGCCAGCTTTTCGGATGATGGGGCAAACGTCTTCCTGGGGGCCGGCGGGCAGTCTTGGTTCGGTGGTTATCCCGTCAACGTCTGGAATGCAACCTCCGGGCACCTGCTTGACACACTTACCGGCCACACCGCTCAAGTCACGTGCATGGCATTTTCTCCGGATGCCGCAGCGATACTAACCGGCTCCGCAGACAGGACGGCCAAGCTCTGGGATGTGGTCTCAGGGAGCCTTATACAGACATTTCAAGGCCATACGGACCGATTGGCCTCCGTGGCGTTCTCGCCGGATGGCACACGCGTGCTCACGAACTCGACCGATCAGACAGTCAAGCTCTGGGATGTGAATTCAGGAACCATGCAAAATGTTGCGGGCAGCGCGACCTGCGTGGCATTTTCGCCGGACGGGGCTACAGTGCTTCTCGGCTCGGTCGATGGAATGGTAAGCCTTTGGGACATCGGCTTGGGGATGCAGGTACAAACATTCACCGGCCACACGAGATCCGTGACGTCCGTGGCCGTCTCGCCGGAAGGCGCTCGAGCCCTTTCGGCCTCGGATGACGGCACGGTGAAACTCTGGGATTCGGTGTCCGGCGCACTGCTGCAAACCTTCACCGGGCATAGAGGTCGAGTGGACTTCGTGACATTCTCGGCGGATGGCACCAAGGCGCTCACTGCTGGGAGCGATTATACGCTGCGTCTGTGGGACATCTTGACCGCTCAGGAACTCCGGCGCTTCTTGGGACCGGGAGCGAATCAGGCGAGGTTTTCGCCTGACGGCACCGAGATTTTGGCCTGGGGCAAAGGTGATTCGGTGTTGGTTTGGAAATCGGGGCTGCTGCCGCAACCGGTCAGCCCGATCGCCCTCGATGCGCCACTCGACTCGACGGCTCAGCCCTATACCTTCGAGCATTTCCGGCTGAACTTGAGTGCAGGCCAGGCCGAGAACTTGGTTGTCCGGGTTACGTCGGCTCATGCGGATGGCACATGGCTACTATACGGAGCCATGGGTCATATGCCCGTGGGTGTGTACGATTGGGCGGGCGAGATCACGGACGCCAATGGCTCGATGGAGATGCTGATTCCTTCTCCCCGGGCCGGAACCTATTATTTCAGCGTCTATTACTCGCCCGCGCTAGGACAGAGCCCGGTCGATTTCACCATCGAGTGCCTCGGCGTCGCGCAATATGTCTCGAGGCTCAGTCTGAGCGCGGGCGGAAACGCGGGTAGCACAACCGTCGAGTTGTTTGGCATGGGTTTCATCGACGGCGCCAGCATCCAACTCGTGGACGGCGCCGGGCAGGTTGTCCGAACCTTCACGCCCGCCATGTGGGACAGCGCTTCGCTGACCGTAACCATGGATCTGAGCGGACTGGCCGGGGGCGTGTACCATGTGGCCGTCGTGTGGCCCTCGGTGACTCTGACGTTATCTCAGCCATTCACTGTCAACGAGAATTCGACGGGATCCCATGTCGAGGCGCATCTCGAATCGCCGGGGTCCATTCGGCGCGATCGGCCTTACACGCTCTGGCTGGATTACACCAATACCGGCGATGCGGACGCGCCCGCGCCTCTGTTCATCATATCGAGCAATCACTATTTGACCAAAATGCGTCTAGATCCAGACAAGCCGTGGGGGACGGGGGGAATCCATATTCTCGGAACCAATTCCCAAGGCTTGGTGAGTGTATTACCGCCGGGAGCGCATAATCGGGTGCCAATCTATTTCTTGTTTCCTTCCGCCTCGGCAAGCAGCGATTTGCAGTTTAGCCTCGAGCGTTTAATAGCCGACGACGTATCCGTCGCATGGGAGTATGAATTCGGAAAACCGCTCATTTCGGGCAGCGTTAGCGTTTCCTCGGGCAAGAGCGGAATGTTTTCCTGGGTGACAGATCCATTCATCCTCGAAGACTGGGCGCCGGAGGGCTATCGGCACGACGCGTGGGAAGTCGTGTTGAACAATTTCAAAGACCGGGTTGGTACGACATGGGCCACCTATCTTGCGCGGTTGAATTCGGACGCCGTGATGCTGGCCCAGCGGGGTTACAACACACACGACGTCGGCGAGATTAATGCCTACGAACTCGCCGATGCGAACGCCTCGACCGGTGGCAGCCAAGTCCTTGCCGCGGCTATCGATGCCCAAGCCCCGGCCATGGCGCTGCCCTTGGCCTTCGCACGAACCTATAACGCGTCAATCGACCGGCGGTTGCGTTGCGGCCCTTTGGGATACGGCTGGTCGCACAGTTTCGAGTATGCTCTGAAGATCGATGCGGGAGAACAAACCGTCGTGATGTTCTGTCCCGGCGGGATTCTTCGCCACTTCAACCAGTCCGGCGACGACGCCTGGCAGGCGGGACCGGGCGACAATGGCAAATTCGAAGAGCTAGACGACAAAACATACCGGCTAACGGAACAGAACGGGATTGCGTTTTCGTTCGGGAAGGCCACCACCTTCCATTCCGCCAGTCTCACAAGCATTCGCGAGCCGAACTGCAATACTGTTACCTTCTCCTACGATCCAGACAAACCGGGACGGCTTACTTCAATCGCTCACTCGAACGGCATCACCTTCACGCTTGAATACAACCCACAGGGCCGCATTTTCAAACTGACGAATTTCGCTGTTCCCGAAACGACTACTTACCTCTATGACAGCACGGGCGTCGAGTTGACCAGCGTCATTGGACACGGAGCTGCTATAACCTTATATACCTATTTATCCGACACTGGACCTACTGCGCATGCCCTATCGCTTATAACACATCCGGATGCGACGAAGGTCCACTTCAGCTACGACCAACAGGGCCGATTGTCGGGCCGGTGGCTTGACGGAAACGCCGAGCGTTCTGACCTAATGTATGAGGGATTGGGCCGCGTAACATCGATGGGAGCCGACAACGCTACAAACCAGTATTTCTACGGCCCAAGAAACGAACTGTTGCGATTCGAGGATCCGCTGAACAATGTGAAACGGTTCCGTTATGACGGGCTGCTTAACCTGACCCGCATCACCCGTGCCGACGCCGGGATTCATGAAATGTTCTACGATGCGCTGGGCAATTGCAGCGCCTGGAGCGATCCGCTACGGAACTCCGTTCTGGTCAGCTACGCGGGCGTTCTCAACCAACTCATATCGCTGCGGGATCCCAATTTCAACCTCTCGAATTTCACGTATGACCCATCGGGAAACCTGACCCAGATTGCTTATCCGGACGGCAGTTACGAGCAGTTCCAATACGCAATTGGCGGCAATCCGACAAACCATACGGACCGGCGCTTACAGACCACCGGCATCACCACCAATACGCGAGGCCAAGTCGAGAGGATGGACTACCCCGATGGGGGTTCTCTCTCGTATACCTACTATCCAAACGGACGCCTCTCAGGCGCGGCTGACGCCGGAGGCCTGACCTCGTTCACCTATGACACACGCGGGTTCCTGTCCAGCGTTCAATATCCATCGAACAGGAGTTTTACGGTCCAATACAACAATGCGGGATACCGCACCCAGCGCATCGGCAACGATGGCTACGTTCTGAATTATATTTACGACGCCAACGGGCGGCTTGCCGAGGTTAGTGACGGAACCGGCGCCATTGCTCAGTATGGCTACGACGCCGTTGGCCGCCTCAACCTCGAAACCAAAGGGAACGGCACGTACGCCGCATATGCATACGATGCGGCCGGGCACGTCACAAGCGTCGTCAACCATGCTCCCGGCGGCGCGGTCCAGTCCCGCTTCGTTTACACGTATGACGCAAACGGAAACCCGACGTCCATGACCACGCTCGACGGAATCACGCTGTTCGAGTACGATGCAGCCGACCAACTTACCGCGGCAACCTACCCCAATGGGCAACGGGTGACCTACCAATATGATAGCGCCGGTAATCGGACACGTCTAACCGACAATGGGGCACAGACGAATTGCTCAATCAATTCTATGAACCAGTACACGCAGATTGGCGACACGTCCTTTTCCCATGACGCCAGCGGCAACTTGATCTCGAAAACCGACGCAACCGGCGTTACATTGTTTGAATACAACGCCGCGAGCCAATTGAGCCGCGTCGTTAGCCCCGCCGATGGCACATGGGATTACACCTACGATGCCTTGGGCAATCGAACGGTCATTGCACACGATGGAACGACGACCCACTACACATACGACCCCTCTGGACTTGCCAGTGTGGCGGCGGAATACGATGAATCGGGAACGCTGAAGGCCCGGTACGTGTATGGACTCGGGCTGGCGGCGCGCCTGGCTCCCGGTGGAAGCGCCCATTATTATGGCTATGATTGCACGGGCCACACGCGCCAAGTTTCCGATGCGACCGGGGCGGTCGTTAACGAGTACGATTACGATGCGTTCGGCGCCTTGCGCTCAAATCAGGAAACTGTGCCCAATCCATTCAAGTATGCCGGCCGGTTTGGAGTCGCAACGGACGACACGGGATTGCTTCTGATGAAGACGCGCTACTATGACCCCATCGGCGGCCGATTCCTTACGCCGGATTCATTGGGGTATTGGGCTGGCGCCAATCTCTATGCCTACTGCAACAACAATCCCTTGCGGTTTAGCGATCCACTAGGGATGGATTCTCATATCAGTCCTTCCAGCCTGTTAAATGCATTCGATGCACCGTTTGCCAAACAGGGGGAAAATGTCGGCAATCTCATCCAAAGGCCTGACCTGGGAGTGATGGGAAAGGCAATGCTTCCGGTAACGGAGTTCGGCCATGCCATTACAAGTGGAGACAATATAGCTATTGAACGGACCAGCGCGATACTACGCGCGCAACTCGAAACAGTGGGAGCGGTAGCCGCACCACTCGGCGGGACCCATCACATCCCCTCGGAAGGAATAAAGCTCGGCGCCGAGTTCGGACTCAACCACCATTATATTAAACCGCTCATTGAACCAGACGTGCCCGATTCGCAACGTCATCCAGATGATTCGGACGAGCCCAAAGTCGTAGTCCCGGTAGACCCGAACGAGAAGGTATCGCCACGCGGCGGTGGGCTCGATTCCGAACGGCTGGTGCCAGCCGACGCGCCGATCCCTTATGCCGTCTACTTTGAGAACAAAGCGGCGGCAACCGCGCCCGCCCAGGTTGTCGTTGTGACCGACCAATTGGATTCCGCCTTAGACATATCGACGTTTCATGTAACGGGAATTGCATGGGGCGATCATGAGGTGACCATTCCAGACGATACGGCAGTGTTCCACACGCGCGAGACGGTGGCAGACTACCGGCCCGACGCGACCAAGTCGTGGTGGGTGGACATAACCGTGACGGTGGATTACGGATCGGGGACGGTACAATGGCTATTTGAGACGCTTGACCCGGAAACAGGCGATTTACCCGAAGATCCGTTGGCTGGATTCCTGCCGCCCAACGATGTCGCCCACCACGGCGAAGGACACGTGACGTTCTCAGTTACCCCGCGGTCAGACGTGGCGGGCCACACGCGCATTGTCAACAAGGCCACCATTGTTTTCGACACCGAATCATCGATATCGACAAACGAGGTCTTTAACACTATCGATGTTCCCGGAGAGAACCAAGCACCCGCCCTTGCCAACCCCGGCAACCAGACCGGTATCGCGGGAGTAACCGCGTCGCTGCAACTCAGCGCAAATGACTTGGACGGAGACACCCTGACATACAGCGGCGTCGCTCTTCCATCGGGCCTTACGGTCGATTCTGCCACCGGATTGATTTCCGGCACGATTGACCAGTCCGCATCTCACTCCTACAACGTTGGCATCTATGTCTCGGATGGGCGCGGAAGCTCGGATTCGAAGTTCTTCACATGGACGGTCAAAGCCGCTTCTCTGAGCATAACAATCACGCCGGCAGCCGTCATCAACGTGGGTGCGCAATGGAGTGCGGACAACGGGACGACATGGAACGATAGTGATACTGTGCTGGATTACGTGCATCCTGGTAATGTAACGATCATCTTCAAGGACGTGCCCGGCTGGACCACGCCCACGAACCAGACCGTAACCATCACTGCGGGCCAGCCGACCACCGCCACGGGAATGTACACGCTCGTAGCGACCACGGGTAGTCTTACCGTGACCATCCAACCGACCGACGCGGTTTCTGCGGGCGCACAATGGGCCGTGGACGGCGGTACCGCACAATTCAGCGGTGCAACTGTCTCTGACCTGACGGCTGGACAGCACACCCTAACCTTCACGACCGTCTCTGGTTGGACCACGCCCACGAACCAGACC
>CAIYET010000970.1 GCA_903925285.1 Candidatus Hydrogenedentota bacterium | reverse complement strand
TTTGGGGTTTGAAATTGAAATTTTGAGTTATGGGAGCCTCTTGCAGAACCCCGTGAAGTACCGCTGACATCCATGCAGGCCAGACGCCTGCGCTACGGTACAGTTGAGGTTCTGCAAGAGGCTAATGGGTTCGGATTTTGGTTTTGCCAAACCCCAAACCCCATACCCCAAACCCCAAACCCCAAACCCCAAATAGTGCCATACCCGTTTCCGACGGGATCAAGATATCTAACGTTACGATTCGCGACACGTCCCGCTCTCCGCTCGAACCCGGGTCGGCTCTCCTATTGTTTGCGGCGCATCAGATATAGGGTGCGAACCGAATCTCGAATCCCGCGCGACGCCTCGATTTCAAAATTTCGGCAAAATTCGCGCTCGAAGCTCTCCTGGGTGTAGTCGGGGAAAATGTCCTCGCGCGAAGCGAGCAACCGCTGGACCTGCGAGTCGTTCTTTGGTATGAACTCGATGACTAGCCACCGCGCGATACGCGCGAAAAAGTCCGCCAGTTTGGGCAGGGGCACGTTGTTTCCGATGGCGAGATGGTGAATGAGAGCCAGCGCCAGCACAAGGTCTGCGGGACCGCGCTGTGCGAATGCGGCCCGCTCGCGATTTTCCCAGCCAATCGAAGGACTTGGATTCGTCAAATCCATCACGAGGGGTAAAAGATTGGCCCGCTTGTTCGCCTTGCAATCGCGATAGTTCTTTTCAACGGCGGCAGGATCGACGTCGAAAGAGATCGTCTGCGCCCCGCGTTCGCTCGCAATACGGCTGAAGACCCCCGTGTTCGCACCCAGATCCCACACCGTGCCGGGCGATACGCGCGAAACGAATTCCCCGACCAGTTCGGTCTTGCACTGCATGGCTTCCGTGGTGTAGTTCGTGTCGTCATAGTAGTCGCCCCACTCTGTACCCGCGGGTTTCCACTCGAGTTTCGACACCGTGGCGCGCAGGTTGTCGATGATGCCCCGAAGGGCCTGCAACCCCAGTTTGGCCGTGGGGATTGCGCTTCCTGTGGCGCCGTTGTCTGCGACAGTGCGGCCATCATCCGCATGCTTCAACAGGCTCTTGGCGTGCATGTGAATATGCACGAGCAGGCCCATGTGCAGACGGGAACGCCACGGCAGCAAAGCCCTTGCCATATCCAGGGGGATACCGTCGATGAACACGCGAAATAGGCAACCGAGACGCACGTCGCACTTGGCCATCAGCGCAAGGGGCGCGAGAAAATGCTGACAGAACTGCCGGTAAGCAACCCACGGCTGCCCTTCCCGATAGATATCGAAGGACAAGGTGTCGATAAAAATGGGACGTCCGTCGCGGAATTGGATATTGTAGGCGCTCGCATCTTTCAGCGTCATTCCGTAATCCAGTGCCTTGCTCTGGATATCCAACGTGGCGAGCGCCGCATCCTTGATCTGTCCAAAACACCACTCATAGGGATACGAGATAAAGGCCATGCGCTCGGGCTTGATAATCTTGTATGCCGTGTCCGGCGCGGGCGCGGGAATGGGGGCATCCTCATGCGCCACGAGCAGCCCCGCCGAGACAAGCGCCTCATAGAGTCCCGATGCGAGGAAGCGGTCGTAGCATTCCCGGTAAGAGACGTTTACCTGTCTGTAGAATTGCCCGCCCCGAAGGAACACAAAACCGCTTGGATCGCGAAAAGACGACGCAACCGTACCGTCACTTTCCACTCTCGGCATCCTTTTTTGCTCTTCCGAACAAACGACCGCTCAGTAACTTCAGTTTCACCCACCACAATTTGGCCGTTAACATTGCCCCTAGAAATGCGCCAATGGTAAGTTGCAAGATAAGACTACCCGTTGCGGCATCAATATAGGCATGGGCATTGGGCGTCGGAAAAACACACATGCCCACAACCGCCACGGGAAGAATCCATCTGCGCCAATGACGAGGGCGCGACGAAAAGAAACGATCCCGACTTCCGTTAAACATATCCAGTCTTTCCTAATCTTAAAGTTAAAGGGAAGGGAAAGCCCCATTTTCCCGAAAGCAAATATACAACACGAAACGAATGGTTGTCAAAGACAATCCGCGATACAGTGAAATACGCGCGACCCCAATTACCGCTTATCCTAGAAGACGCAGTCGGAATAATTCATGCTTTCGGGGCCAGTTTCGCATTCATGGCAAAGGCCCGTACAATACGCATTCACAAACGAGGAGATGCGACATGCAACACGCGATGCGTCTATTGGCGATTCTTGTAGCGATTTGGCTGACGTCGGATGCCGGAGCAGTCAATCCGACCGCGAAGAAGGTCCCGAAAAATGGTGTCTGGCTGGAATCGCTCGACTTGTCCGTTATGAACCAGGGCTTCAAGCGTCCACAGGTGGGCAAGTCGATTATGGGATTCCCCATCACGCTGGGCGGCGTCGAGTACCCGCACGGAATCGGCACGCACGCCATAAGCGAGTTTCTCGTCGACCTCAAAGGCGTCGCGGTCCGCTTCGACGCGATGGTCGGCGTCGACGACGACACGCAAGGCAAAGGCTCGGTCGCGTTCGAGGTATGGGTCGATGAACGCAAGGTAGCCGAAACGGGTCTCATGCGCGGGCGCGACAAGCCCAAGGAAATCTCGGTGGATCTCACCGGCGCGCGATATCTCCTGCTGCTCATCTCGGACGGCGGTGACGGCAAACAAATCGATCACGCGGATTGGGCCGGCGCATTGCTGACGCTCGCGCCAAATGCGAAGGAGCAACCCGTGTCCGTCGGCATCGGTCTCGAGCCCCCGCCCCCCATCGCCTCGGGCGACAAGCCGGAACCGGCTATCCACGGTCCACGCATAACCGGCGCTACGCCGGGACGCCCATTCCTGTTCCTGATCCCGGCCACGGGCGAAGGGCCGCTCTCGTTCAAGGCAACGAACCTGCCTGCGGGCCTGGCGCTCGATCCCAATACGGGAATCATTTCGGGCAGTCTGCAACAAGCCGGTTCCACCGATGTTACCGTAACCGTGACCGGAGCGAAAGGCAGCGCATCGCGCGTGCTCACGATCGTCGGCGGCGAGCACAAACTCGCGTTGACGCCGCCGCTGGGCTGGAACTCCTGGAACGTGTGGGCCGTAGTCGTCGACGACGCGAAAGTCCGCGCCGCAGCCGACGCGATGGTTTCGAGCGGCCTCGCTGCGCATGGGTTCCAATACGTCAACATCGACGACGCCTGGGAAGCGGACCGCGACGCGAATGGCGAGATTCTGACCAATAAAAAGTTTCCCAATATGACGGCGCTCGCGGACTACGTGCATGCGAAAGGCCTAAAACTAGGCATCTACTCGTCACCTGGACCCAAGACCTGCGCGGGCTACACCGGCAGTTACCAACACGAACAACAAGACGCGGACACCTACGCGGCCTGGGGCATCGACTACCTCAAGTACGACTGGTGCAGCTACCGCGACATCGCCAAAAGCGCCGAACTCGATGTGCTCAAAGCACCGTACCTCGTCATGCGCAACGCGCTCGACCGTTGCACCCGCGACATCGTGTACAGCCTCTGCCAATACGGGATGGGCGACGTGTGGAAATGGGGCGCCGAAGTCGGCGGCAACCTCTGGCGCACCACCGGCGATATCGGCGACACGTGGGAAAGCGTCTCGAACATCGGTTTCGCGCAAACCGAAAAAGCCTCCTACGCCGCACCGGGACATTGGAACGACCCCGACATGCTCGTCGTCGGCCAAGTCGGCTGGGGACCCAACGTCGCGCCGACAAAACTCATGCCGAACGCCCAGATCACCCATATTACGCTGTGGTGCATGCTAGCCGCGCCATTGCTAGTCGGCTGCGACCTATCGCAATTGGACCCGTTCACGCTCGCCCTGCTGACGAACGACGAGGTGCTCGACATCGATCAAGATCCGCTTGGCAAACAAGGTGCAAGACGCACGCAGGCCGGTTCGACCGAAGTCTGGTCGAGGCCGCTGTTCGACGGCACGACCGCCGTCGCGCTATTCAACCGAGGCTCCGTCAAAAGGCCCGTCACCGCCGCGTGGTCCGATATCGGCATCCAAGGCAAGCAGCCGGTCCGCGATCTATGGTTACAAAAGGATCTCGAACCGGCTGACGGCTCCGTAACCGTCGAAGTCCCCGGTCGCGGAGCGGTCCTGCTAAAGATTGGAACGGCGCGGTGATGATAAGGTGCAGTTTTGCACACTCGGAAATGCCGGATTCATCGAACGCATCGAGAACCAATTCGAACGCCTGCTTCACAAACGTAGACCGGGCTCAAGAGGCCAAGAAGGCATAACTAAGTATGGTGTCCCGAATGGCACTAACTTAAGCCCAAGTATCTTCATTTATTGCGTTTACGCTTCTGCACTCCTTGGGTAGTCGCTTCCAGAATCTGGCATGAGAGTTCCCGCATCTGCGTCAGGAGCGTTTCGAGTTTATGGTTGTTG
>CAIYET010000969.1 GCA_903925285.1 Candidatus Hydrogenedentota bacterium | reverse complement strand
GGTTCCATCAGAAAGTTTTCCTCACAGAGGCCTTCCAGTATTTTGGTGGGACATGCCGGCGCTGCGTTATAGACAACACCTAGGGTGTAGAAAAACAACCGATTTTTTTACCCCATCGTGTCCCGGGATCTGGCACCTCAAATCGTGCGCTGTTTTTGCTTGAGCGTGCGAGTTTCGCTCTTGTGACGCTCTTTGTCGACCCGAAGCTTTTCCTTGGCAAGGGCCAGAGCGACATCCACCCATTCCGCCGTCAGCGCTTTAAAGTTCTTGTAGTTGGCTAACTGATATATCACTGCGCCCACCAAGTCTTTCTGGATGAACTGGGTCGTGCTTTTCCCAAGGTGAACATAACTGAGCTGGTAATACGGACCATGTTTTCTTGGTCTCTTCGGATCCATACAACGGCAGTTTAAATTTCCGCAGACCGTGCGCTGCTGATTTAGACTTCCAGGCCGCATCTCGCCAATCAGCGCAAGCTTCCTCTTAATTTCTTCGATCCGCCGCTCCATCTTTCGTATCCGCATATGCCTATCTTAGCATAATTGTATCTGATAGCCTATATAAGCTATCATATAATGATGAAAAAGGGGGCGCATTGAGCAAGATATCTCGAATACGGAAGTCCCGGCTCGAATGGAGGACCAAGGCGGTCGTTCGGGCATCCCGACTGCGGCAGCAACGCAAGAACTCGCACCACCTTCAGAAGCGACAAGATGCGCGGCGTCTTGAACTGGAAGAAAGGATTAGCTTTCTTGAGTGCGAGAATACCGCGTTGAGATCAACGCCCGATGAGCGGCTCCCTACCGTCATCAGCGAACGTCCCCTCGACCTGCGCCGGACCTCGTGCGTTATGATGGTCATCGAGGGGACCATTTCTTTCCGCGCTGTTCCGCGGATATGGGGCGTACTCCAGCGTCTCGGGTGGGTTCAAATCCAGATTCCCCACTTCACATCGGTCATCCACTGGACCCTGCGCGCCGGTATGACCATTTTCAACGCAGTCGGCCCCTCGGAGGAACCCTGGCTTGCCATCATCGATTGCTCTATCGACATCGGAACCAGAAAAGCCCTCGTCGTTTTGCGTGTGCCGCTCTCAGCGCTTCATCAAAAACAGGCCGCCATCGGACTCCAAGATTGCGAGTGTATTGGTTTGCAGATCGCGACACGCTGGAACGGACCCCTCGTCAAGGATGCCCTGGTTGACATCTTTGGCAAAGCAGGCATGCCCCGGGCGATCATCAAGGACGGTGGTACGGATATCAAGCGCGGCGTCGAGCTCTGCCGCCAGGCGCAAGACGCACAACACGTGCAGGTGATCGAGGACATCGGCCATCTCGCGGCCAACGCCTTAAAAGCCGAGTTCGCGCAACGTACCGCTTTTTCCAAATTCCTGAACATCACGCGCAAAGGCGCGGCACGCATCAGACAAACCGATTTGGCCTGGCTCCTGCCTCCAAAAGTGAGAACCAAGGGGCGATTCCAGGGAATCACCAAAGTTGCTGAGTGGGCCGGCAAGCTCCTCAATTTGATGGGCGGGCCAGGCCGATCCAAAAATCACAGCGAAGTCGGCATACTCCGCAAGGCGTTTCGCGGACTCTCGCAGCTTCGCCAATTCCTGGAGCAATTCTGCGCGATATGTAGCGTCGTCGAGCAGTTCTTGAAACTCCTGAAGATTCAGGGACTCAATCAAGTGAGTGCCGCGGAAGCGAAGATCATCCTGAAACGGCTTCCACGGGGGTCGCAGATCCGCGCCAGGCTGTCATCCTGGATTGACCAGCATCTCCGTATCCAACGCAACCTCTCAATTGGACAGCTCCCACTTCTTGTCAGCAGCGACGTTATCGAATCGCTGTTCGGCAAGTTCAAGACCATCGTACAGAGAAATCCGCAAGCCGAACTCAATAGGCTTGTTTATGTCATCCCGCTGCTTTGCGGCGTTCACACCAGTGATGAGATCGATCGCGCTTTACGCGGCTGTTCCCACGGTCAAATGCTTGACCAAATTCAGAAAACCATCCCGCCCACGCTCCGTCAGCAACGCTATCGAATTCTCGATGCGGCTCCATCCGGACGGGTACCAGAAACCGGGGTTACAGCCAAGCTCGAAACGGGCTGAATTTCTACACCCTAGATAAAGACTATATGCGGCTCAAGATTATCCAAGCTTGCACCCCTTGGATGGGTCACTTTCAGCCCTGGGCGGTAACCCATAGTAACTCGTCATGAGCC
>CAIYET010000968.1 GCA_903925285.1 Candidatus Hydrogenedentota bacterium | reverse complement strand
TGAGATTTGAGATCTGAGATTTGAGATCTGAGATTTGAGATCTGAGATTTGAGATCTGAGATTTGAGATCTGAGATTTGAGATCTGAGATTTGAGATTTGAGATTTGAGATCTGAGATCTGAGATTTGAGATTTGAGATTTGAGATGAGATTTGAGATGAGATTTGAGATGAGATTTGAGATCTGAGATTTGAGATTTGAGATCTGAGATCTGAGATCACCGCTGTCCAAAAGTCCCTGATGGGTTGTCAAGTCGTCATTTTCAGAAAGCTAATTTGGACAAGAGAGTTTTCGGGACTAGAAACGGACTTCATAGCCGATGCAGAGGTGGGGTTCGAGGGGATGTTTTTCGATGATATCGAATTGCTTTCGGATGTTGGGCCAGTTTTCTATTGTACATGCACAGTATAGGTATTCTATGCCTATGGATTGTTGGAGTAGGTTGTCGGCTATTTCGGTTGGGGGTTTCATTCGGAATCGGTAGTGGCGTCCGATTTCGGGGACGCGGAGCCGTTGGTAGAAGCGTTGGGCTTTTCGGTCCATGGTCCAGTATTCGAGGCGGTGGAATCCTTTGCGTTTGGCGTCGTCGATTGTTGCGTCGATCAGGCGTTTGCCCAGGTTGTGTCCGGCGTATTCGGGGAGTCTTCCGAATTCGAGGACGTATCCGCCGGGGGTGTCTTTGAGGAAACAGAATTCGCCTGGCTCGTTTTCGTATTGCGTGTCGGTGAGGGCGACGATGTTCCCAGCGGCGATGGCTACTAGGCGTGTGCTTTGATGGTCTTTGTATTGGGGGCGCTCTTGAATGGTGTAGTTCCAGGCGTGCGAGGTGCTGAGGATTATTGCGTGGACGCGCATCCATTCGGATTCGTCTTGGGGTTGATATTCGCGAATGGTAATGTCTATAGGGTCAGGCTTCAGGCTTGAGGCCTCAGGCTTCAGGCTGCATCGCACTTCGCGCTTCGTACTTAGCACTTCCTGAAGCCTGAAGCTTGAAGCCTGAAGCCTCTCATTGGCCTGGCGGTTGTGGTGGCGTGAGGCTTGGGCCGTGTCGGAGCGTTCGCCTTCGCGTATGTCCCATTTGGAAAGGAAATGGCGTTGGTTGTTGGCGATGAGCGTTTGCCAGGCGTCGCCGGTAATTCCCATGCCGTCGAAGGTTCGGCTGCCGTAATGGAAGACAAAGGCGTCTTCGGCGACGCAGAGTCGGTAGCCGGCGCGGAGCATGCGTAGGCAGTAGTCGTCGTCTTCGAAGTTGCCGATGCCGTATGATTCGTCGAAGAGGCCCACGGCTTTGAAGGCCTCTTCGCGAATGAGCAGGCAGAAACCTACCAGGCGGGCAACGTCGCGTAGGCGTCGTGCGTTGCGTTGCGCCAGGTCGTTGGCGAATGCGTGGATCTCGTCCATCGTGGTGAAGGAAAGTTTGTCGAGTTGCTGGCTGCCGGACACGCAGTTGCTGAGTGGGCCGACCATACCGATATCGTCGGCGCTTTCTAGGGCGTTTGTGAGGCGTGGGAGCCAACCGTGCGGGACGAGCGTGTCGCTGTTGAGAAGCAAGACGTGTCCTTGGGCATGTGCCAGGCCGAGATTTACGCCGCCCGCGAAGCCGAGATTTTTTTCTGCGTGCAGGACGATTGCGCCGGGTACGGAGTCGAAATACGCTCCGACGCCGTCGGTCGAACCGTTGTCGACGAGAATGAGTCGGTAGGGGGTTGGTTCATCACTGAGGCGCAAGGTCTCCGCGCCTCTAGCGAGCGGGACGCGGGGCGCGGAAACCTTGCGCCCCAGCAAAGCGGCGTCGTTGCCGCCGCACTCCAAAATCGATTCGACGCATTGGCGGCAGTATTGTAGTTGGTTAAAGGCTGGAACGATGATCGAGACGAGGTTGGCCATGCAGCTACTCCAGTCGCTCGCCCACGCGCGGGCGGCTCCAGCGGGTGGGCCAGATCCATGGTACAGGACGTAGTTTGTATGCGAGCACGATGTCGACGAAGCCCGCGCCCGTTGCTACGCGCACCCACCTTCCTGAGGCGAGCACGGTGCCGGGCGGGGCGTTGACGGGCGTCGGATCCGCCTTGATAACGCTCAGAAGGATGTCGCGTCCGTGAAAGCGAAAACGCGCCAGGGAAGCCGTCTTGAATACGCGGGCAATTCGTTCGATCTGGATAGCGGGCAACGCCCAGTCGATCTTCGCCAATGCGCGGTCGATCTGCTTGTCGTAGGTTGCGGCGGTATGATCCTGCGCCGTTCCATGAAGCCCGTCGCGCTCGATACGGTCCATGATTTCGACGACGTGCTCGCTCGCTAGTACGCATGCATTGTTGTAGATTGATATGGTTGTGTCGTCATCGCTGACAGGATAGTCATACTGCGCTAGAATGTTACCAGTATCGATGCCCTCGTCCATCGCGTGAAAAGTGACGCCCGATTGCTTGTCGCCTTGGAGGATGATGGCCGCGAACGGGTTGGGGCCGCGGTGCTTGGGCAGCATCGACGAGTGGCAATTCGCGCAGCCGATCTTGGGCAACGCGAGGATGATTTTTTTGAAAATGACTCCGAATCCGCCCACGAGGATGAGGTCTGGTCCGATCATTCGCAATGGCGCCAGCGCTTCATCCGTCAAGCGGTCGAGCCACATGACTGGAATCCGGTTTCGCGCGGCAAGCCCGATCATGGTCGTGTTGGATGCCAGCGTCGTACTTTGCGCGGCGACCACTCGGCGCATGAAGCCGCGGGTGTGACGTCCGTCTTGCAATACCGCGATCACGTCATGTCCCGATTCGAGCAACGGGGCCATGAGGCTCCATCCGAGGCGTCCGCTTCCTGCAATCGCAATACGCATCGGCGCTACTCCATGAATTCGCGATGCCAGGCGAAAAACATCAGCAGCGCCCAGAATTGCCGACGTGCGTAGACGTTGTGCGTCGCCATGCGCAAGACTTGCTCGACGTATCCCCAACGGAACAGGCCCGTCGACTCGACCCGTTCCGGTGTGATGATTGCGTGCGCGGCCTCGTCGATCACGCGGTATGCCGGACCGTTCTGCGGCATTTTGAAACCGCGGCGCGCGCGCATCCTGATGCGTCCCGGCAGGAGTCCTTTCATGGCTTGGCGCAACAGGGGTTTGCTGCGTACGCCGAACTTGACGGATGTTGGCAGCGTTATGGCGAAATCGACGAGCGCATTGCCGAGATACGGGAATTCGAGGGTCGCGCCGTGCGCCGCGAACAGACGGTCGCACTTGGCCAGCAACAGGTCCGGCAACGCCACGTTCAGATCTAGCGAAAGCACGTCGCGTGAAAGATCCTGTCCCGCGAACAGCGGACGCATTATCGACGCGGAGCCGCCTTTCTCGTGGATGGCTGCGCGCATCGCGTCGGTATAGAGGGCGTTGCGCTCGTCGTGATCGAATACGGCCACGAGGGAGCAATAGGCTTCGAGGCTGTCGGACAGGGACGTGAGGTACCGTTCGCCGCGGCGGACGAATGTGTTGGGCGGCAGGACCGGCGCGATGTCGTGCAGCAGCCCTATGGGGATCAGGCGCTTGGCGCTTTGGGCCTTCTGTAAATGACGATAGCGGGGGTATCCGCCGAGGATCTCGTCCGCGCCGTGACCGCTCAGCAGTGTTGGCGCGGTCTTGGCCGCCTGTTCGGCGATCAGCCACAACGGCAACACGGATGGGTCCGCGATGGGTTCGTCGAGGTGATAGGCCACGCGTCCGATGGCCGTTTCGGTCAGGGCGCGCGCGCGAACTACATTCAGGTCGAGGCCAATGAGGCGGGCGCTTTCTTTGGCGCGCCAGAGTTCGTCCTGCCATGCGGATTTCAGCGTGACGAAAACGGGTTGGGCGCGCTTGGCATGAACGGCGGCCAACGACGCGCAATCGATGCCCGCCGACCACAGCATGGGTTCCGTTTGCGCGTCTTCTACCGCGCGTCGCAAGTGCTCGCGCAATTGTTCGGAGGCTTCGTCGTGCTCGATCTCGACCGAATTTTCCGGGAATGTCGAGAACGGGGTCTCTTCGATGCGGCCCGCCTTGAACGAGAGGGCGTGGCCCGGTTTGACGCGGTAGACGCCTTGTAGAATCGTTTCAGGCCCCGGCACGCAACGTAGCGTGAGATATCGGTCGACGCTGGCCAGGTTGAGATGTTTGGATACCGCGCCTGATGCCAGCAGGGCTTTCAACTCGGATGCAAAGAAGAGCGTGCCGTCGTGTAGGCAATAGTATAGCGGTTTGACGCCAAGCCGGTCGCGCAACAACCACCACGTCTCGTCGGCCTGTATCACTGCTGCGAAGGCGCCGCGTAAACGTATGTCTCGGGGATGTCGTGCCGCCAGGACAAGCCGACGCAATTCCGCGACACCTATCGCGGCGTTGTTGTTGTCGCGCGGCTGGCCGTCGAGCAGTGCAACGCCATCTTGCGTCTCCGACATATCCGTCCCGGCTACGACGAACTGATCCGATTCGAGTATGCGCGTACAGTCGCCGCGATGTTTGAGGGCGCGTGCCATTGCGCGAATCGCCGCCACATTCGCGCCGTTAATCATTCCACAAAGCGCACCCATTAGAAGACCTTTTTCGTGTCGATGAGCAACGTCACCGGCCCGTCGTTGAGCAAGCGAACGTCCATGTGCGCGCCGAAGGAGCCGACGGCCACGGTTACGCCGCGCGCGCGCAGTTCGCGAATGACCGTCTCGTACAACGGAATGGCCGTCTCGGGGCGCGCCGCTTGCGTGAAGGACGGACGGCGTCCTTTCCGGCAATCGCCGAGCAGCGTGAATTGCGAAATCACGAGTACGCTGCCGTTCACGTCTTGCACGGACAAATTGAACTTGCTCGCCTCGTCTTGAAAGCATCGCAGGAAGACGAGCTTCTCCGCCATTTGAATAGCGTCCTTCTCGTCGTCGTCCACGTCGACGCCGACGAAGGCCAGCAGTCCATGGCCGATAGCGCCAATCGTCGCGCCGTCCACGACGACCGACGCCTCGCGCACTCGTTGTATCACCGCACGCATCAGCAGATCCGTCCTCCCATCAGGCTTCAGGCTTCAGGCTTCAGGCTTCAGGTTACTCAGCACTTCCTGAAGCCTGGAGCCTGAAGCCTGGAGTCTCGCGTGCGTCGAGTCTAGCAGTCCGGGCCGCCGCGTTCAAAAATAGGCTTCAGGCTTCAGGTTTCAGGCTTCAGGTTACTCAGCACTTCCTGAAGCCTGAAGCCTGAAGCCTCTACAGCGTCCAGCCTTCGCGATAGGGCGGGTTGATCAGGCTGTTGGCCTGTTCGTCGTTGGTGAAACGCATGGCCGCGCCGTCCCAGAGTAGCGGGCGGTCTTTGACGCGCATGGCGAGCACGCCGAGCAGAATCATCTCGGTGAGGGCGCCGCCGTATTCGAAATTGGAACTCGCGGGACGCCCGTCTTTGCAGGCGCGAATCCAGTCCTCTTCGTGTCCGCCCTCGATGCGCGGGATGGTTTTCGCCGGCTGTTTGTATTGCTGACGCAAGGTTTTCGGCAGCAGGAGGAGATTTCCCGCGCCGTGCGAGCCGTGTACGATGCTGCCCTTTTCGCCTACCAGCAATGCGCCGTCGGCATTCAACCGTTGGCGCGGATCGAAATCGCGCGGGAACGGCGGCTTGAGGCGTCCGTCGTACCACGTCAGGTTCACGGGCGGCATTTTGCCTCGCGCCGGGAACTGGTACCGCACAATCGAGGCGCGCGGGATGGTCTCGTCGCTCACTTCCTTTTCCCAATGCGTCGTCGTCGCTTCGACGCATGTCGGCGCGCCAAGGTCGAGCGCCCAGAACGACGGATCGAGGATGTGGCATCCCATGTCGCCCAACGCGCCCGTGCCGAAATCCCACCAGCCACGCCACTGGAGCGGGTGGTAGATCGGATTGTACGGACGGTATTTGGCCGGTCCGATCCAGAGATCCCAATCGAGGGTATCGGGCACGGGCGGCGTGTCCGTCGGACGTTTCATCATTGGAAACGTCGACCACGGGTCGCCACCCACGGGTCGGTCGCTCCACGCGTGTACCTCATGGACATGCCCGATCGCGCCGTCCGCGATCCATTCCTTGAGTTTACGGATCTCGTCGGACGAGTGGCCCTGGTTGCCCATCTGGGTCTGGACCTTATACTCGCGCGCCGCCTCGGTCAATTGGCGCACCTCGTGGAGATTGTGTGCCAGCGGCTTTTGACAATAGACGTGTTTGCCCAAACGGATGGCCGTCATCGCGATGACTGCGTGCGTATGGTCTGGCGTGGCGACGATGACCGCGTCGATGTTCTTGCCTTCGGCGTCGAACATCTTACGGTAGTCCTTGTACCGTTTCGCATGCGGATACGTCTCGAAGGTTTTCGCCGCATAGACGTCGTCCACGTCACACAGCGCCACGATATTCTCCGCCTGGCAACTCTTGAGATTTCCGCTGCCCATGCCGCCGATACCGATGGCGGCGATATTCAGTTTCTCGTTGGGCGAGATCTTGCCCGGTACCACCGCCGCGGTATTCACGCGCGTGACGCAGCCAGCCGACACAGCGCTTGCCGCGGCCGTCACAAGAAACCCTCTTCGGGAAATGGAATTGGTCTTCATGTCCGGTGTTCCTCCATTCACGCTCCAGTTACGGCTCGAATCGAGACGCGAGTATATCGTAGGTTGACGGAAGAGAACTACTTGTCGATGCGCAGCATGATGTAGTCGGTGGCGAGCAGCGAATTGGCCGCCTTGCAGTTTTGGTTGTTCGTAGTCGGGGGTACGTTGCTGAACATAACGGGCAGGCCGTTTGCCGTCAGGAAATCTTTCGAATCCATCAGTTGAAAGTGCAGGTGCGGTTCCGATGAGTTTCCCGTATTCCCTACAGCAGCAATCACGTCGCCTTTCGCCACGCGATCGCCCGGCTTCACTCGGATTGAGCCTTCGCTGAGGTGGCCATAACAACTGAATTCGCCGTTTTCCTGGTCGATGATAATATAATCACCCATCACGCAACTAACGAGCCCTATCTTGGGCTCGAGTTGCGCCATCAGTTCTTTGAATCGCGCGGTGGAGTAGGTAGACGGATCGCTCATAAGGGACTCAGGAAACCGATCTCCAATTTCGACGACTACACCGCTGCCAATAGCCATTACCTCGCGGTGAAAGATCGGGTAGTCGGAGAGCTTTTTCAGAGATGGCGTGCCACCGGTGGGCTTGCCATCTTCGATTGGGCTAGCAGAGATGCTGTCAATGGCGAATTCCTGAGACAGGGCTACGCGATGCTGCGGAATATTCATCGGGAGACTCACGACACAAAGATCGCCCTTCAGAGGGAAAACATAGTCTCCATTCGATTGGTAGGGGGTAAATGCGATAGGGCACAGGATGCCCCTCGTCTCGGCTCCCTGCTTAACGACGACCTTCACACGGAGCTCATCCACTTTAGCCAAGCCCGTATAGGAGAAATAGACGCCGTTCGAGAGCAGTATGACCGCGCTCTCGCCCGGACCGACCACCTCGCTTTCGCTGAGTGTCGTGTTCGCAAACACCATGGCGCCCAACCCCGTCGCCATCCGAGGTTCCGAGACCTCGTTGAGAATTCCGTTTCCAAGTATCTTCCTGAACTGTTTGTTAACTTGCCTGACGAAATCCGGAATGTCGGCGGCGATACGGTTTACGGCGACTTCCCTGCCTTCCGCCATGCCTGTAATTTCCACGTCGCTGACGGAAATCACGTCGGCGCTGCGGTTAATCACAAGCAAGTCTGGCAACTTGACGTTGGTCGTCCAGAATTGGCCGCATTGCGAGTAGAGCGGGATTACTTTCTTGCCTTTAGTCAAGCATTGAACGGAGACCGTATCCACTTGCGCAGACATCGCGGATACAACAAGGATTGGGTACACGATAGATATCAGGCTCATGACGAGGCCTCCAAACGTGCCTGTACGCAAGCACTTTGTGAGGGCTTGCCTTCTCTCGAAATCCTTAAGGATAATCAGACTCTAGTGAATCTTGCTGGTTATCCGCAAGTTGATCGCCGTTGCATGAAGACGCGAAGTCTCGGATCTGATAGACTGATAACGAGCGTGACAACGCGATAAGGAGATTCGGGATGGGTCGGTGGCATTTATGCTTTCTTGGAACTGTGCTGATCGCCGTGTCTGTGTTTGGGGAAATGACGGTCGCGCCGGATAAGGCGAACGAGGTGACGTTTCCAGTGCAAGCGGCGCGGTATGTGCGGTTTGTGATTCTGGCGTCGAATGGCGGGGGACAGGCTTGTATCGATGAACTCGATGTCTATGGCGCGGATGCTGCGAAGAATTTGGCGGTTGCGGCGGGCGCGGTGGCTTCGGCGTCGTCGTGTATTGCGGGGTATTCGATTCACTCGGTCGAGCATCTGAATGACGGCCAGTACGGAAATGCGCAGAGTTGGGTCGCGGGCGGAACGGGGGAGGAGTGGGCGCAAATTGCTTTGCCGGAACCGGCGGAGCTGTCGCGCGTCGTGTTTTCGCGCGACCGTAGCGGCGTGTTTCGCGACCGTGTACCCGTGAAGTTCGAGGTGCGGCTTTCGCTCGACGGTACGGAATGGAAAACGGTGAAGGCGGTCTCGGCGCGTACGAAGGATGCCGTACCGGTGGCCGTGGTCCCGCCGCCGCCGCCCGCGCCGGATTCCCGCCTTCGCGGGAATGACGCCGTGTTTTCGGTCGAGACCGACCCGGTACGTGCGGCGCTTCTGGGCGAGGAACACGCGTGGCTGAAGACTTACGGGCGCGCGGATCTGAGTCCGGCGTTGGTACCGTACAACGGGCGCGTCAAGGAGTATCCGCGGCATGTGGGCGACGACATTCTGCCGTTGCCGCTGCTCTCGAAAGCATCGAAATGGCGCGTCGAGGCTTCGCAAGGAACGGTTCGCGTGGCGTCGCCGTATGATTTCGAGCGTGGCCCGCTGGTCTGTTTTCGATTGTGGGCGGGCCGTTTTGGCGACGAACTTGTTTTCGCGTTGCATGCCGACCGGTTGTTGAGCCGTCACTTGGCGGTGATCTCGGATGGCGACGGCGGAGATTGCGGCGTGATCGAGTATGCCGACGGGCAACTCAAGTTCAACACGTATACGAAAACGGGCGACAAACTCGAGATGGCGTCCAGCCGTGTTGTCGAAGGAACGTTCAACCGCGGCCTGACGAAGTTCGAGTTCCGGTTGCCGCTGTCGCTGTTTCCAAATGCGGCCGAGAACAGAATTCGCGTCGGGCTGGGCATGGGGGGGAAGCATACGAGCGCGATGGGACGCACGATTGCGTTCACTTACGCGCCGTTGTCGATCGCGGAGATCCGTCAGGACGACGTTGCGTCATTCAAAGTACGGTTGACGGCCAGCGCGTCCATGAAAGTTTCGACAAACGCGCCGGGCTACGAATCGGTGTCGCTCGATGGTTGCCAATCGCGCGAGATCGCGGTCGCCTGCGAAGGGCCTATCGGGCGGCAATTCGATCTCAAGGCCGATGACGGGGCCGGGCATGAATACGTGTTGCACCTCTTCGATTACGACCCGGTCGCGCGCTCGCTCGCGCTCATGCAGGAAATGATTGAACGGTTCGCGGCGAAGGGCCTAAACGTCGATGCGGAACGGGGGCAACTGGTCGAACTGCGGCAACGGCAGGCCGCTGGCAAATCGAACATTCGCGCATTGTTCGCCGAGGCGTGTTTGGCGAAACGCAAGTTGATGTTTCGCGACCCGGATTTGAAGGCGCTCGATAAGGTTTTGTTTGTGAAGCGCCACGCTTTTCGTCCGTCGCACAACTACAGCGATTATTTCGATGCCGCGTTTCGTCCGGGCGGCGGCGTTTACGTCTTGTCGATGCCGTGGAAAGAGAACGTTGGTCTTGTACCGGATGACGCGACGTTGACGCGCCTCTTCGACGCGGGCGGGGGCATCGCGCGCAATCCAGCGGCGAATTTCGATGCAAGCGCGGTCTACTTCGGCTATCGGGCCTCGGAAACGGACTACTACCACATCATGTCGCTCAAAGTGGTTTCGGGTTTGCCAAACCCCAAACCCCAGGACGGTATGGGTCTGAAACAACTCACCGACGGCCCGTTTCATGATTTCTGGCCGTGCCCGCTTCCCAACGGCGATCTCGCATTCATATCGACGCGTTGCACGTGCCGCGTGTTTTGCTGGCGTCCGCAGTCGTCCGTGCTGTACCGCATGGATGCGAACGGCGGCAATATCCGGCCCGTGTCGCTCGCGAACCTGACGGAATGGGCGCCGTCGGTCATGAACGACGGGCGGATTCTGTGGACGCGTTGGGAGTATGTGGACAAGGGCGCGGATTTTGGCCATACGCTCTGGTCGATACGGCCCGACGGACGGCATCCGGAAGTCGTGTTCGGCAACGACATCATCCAGCCGAACGGATATGCGAATGGGCGCGAAGTGCCGGGCACGCAGGAGATCGCTTGCACGCTGATCTCGCATTTCGGCGATCTGAATGGTCCGATTGCGCTGCTGGATACGGGCAAGGGGCGTTTCAATGCAGAAGCGATCACGTGCCTGACGCCCGAAGTGCCATGGCCGGGCGCGCCGCCGTTCGAGGAATGTTTCCGCGAAGCGTATCCGATTTCGCGGGATTACTTTCTCGTGTCGCACGCGCCGCGCAAGCAGTTCGGCCTGTATCTCATCGACCGGTACGGGAATCGCGAATTGCTCTATATGGACCCGGAGACCTTGGACCCGGAAGGCTTGGATTGCATGTGTCCGACGCCGTTTCGCGAACGCCCTGCGCCGCCGGTGTTGTCCGATGCGGTCGTTGCCTCGAACGACGAACCGGGCGAGTTCAGCCTGACGAACGTCTACGCGGGAATCGAGCCTGCCGTCGCGCGCGGGACGGTGAAGTATCTGCGTGTGGTCGAGGAAGTCCAGCACCGGCTCATGCCGCTCGAAAACGGCGAGTATCGCAAGGACCACGAGGCGTTCTTCAACTTCTACGCGTCGCCGGTGGACAAGGTCAACGGGCCGTTCGGCTGGCCTACTTATGTGGCGAAGGCCTCGCTCGGACTCGTACCCGTCGCCGAGGACGGGAGCGCGCGGTTCACGGCGCCGCCGGGCAAGGTGTTCTATTTCGAGGTTCTGGACAAGGATTTCAACGAGTTGCAGCGGATGCGTAGCGTCGTTCATTTGCAGCCGGGTGAGAAACGGAGCTGCATCGGTTGTCACGAAAGCCGACAAATGGCCCCGCCGGAAACCGGACGCCCGCAGGCTCAGATTGCGTGCGAAATCGAAGCGCCGTCGTGGGGCGCCGAGCCGTTCTCCTTCGCGAAGGTTGTCCAGCCCGTACTCGACGCGCATTGCGTGCAATGCCATAACGGAGAGCATCTGGCGAAACTCGATTTTCGCGGCGATCTGGATGCGGACAAAGTCCCGGCATCCTATCGCACGTTGATCACAAAAGGACTCGTCCATCATGTCGATTGTGGATGGAATTCCGGCGGCTGCGAGAAACTTGCGCCGATGACTTTCGGTTCGCTCAAGAGCAAGCTGTGGCAGGTGCTGAACGTTGGCCATCACGACGTGAAGCTTACTGCGGACGAGACGCTTCGCATCAAGACCTGGATTGATCTGAATTGTCCGCTGTGGGGCGACTACATGGATCGGGATCTTAGACAAGGATGAAGGATGAAGGATGAAGGATGAAGGATGAAAACACCACACTGCGGGATTCATCCTTCATCCTTGATTGCACGAATCTGGAATGAAAGGGTCACGTTATGAAACACACGGTTTCCTGCCTTGTGAAAAACCAGCGAGGCGTGCTCGCGCAAGTCAGCGCAGCCTTTGCGGGCAAGGGGATCAATATCGAGAGCCTGGCGGTTGCGGAGACCGAGCATCCTGAAATTAGCCGGGCTACCGTCGTGGTGACGGGCGACGATGAGACCGTGGCGGAGGCGGAGCGCCAGTGCCGGTCCCTCGATGTCGTGATTCGGATCGAGGACTTGGGCAGCGAGGAGTTCTACGCACGTGAGCTTATGCTGGTCAAACTCCGCGTCGAGCCGGACACCATTCCGAGTATTATGCAGGCGTCGGAACTGTTTCTGGCGCGCGTCATCGGCATGACCGACCGGACGATTACGATCGAACTGGCGGGGGAACATCGCGCCCTCGACGGGTTCCTCAAGATGGTGCGGCCGTTGGGGATTGTCGCGCTGGCCCGGAGCGGTCAGATAGCCGTCTCGGTCGGCGATGAAGAGGAAAGGGAATTATGAATTATGAATTATGGTAAGACTTTAGCCGTTTGGCGTGGTATTTGGCGGTAAAGATGGCATTTGGCCAGTTCGTAGGTAGTCGGTAATGGCGTCGTGAACCATCTTGACGGGATTGTGACCGCGCTTCTTCAAGGTGAAGAAGACGCTCATGAGA
>CAIYET010000967.1 GCA_903925285.1 Candidatus Hydrogenedentota bacterium | reverse complement strand
GGACGCTATGTGCGCCCGATCCTCCTTGTGCGAGTGGAACGAACCGGCAAGGACCAGACCGAGGCCGGCAAAATCCATGCCGATCACGTGCGCAAGTACCTGCACGAAACTCTGCGCGCCAAGGAAGGTGAAGTCGCCGAGAAGAGCAGCGCCGAAGACGAGTTGACCATCCACGACCTGATGGATGAAAACTGCCCGGTCCGCTTCATCATCACCAAGGACGCCCTCCGCGAAGGCTGGGACTGCCCCTTTGCCTATGTGCTCGCCGTGCTCGACGAGACCACCGCCGGCACCGCACTCACCCAGATGATCGGCCGCATCCTTCGCCAACCGCACGCCGAACGTTTCCCGCAGACTCGGGAAGGGCTAAACCAATGTCACGTCTTCGTCCACCGCCAGAATGTCGCCGACGCCGTGGCGAAGGTGCGCGAGGGATTGACCAACGAAGGCATGGGTGACCTTGGCGAACTGGTGCGCGCCCCCGGCGCCGGCAGCGCCAGCGGTAACACTCGCGTGATTACCGTGGAGCGCCGCCCCGCGTTCCGGCGCCGCATCTTCCTCCCGCGCATCCTCGCGCGCGAGAAGAAAACTTGGCGCCTCTTCGACTACGAGAGCGATCTTCTCTCCGCTGTGCCATGGGAAACCCTCGAATGGCAGGGCACGGCCGAATTCTCCCCGGATGATGCCGCGGCGCTCACTCATACACGCATTACCGTGGATGTCGATCAACTCGGCCCCGACCCGCGCAAACCACTCGGGATCAAGGAAACAGGAGCCAACCCCGAACTCGACTTCCCGGCCTTGGTCCGCCTCCTGTCAGACGTGATTCCAAGCCCCTGGCAGGCCGCACGTATTCTACGCCGCGCCCTCGCGGCATTGCGCAAACGCGGTGCCACCGAGGAGCAACTACTTGCAAGTCGTTACCGTCTTATCGAGACCATGCGCGCTGACCTCCTCGCGGCGATCCACAAAAATACCGAAATCACCTTCTGCGACCTCCTCGCCAAAGGCGGCCTCTCATTCCGACTGGAAGGCAACGGTCTGGCTTGGGAGTTGTTGGAAAAACTCACCTTTGAAGTGACGCAACCGCCGGACTACCCAATCACCCACAAACCCAATGGCAATCCGGTCGAAAAGTCTCTCTTCGAGCAAATCTGGTCCCGACACTTCAACGGCCTCGAAAAGGACGTGGCCCTCTACATCGATGATGTTCAGTCCGTCCGTTGGTGGCACCGCATCGCCGTCCAGACCGACTGGCACCTCGACGGCTGGAAAAAGAAACGCGTCTTTCCGGACTTCCTCGTCGCTCTCGAAGAGGAAGATGGCACACCTGCCCGCCTGGTAGTCGTGGAGACCAAGGGACTCCACCTCCAGAACGACGACACCGAGTACAAAAGCCGGCTCTTCGAAGTCTTGGAAAAGCACAGCCGCACTGAAATCCCCGTCGGCGAACTCACCCTCGACGCAAAACCAACCCCCATGCGCTTTCGCCTCGTCCTCGACGGCGACTGGAAGTCCCAACTCGACGCAAATCTTTGCACAGACAAGATCAACTACCATTCGGGAGAACGACCATGAAGATCGAAGTTCTTGGAACAACTAAAGACCTGCGAACCCAAACACCAGTTGTCTACGCACAGATGTCAGTCCTGGACTATCTCGAACTTGTAGGCGACGACTTCCATCAGTTCTTCATCCAACGCCGGCGCGAGAAACACCGCGCCTACCAACGAATGAAGGACGACGTAAAGGCTGGCGCTCTTTTGCCATCAATCACACTGGCGGTCAAACCAACCAAAGTAGACGCCGTACTAACATCTGTAAGGCACAATAACACGACTGAACTGGCCAAGAAACTGGCACGACCAGGTTGCGTCTACATACTCGATGGCCTCCAACGAACGTATATCCTTCACGATATCAAGAAAGAAGACGGCGGTTTCAAG
>CAIYET010000966.1 GCA_903925285.1 Candidatus Hydrogenedentota bacterium | reverse complement strand
GCCACAACGGCAAACTCGGATTCCAGACCCGGTTCATTGTCCCCGTCGCAGTCGATTCCGAGTTGCTAGACCGTAGAATCGCGTCCATCAGGGAGAACCCTGAAAGTTTCTGGGAGCTTCGGGAAATTCCAGCGCGTGACGAAGAAGGTTACGTCGGCCGCCTGACGAAGGCTTTTCAGACCCATCTCAAGAGTCTGCTTGTGACAGATCAAGGCAGGTTGATAACCCTGCACGTCAAGGATCGGCACCTGCAAGCCTTGCAGAACTTGACCTTCAATCCGGAGCATCTGCAGACGCCTCACGTTTTCCGGATGTCTTCCATTGAGTTCTTTCCGTTCTCCCACGGTACCGGCTACCTCGTAGTCAGCATTGCGGCACCCAAATCCGTTCTTCATAATGGTCGCTATGAGAGGCCTAGCCTCTGGCCTTTCCGAACGGTTCTGGATCTGAACTACTACCTTTCGCGACTTCACATCAGCCGAAGGGCTGAACGCAATATTCCCCTCGGTTCACCTCCCCGACGTGGCCATTGCGGGCGGCACACATACATGTATCGGCTCTTCTCGGTATGCGCGGAAGAAATCGTTAAAGGCGGCACTCAGTGGGCAGACATATGGAAGGGCGAAAATAACTGCAGCACCCTGATCACTCGAACAAGGGCCATCGTCTACTCGCATGCCTGCATTGTTCCATGCAACGAAAGCCCTACTGCGCCTTGGCGACTGGACTCCGACGAAGAGATGCGCGGAGCGGAGCACCTCTTTTTCGGCCTCTCTCAATATCGTGACGTTGCGTTGACAAAACCCGTGCGGTATGTCCGATGGACAGAAGGTGCTGATGAAACGTGCCGAATACATGGCTTCGCCCCAATGAACATCATGGGCGTTCTCTTGAACGGCCATGCTTTGTTCGACTCAACCCGTTACCCCCATATCTTTCACCAGAGTAACTTTTTTGGCTTTTTGCTGGCCTTTAGCCTGCGATGTGTCGAGGAGCAACTTCAGGCCGGCAATCAGCCTCCTGAGATATGGGTGCGATTTGCGCGGGGTTTCCGCCTCGCTCAGACCACCGAGGAACCTATACGTGCCAAGTTCTTGGACCAGTGCTTGCGATTCTTTGGAATGGATCCAGCCTTCACAGATATGCCCGGGGCAGCCCCGCCTCCGGCCACGCCCGATAAGTCCGACCGCAAGTTTAAATACAAGATCGTCCTGAATCTTCTCCGGAAAAGCATCGTTATCCAACGCCGCGCATTGGCAAGTAGCGCCAGATTCGCACCTGTTTTCGAAGCCTGCGATTCCGGCGACCAGCGGCTTCTCGCCTCTTTGGCCTGGCAAGCCAAGAATGAGACTGACAGGAAACCCCTGACACTCGCGTTGGTCCGCAGCATCTATGATGGCCCTTTTTCTAAAAACGAAAAGACCGCGCCCCATCGTAAACTGACCCCGACAGAAGTGAAACAAACGCACAGTATGCTGAACAGTCTGCGGCGTAGACTGAAGGCGGCAGCAATTTCGCCTATGGACCTCTTTGTTGTCTCCATGACCGGCAAAGAAACCGTTGGCTTCGTGCTACAGCCAAGTGTTGACATAGAAGGGCTCTCCACGGTTTCGCTTGGCCACGCTATCAGCGGGGATGCCCAAGGCAATGACGATGGCAACCTATCGCCTTTCGATCGAGGTGCGGCACGATCATGGAAAGCGAAACGTAACAGCATCAATGAAGAAGGCGAAACGCCAGACGATGGTGATGTTCGTGATTCGTGACCGAGACGTACTCTCAAACAAGTTACGTGAAGGATTTCAACCATGGCAACCAACCTTCTGAAACGTTATTTCAGCGAAATCTGGGAGTTGTTGCGTAAAAGTCAGCCAGTCGACGATTCTACCACGGAAAGTGCTTTGCCACCCCGTTCGCCCAGCAATCCCGTACCCCCATGGCAAATTGAAGGTCCCGCCGTCTCGTCGGTTCCAGCGCCTTTTCTTCTCATGAGTCCGCATGCCAGTCCGGGGGAAACAAGCGCGCACAGCAACAGTTCGGACTCGCTGACTGTAGAGGCGCCGACCGTGATCATCGGCAATGCCGCACCGATTAGTTCGCCTTCTTTGTCCGCTCAACCATCTGGCGTCGAATCAACGGAAATAACGACGCCACCCAGTTCGGCCCCCACAGAACCAACGCCACTCGACAAGTTGGGTCGAGAACGACTAGGCGAGATACGCAAGTTTGCCACCTGGGACGGGCGCGATGGAGAGATCAAACTCAACTGCGCCCTTGCGCTCTTCCATGACGAATACCCCGGACATCCTGTTGAAGTGGAGAAAGCGATCACCTACGGTCGCAATGATAGGACCTTACTGGACAGGGCGTACAAGTTGGGGACAAAGGGAATTTCAGAGGAGAAGGCAAAAGAACAGTTGCTTTCTTCGTTGTCGGCTGACTCAACACCGTGGCTCCGTGCCAGCATACAAGTTGCTTATGAAAAAGGACGACGTGCCTACGAGCGATACCGTAGCGAGCGCGACAAACGGAAACAGGGGAACCCACTTTCCAATGTTCAGCCGCCCGACGCCAAGTTTGTGCGCACATTGCTTCCGTCTTCTGCGTTGCAGAATCGGCGCCTGTCACCGCAGGGAAACACAGTTTGCCTGCACCCAAAT
>CAIYET010000965.1 GCA_903925285.1 Candidatus Hydrogenedentota bacterium | reverse complement strand
GGCAACGTCATCGTCAACAACGTGTTCGCCTACGGCAAAGAGTACCAATTGACGGTGTACGGCGACGCGCCGACCGGGAAGCCGCAACCGAAGGGAGAGCTCTTCGCGCGGAACATTGTGATCTGGCAGGACGGCCCGTTGATTAAGGAAACCGATTGGCCGTCGTTCGGCACGCTGTGGGACTACAACCTCTACTGGGCGCGATCCCAAAGCGTGGCAGAGTCGTAGCTGCCTTAGCGAGACAAAATTGTTTTTGCCCAATCTAGCAAAGCCCCCCAGTCTCTCTTGGTGAAAGAGGCGGACTCCTCCCATGCTGTTGGTTAAGTAACACGACCAACCGCATGAAAAGGATGTCCGCCATGCAAGTGCGAATGGAATCCCATGAAGGTCCGCTCGTCGGAACGCCGGTCGAGTCGATCAGTTTGTTTCGAGAACAAACGCACTCGAAGTGCGCCACCTGGGGCCAGCAGCTTCGAGACGACCCCGATAACTTCCACCAGATCGAAAGAGACATCGACCGGCATTATCGCCTCGGTGCCGGCCGATTGATAGCCAGCCTTTTGAGAAAAGTCACCGCCGCCCCCGAGCGAGATGAGCACGTCCACCGTGTGCAACAACAATCGGTCGCGCCGTTGAAAGCCCCCGAACCACGGCCCTTGCAAGTGCGTTTGCTGTGTGGCCTCATGCTGTTCGTTACCACGTGGTACTGTGCCCCGGCGGCACGCAAGAAAAAGGAATGCGAAGAAGAACAGGCCGGTCTGTATCCAGAATTGGCGGCCCTGGGTTTTGGGAAAGGCTGTAGTCCGGCCTTACAATACAAAGTGGCGCGCATCGTCGCACTCAGCCCGTCGATCGAAGTGGCTCGCAAGGAACTGGCCCGCGAGGGTGTGGTGCTGGACAAGAAAGCCGTGCGGCGTATCGCGGAACAACTGGGGCTGCAATTATTGGAGTTGCGGCGGCGAGAAGTGTTCCTTTGGCGAGCAGGAAACTTGCCTGCCGGAAGCGAGTTCGCTGGCCGCCGCGTGGTCGTCCAAATCGATGGCGGACGGGTGCGTTTGCGGGAAAACAAGAAGCAGAAGGGGAAGCAGAAGGGGAAGAACGCAAAACACCAGAAGCAGCGTCAGCCCTCCAGAAAGAAGGGGGTACGCCAGAAGTTCGAGACGCCGTGGCGGGAACCGAAGGTGTTGATCATTTTCGAGATCGACGAGCAGGGGAAGATGATCAAAAAGCACTGTCAACCGTTGATCGACGGGACGCTACAAGGCCCGGACCACTTGGCCGAGCTGGTGGCTTTTCATTTGCACCGTTTAGGCGTGGCTCGGGCGGAGTTGTTGGTGTTCGCGTCGGATGGGGCGCGGTGGATTTGGGATCGCTTGGAATGGATTCAACGGCAAGTGGGGATCGATCCGTCTCGCGTGGTGGGAGTGCTCGACTTCTGTCACGCGGCGCATCATATCAGTCTGGCTCTAGAATCGCTCGGGTTGGACGACAAGGCACGTCGGCAGACGTACGGCCAACTGCGTAAGCTGCTGAAACAAAGCGGTTGGCAGCGTGTGGTAGAGGAGTTGAAAGGCATGTCTGCGGGACAACCGACAGACCACGCCGTGTGGACAGAGCTTCGCTATCTGGAGAATCACGGCGAGCAAGGGCATCTACAATATGTAACATTTCGTCGCCGAGGCATCCCGTGCGGCAGTGGCGCGATTGAAAGCACGATTCGGCGGGTGATCAATCTGCGTCTCAAGAGCAACGCAACATTCTGGCGGGAAGAAAACGCGGAGGCAATATTCTTGGTACGGGCGACGCTCTTATGCGACCGATGGGACGAGACATTGAAACGCGTTCGCAGTACGATGGCGCGCGACCGGCGTATCCGCTGGCATTGGAAACCTCTCCTTACCACGAACTCGAATGCAGACGTCGCTGTGCAACTTCAATTGCCACAACCACAAGTAACGCAACAATCTACAACGATTGCCGGATGACACGTTTTGGGATCGCACCCAAACGCAACAGCGGCGGCATCGTCGAGGCGTGCGCCGCGATCCGCAAAGGCGAGCGATGGGGCGCCGGCGACAACCTGCTGATTCACGAATCGCGCGGACCGCACGAACAGGTTGAGACGATGCTTGAAACGCTTGAAGGGGCCCGGGCTCAAGGCCGCAATCCGATCTGGGACTGCCAGATCGTCTGCCCG
>CAIYET010000964.1 GCA_903925285.1 Candidatus Hydrogenedentota bacterium | reverse complement strand
CGCCTGACTGCGCGATGGACGCTGGTTATGTCGCTGTCCGTTTGAGCGGCGATATCGGCGATCGAGATGCCCTTGAAAAAGTGCAGTTCGAGACATTGCCGTTCGCGCGCCGTGAGTTGCCGCCCAACATGCAAACGCACCCAGCGTAGCAGCCGTGCCTTACGCCGTCCCCACGCCAAACCGCTCTCGACCTCCTCCGGGTCTTCATACCACGCGTTCGTCTTCTCGCTCAACGCCACGAAAAAGTCCGGGTTGATTGTCACCGCAAATCGGTCGGCGCGACTTCTCTTGTCTTTTGGATTCGTCATCGGGGTATCCTTTCTCATATGTACGGCCTGTAAATTCGTCATGCGCCACTGTAGCCACGGACGCGGGAAAATACTTTTGCTCACGTAGCAATCTCATCGTTTTTTCGTCGAACACGGACTGGCAGCCCGCACGATGCGAGCGCGACGCGAGTGCGACGAAATTGCGCGTGTTTCCATTTGTCGTATGTACGCGGTAGAATTGGGGTCGTGCAATGGGTCTCAACAATAGGAGTGACTGCCATGCCGAAGATTGCGATGATTGGCGCGGGAAGTATCGTTTTCTGCAAGACGCTCATGATGGATATTCTGGCGACGCCGTCACTGGCCAACAGCGAGTTCCGGCTCATGAGCCGCACGATGCCGAAACTCGAACGGATCAAGAAGTTCGCGGACAAAGTTATCGCCGAGAACAAGCTCGATGCGTCGGTTTCGGTCACGCTCGACCGGCGCGAGGCACTCGAGGGTGCGGACTATGTCATCGCGATGCTACAAGTCGGCGGCGTGGACGCGTTCGAGTTGGACTACCAGATCCCGCTGAAATACGGCGTCGATCAGTGCATCGGCGATACGATGGGACCGGGCGGCGTCTTTCGCGCGCTACGGACGATCCCCGTGATGCTCGAACTCGCGCGCGACGTCCAGGAGTTGTGCCCGAAGGCGTACATTCTCAACTACGTGAACCCGATGGCGAGCGTCTGCTGGGCGCTGGGCACGGTGCCGGGCGCGAAATTCATCGGACTGTGCCACGGCGTGCAGACGACCCTCGATCTTATTTCGCGTTACGTCAACACCGACAAGAAGGCCCTCGACTACCTGTGCGCCGGCATCAACCACATGGCGTGGTTCCTCAAAATCGAGCACAAAGGAAAAGATCTGTATCCGCTGTTCAAGGCGAATTGCGAGAAGCCCGAATATTTCATCAACGAAAAGGTCCGCATCGAAACCATGCGCCACTTCGGTTACTTCATGACCGAAAGCACCGGCCATCTCTCCGAATACCTGCCGTGGTTCCGCAAGAACAAGAAAGCGCTCGACCTGTATTGCGACGAACCGGCCTTCGGCGGCGAAACCGGCGCGTACTACAAATGGTGCCGCCTCATCGCGGACAACCTCGAACACACCGACATGCTCGCCAAGGAACCGACGGCATTGAAACCGCGCAGCATCGAGTATTGCTCGTACATCCTCGAAGCGATCGAGACCGGCGTGCCGTTCAAACTGCAAGGCAACGTCCGCAACGAAGGCTACATCGGCAATCTGCCGCGCGGCTGCTGCGTCGAGGTTCCCATGTTCGTCGACAAGATGGGCCTGCACCCGACCTTCGTCGGCGACCTGCCCTCGCAACTCGCCGCGCTCAACCAGAGCAATGTCACCGTGCAGGGTTTGACCGTCGAGGCCGCTATGACCGGCGACCCGGAACTCGTCGTCGCCGCATGCGCCATGGACCCGCTCGCGTCCGCCGTGCTCACGTTGAAAGAATCGCGCGACATGGCT
>CAIYET010000963.1 GCA_903925285.1 Candidatus Hydrogenedentota bacterium | reverse complement strand
TGATTTCCAAGCGGATGGAATGACGCCGGGCTGGCTATACGAATGGTTCAAAGACAGCGTAGCGTTGGAGGGCGAGTCTGGATCGACGCTCACGATCTTCTCCGTCGAACTCGAAGACGCGGGAACATATACCTGCACGGCGCTCAGCGACGAGGGCGACGTATATACGGCGAGCTACGACTTGGACGTGGTGCAACAAGACCTGGCCGGTCCGGGCCTTGTCGGACTGGCTGCCTTGCTCAGCTTGATCGCAACTGTCGGCGCAAAGAAAATGCGAAAGAAATAGATCCATACAACGGAGCGGACAGGTCCGCCTTGTTTCAGTGGCATCCATACTCGCCCCGGCGAGCTGGCTTTCATGTGCGCCAACGATGATCGCATTTACGGCAGGACCAGTCGCGGGCAATAAACAAGAACGGGAGACCAAGCAGGACGACGGACAATAGAAACATCTGTGTTGAGAGTGGCTCGGCCTGCACGTTGACCGAGCGGCACACCGGACACCGCGTGTAGGATTCGTCGTCGTCGCTGACATATTCGTCCATATCGACTTCGGCTTCTGCAACTTTGTTCAGTATCGCGCGGGCTTGCGCGATATCGCAGGTCGAAACCTTCAGCAGGTAGCCGCCCGAAGCCAGCGCGCGATATCGGCTGAATCGATGTACGGTGGATTTGATGCCCGATGAGGACAGTTTGGACTGCGCCAGATGGGCCTCCATCTCGCTCTTGAACGACATCACGGTTTCGGTATGAGTACTCATCGCAACCGTAGCATGCGCGAGACGAGTCGCGAACTGCAAGAGAACGGTTCGACAGCGCTATCGCACTAAAATTCCCAGCCGCCAGCCTTCTGCGCCCGCCGTTGTTCAAGGCTGCGCGCATCGCGTATGCTATGGCCGTGCTGAGAATGAGAGGACTTGTGCGATGAAATGGCCCCAAATTGCCATCACCATGGGCGATGTCAACGGCGTTGGACCGGAGATTCTCGTCAAAGCGCTGGCCCGGCCTGAACCGTGGATGGTGTGCCGGCCCGTGGTTGTGGGCGACCCGCGCATTTTCGCGGCAGCGCGCGCGTTTGCGCCCGAATGTCCGGAAGGTGAGACAGTAGCAGATATTGACTCGTCTGTGGATGTGGGTGCCGTGCCCATCCTCGATGTGGGATATCCCGCGCCGAAACGGGAGGCGGGCGTGTTGAGTGCGGACGCTGGCCGTTGCGCGGTCGAATGGGTGAAAGCGGCGGTCCGTTGGGCCATCGAGGGCCGTATCGATGCCCTCGTCACGTGTCCCATCAACAAGGAAGGCATTCATCGAGCGGGCTATCCCTATGCGGGCCACACGGAGTTGATCGCCGAGATGACCGGCAGTCCCGATTATCGGATGTGCCTGTTTGCAGGCGGCATGCGGCTCGTTCATATCACGTCGCATCTGTCGATGACCGACGCCATCGCCGCCGTGCGCAAAGACCGAATCGTGCGCTCGATCCATACGGGCTATGAAGCGCTGGTTCGTCTTGGACTGATGCGCAGGAAAATTGCCGTGGCCGCGCTGAACCCGCATGCGGGCGAAGCGGGCGCGTTCGGACGCGAGGAGATCGAGGAAATCGTCCCGGCACTCGAGACGTGCCGCGCGGAAGGCATCGACTGTTCAGGCCCGTTCCCTGCCGACACCATATTCCGCCGTGTCCGCGAAGGCGAGTTCGACCTCGTCGTGGCGATGTATCACGACCAGGGACACATCCCGGCCAAGCTGATCGCGATGGATGAAGGCGTGAATGTTACGCTCGGTATCCCCATCGTCCGCACGTCGGTCGACCACGGTACCGCCTACGATATCGCCGGCACGGGTGCGGCACGCGAGGATAGCCTGATCGCCGCCATCGAACTGGCCGCGCAATTTGCGGCAACGCATAGCGGCAGCCAAGGATGAAGGATGAATTGGTGATTACGGATTGTAGATTGCGGATTGTAGATTGTGGATTATTGCCGAAGCCTGAAGCCTATAGCCTACGGTCTACAGTCTTCTTCATCCTTTTTCTAGCTCTGCTCCTGTGCTCGATGTTTGCCGAGGCGCAGACATTCGCGCGGAGCGGCAAATCGTATCAAGTAGGGCCGAATCCGACGGCCATCGCGGTCGCCGATCTGAACGACGATGGTTTTCCCGATATGGTTATTGCGAACACGGGTACCATGAGCGATCCGCGGCAGGAACGCCCCGCCAACGACGAGGTCTCCGTGCTGATGTCGAAGGGCAGCCTCGAATACGAGGCGCTGCCGCCGTTGCGCACCGACTTCGCGCCGTACGCGCTTGCGATCGCAAACGTCGATGCGCTCAAGGCGCTGGATATCGTCGTGGCGAGTTTCATGGCGGTGCATCACCACGATCTCGCCCTGTTTCGCAACATGGGCGGAAACGTTTTCGAACCGCATTACTTCAAGGTTCCCGAAGAGAAGCTGGCGTACAATCGCATGTATAACAGCAACCAGGAACCGGTCTTCACCACGCCCGGCCTAACGTCGATCGTCCTGGGCGACTTCAACCACGATTCGTTACGCGACGCCGTGGCAACGGGATGGTCCAGCGATCTTATCGCTTTCTTTCCCGGCACGGCGGATACCTATTTCGGCGATCCTAAGACGATCGCAGCGCCCGGCGGACCGCGCGACATCAAGGCGGCCGATTTCGACGGTGACGGCAACCTCGATTTGGTGGCGACGCTGTATTGTTCGAACGAGATTGGCATCTGGAAAGGCGACGGCAAAGGCGGATTCGAACCTGCGGCGCGCTTCGAGACGCGCGGACACCTGCCCAACAAAATGCAGATCGCCGACATGAACCGCGACGGACATCCGGATATCGTCGTCTCGCATTGCCACACCGACGACTCGATTGTGATTTTCTACGGCGGTGGCAACTTCGATTTCAGCGTTTCGCAGGAAATCTCGCTCGGAACCAAACGCGATGTGCTCGAACGCGAGATCCGCGACATCGTCGTCGCGGATTTCAACCACGACGAACGCCCCGATATCGCCGCCGCATGCCACGCGTCGGGCCAAGTGGTTGTCCTTATCAATGAAGGCGGTTCGCCCGCGCCGCCGCTGACATTCAAGTTCGAGACGTATACCTTCGACGGCGCGAAACCGCGCGCGCTGGCCGCCGCCGATTTCAACAAAGATGACGCGGTCGATCTCGTTGTGGTGCTGTCCAGTGAAAACAAAGTCGAACTGTTGGCGGGCAAAATACGTCCCGTTCGCGAACCCGAACCCAAGGCCAAACCGTCACGCGAAAATGCGAAGAAGAAGAAAGAGTAACCTCAAAGTGCGCGAGATTACCTCGAACGTTCACGTCTTTGCGTTAGGATCGCTCTTGCTGAGATCATCGAGAGAATGAGGGCAAGGATGCTTGTCGCGCCGCCGACGGGGAGTGTGTCGCCGACAACCGTCACTTGGGCCGGTCCGGCGGTGAAGGAGGCGTTGTACTGGTCAGTGACTTGGCATGTGTAGGAGCCGGCATCGTGCGAGCCTAGTTCATCGATGTGGTAGGTGTCCGTGGTCGCGTCCTCGATGGGTGAACTCTCTCTTGCCCATTGATACGAGACGGGTCCCGATATTCCAGATACGACGACCGTCATGTTCAGCGGTTCGCCCGCCTCGTACGATGGGTCATGGCCAGTCGTGATGGACACGTCCACGGGCGTGAGATACCACACATCGTTGTACGCATGGTATCCGCCGCCGTCGACGCCAATTCCGCGTGCAACCCACAATGTGTCCTTGAACACCACGGCGTTGAAGACGGAACCGGCCGTCCACGGCACAGTCGTCAGTTGCGTCCAGTCCGTTCCATTGGATGATCTCCACACGTCGGAGAGCATAACGATATGATGATCGATCCCCTCTTCGCGATAGCCTCCGAGTACCCAAAGGTTGTTATCCACGACAGCGGAATCGTGTGCCGTTCTGCCCACCCATGGGGCACTTGCCGTGGCTTGCGTCCAAGCGACACCATTCGACGTGTACCATACGTCGTTTGCGTAGCTGTACTCGGTTCCATTTTTGATCTTTCCGGCAATCAGCCACAGCTTGCTGTCGAATACGGGCGTCGTCGGGTACAGGCGGAGTCCGCCCGGCGGAGTATCTGTAGCCACATTCCAGATTATGCCGTCACCGGAATGCCAAACGCCGGTTTTCTCGTTGCTGCCCACGTAGTATAGCCCCGCAGTCAGCCATAGTTCATTGCCATAGACCATCGCGGCGGGTCCAGATAGCCTCGGCAATACAGGCGTTGTCGTGACCTGGGTCCAGTTCGCGCCATCGGTCGAATACCACACGTCGTCGAGTATGCCGTACTCGGCGCTTTCCCCGCCGATAACCCACATCTTGCCATCGAAGACGGCAGCCGGTGCGGACCCTCGAGGCACCCAGGGCGCGTGCGGTAAAACGTTAGTCCAGTTAATGCCGTCTGATGAGGACCATACGTCGTTGCATTCGATGAACTGATATAGCGGTTCGGAGAAGACGGTCCCACCCAGCACCCAAAGCTTGTTGTCGTAGACCACAATGCCATTGCTGCCACGTCCGGTCCACGGTGCGGGGTTCGCGGCCAGAGTCCAGGAGTAATTGCCGTTGCTGGCAAAGGCGCCATGGGCCAGTATCGCAAGAGTCAGTATCGCTCCATTTCGCATCAGATGAAACGGCATTATAGAGTTCTCCTCTACTCTCGGAACGGTTCTTGGTTGCGTCCCAGGGAGCGCCCGCCAGCGGAAGCCGACTGGTTTTGGAAGCCGTTTGCCTCCATCGCTCCTCTCCGGAAAAAGAATACCATCCTTGATCGCCTGTTACAAGCACTTTCTCAATATGTACCAGCAGCATACATAAACAATACGAACGTGACTTGTAACTCGTCCTTGGTTTCCGCCCCAGTATGCATAGTCCCCGTATTCGTGGTATAGTCCGAACGTAAGGGAATGTTTAATGCTGAGTACGGAACCATCCGGAAAGCTGATTGATCTCGAACGGCCGCCCGTTGTCGAAACGGCCATTCTCGGACGCCTTGTCTTGCCCACGGACTCGGATCAAGCGGTCGAGGAGTCGCTCGAAGAGATGCGGCAGTTGGCGTGGACCGCCGGCGCGAACGTCGCGTGTACGTTCGTGCAGCGGCGCGCCAAGCCATGTCCCGGCACGCTCATCGGGGTAGGAAAAGCCGCCGAAATGAAAGCCGCCGTGGACGAATTCGGCGCGAACGTGGTCCTGTTCGATTCCGACCTCTCGCCCGGTCAAGGTTCGAAGCTCGAAGAAATTCTCGGCGTCAAAGTCGTTGATCGCACGCAGTTGATCCTCGATATTTTCGCACAGCGCGCACAAACCAACGAGGGTAAGCACCAAGTCGAGTTGGCCCAACTCCAATACATGTTGCCACGTCTCGCGGGCCGGGGATCCGTCATGCGCCAGCAAGGCGGTATCGGCGTGCGCGGACCCGGCGAACAGAAACTCGAGGTCGACCGGCGCGTCATCCGCCGCCATATTCAGCGGCTCGAAGCGAGCATCGAGAATATCCGAAAGAGCCGTCGCGTGCAGCGCCAGCGCCGTAGCGAAGGCGCCGTCGGAACCGTCGCTTTGGTCGGCTATACCAACGCGGGGAAATCGTCGTTGCTCAACGCTTTGGCCGGCGCAGACGCCTTCGTCGAAAACAAACTGTTCGCAACGCTCGATCCGCGCGCACGCCGCTGCAAATTGCCCAGCCAGCGCGAAGCCGTGCTGACGGACACCGTCGGATTTATCCGCAGTCTGCCGCACTCGCTCGTGGCGGCGTTTCGCGCCACGCTCGAAGAGGTCAACGAGGCCGACCTGCTCCTGGTCGTCGCCGACGCAGCGCATGCTGCGGTCCATGAACACATCCAGGCGGTTTACGAGGTGCTCGACGAAATTCACGCGATGGACAAGCCGCGCATCGTTGTGTTCAACAAGTCCGATATCGCCGCCCCCGACAATCTGCGCCAGTTGCTGTGGGGGGGCGGCGTATGCATGGCCGTCTCCGCGAAGACCGGTGAAGGGCTGTCCGAACTGCTGGCCGAGGTCGATAAGCAGTTGGCTGCGGGCTTCCATCTCGTGCGCTTGAGCATTCCGCACAGCCAAGCCGGCGTACTGGCCCGCCTCCGTCGGACCGGACGTATCCTCAGCCAGGAATATGGCAACGACGCCATCCTCGTCGAAGCGGAAGTGGACTCCGCGCTCGAACGCGTCGTCGAGCCGTACCTTATACCGGCGGCACCCTGACATGGCCGGGAACCATCGCGCGGAAAAACGACGCCCACAAATTCGCGTGGCCGCCGTGATTATCTGCGACGACGAAATCCTCCTGGCCCGGCATGAACGCAACGGCAAACGATATTGGGTGCTCCCCGGCGGCGGCGTCGAATACGGCGAAACCCTCGAAGAAGCGCTCGTGCGCGAACTCATGGAAGAAAGCGGATTCGAGATCCGTGTCGGCCCTATTCGCATCATCCACGACAGCATCCGCCCGGACGGACATCGTCACGTCGTCAACGTCTGCTTCGCCGCCAAAATCGTCGCAGGCAAGCTAAAGGTGGGGCGCGAAGGACGCCTGGTCGATGTCCGCTTCGTCCCCCTGAAACGCCTCGCCCGAATCAAGCTCTGCCCCGATGTCGCCAGCCAAATACTCAAGTCCACCCGGAAATCCAAGCCCACATACCTGGGTAATCTCTGGAAAGGATAAAGGGGCAAGGCTTTAGGCTTTAGGCTTTAGGCTGTAGGAGGTGCGACGTTCGAAGCGAGCAATTCCTACAGCCTAAAGCCTAAAGCCTAATCTCCTCGTGAGCGTGGACGAGGCGAGTCAGGAGAGTATTCGTTGGGCAAGAGATTCCGTATTGCAGGCCATAAGCGCATATTGCGCCGTTGAGGGCGTCGATTTCCGTGCGGCGTTTGAACTGGAAGTCCTCGTGCATGCTGGCATAGTGCGCGGCGGTCGGCGGGATTAGGCGATTGATCAGCACATCCATGTAGGCTTCGGGTGTGGCGGGATCGAGCGCGACGCCCATCGCACCGGCGACCTCGTACAGTTCGCGGATCACGTCGCGCATGATCGCCACGGTGTGCTCCGTTTGCGGCAGCTTCCCGTAGGGTACGCCGAGCAGCGCTGACAATGGGTTCAGCGCGCAGTTGTACGCGACTTTTCCCCACAGCGTTGTGGCGATCCGGTCGGTGTAGACCGTCGGCAGGCCCGCCGCGTCCATGGCCTCGGCAATCGCACGGACGCGGGTTTCGGGTGCTTCGGGGCAATACACGCCCAGCGCGCTCGGATTGGCGATCACGGTTACTTCGATATGGCCCAGTTCGGGACGTCGCACGCCGTAGATGACGCGCGCGCCGACAGTCCGTTCCCAACCGGCTACCGCCGCGATGCGTTCCGCGTTCCCGAGGCCGTTCTGGTACGAACAAACCAGCGTGTTCGTGTCGAGCAGAGGCAAGGCCGACTCGACCGCAGCAACCGTGTCGTAACTTTTCACCGCGATCAAGATGAGGTCGAAATCGCCTGCACTCAAGCCCGACAAATCGGTCCGCGCGCACAGATTCGTAACGGTGTGTTCTCCCCAAATCCCCGTAATATGCAGTCCCCGCTCGCGAATCGCGTCAATATGCCCGCCGCGCCCGACCAACGTGACCTCGTGGCCTGCCTTCGCCATGAACCCGCCTGCGGCACATCCCATCGCCCCGGCGCCTACCACCAACATCCGCATACGCAAGTCCTTCTTTTCCAGTCCGTACGCGCAACTATAGCGAAACCGCCCACGGGCAGTAAACTCGCCGCGCATTCGGGATGACATTGCGAGCGTGAGGTGTTATTATCCTGCACGCATCGTGGGCCATGTTGGCGGGAGATCCCATGAAACAGTTTCTGGCACGGCATTCGCCGCTTGTGATTTTGGCTGGGTTGTGCATCGTCGTCGCTGTGCTGTCGCCCGAATTTCGGACGACGGGGAACTTGCAGAGCGTGGCGTACCGCACGGCGGTGGTCGGTATTATGGCAACGGGGCAAATTCTGGTGATTCTGACCGGCGGCATCGACCTGTCCGTCGGGAGTGTTGCGGCGCTGTCGGGAGTCGTCGCGTGTACCTTGATGAAGAACTATGGACTTCCGGTGCCATTGGTGATTGGCGCCGGGATCCTGACGGGTTTGGCATGCGGTCTATTGACCGGATTTTTTGCTGCGAAAGGGCGGATTCCACCGTTTATCGTGACGTTGGGCATGATGATGGCGGCGCGTGGCGGTGCGTTGCTTCTTTCCGGCGGACGCCAGATTTCGGCGATCTCGGATTCGTTCGCGATTATCGGCGGGATGCGTGGATGGTGGATCCCGGTGGTGATTACCGTGGTGACGGCTGCGGCGTTTTCCATCGTGCTGACCTTCACCCGATTTGGGCGCTCGTTGTACGCCATTGGCGGCAACCTGACCGCCGCGCGATTATCGGGCATCCCCGTCGACCGCGTCCGGATTGGCGCGTTCGTGTTGTGCGGAATACTGGCGGGGTTTGCGGGCGTGATGCTCGCATCGCGCACGGGGGTCGCTTCGCCGAACGCTGCCGACGGTGGGGAACTCGATGCGATCGCGGCTTGTGTGATCGGCGGCGGGAGCTTGATGGGCGGAGAAGGCGGCTGTGTCGGGACGTTGGCCGGCGCGCTGATCATGAACGTGCTGGTCAACTTCTGCAATCTCAAGAATATCAATCCCGCATGGCAGAAAGTCTTGGTGGGCGCGTTGATTGTCATCTTGGTATACTACGATAACCTGCGCAAACGGAAAGCAGGACTCTTGAAAGATTGACGAGTAATGAAACCGTTGCTTGGCTTGGCGGGAGGAATGGATATGAAGCGGATCGTGTGTGGACTGATCGTGTTGGCGATGGCGGCGGGGTGTGGGGGAGAGAAGGCGGCGACGCCATCGGCGCAGCCAGCCGCTACCCCGGCCCAAAAAGCGCGGCTCGAGATTGGCGTTGTGCCCAAGGGTATCTCGCACCAATTCTGGCTCACGGTGAAAGCGGGCGCCGACGCTGCGGGCAACGAGTTCAACGCCAACATCCGCTGGCAGGGGCCGGATAAGGAAACGGAGATCGACAAACAGGTCAATATTCTCGAAGACATGATCAGCCGGAAGGTGGATGCCATCGTCATGGCGGCCTGCGACGAAAACGGCCTGACAAACGTGATCAAAAAAGCCGTCGACGCCAAGATCCCGGTCGTCACAATCGATTCGGGCGTGAAATCCGATCTCCCCGTCACGCTTGTGGCCACCGACAACATCGCGGGTGCGAAGGCCGCCGCGAAAGAACTCGCGCGGCTTATCGGCAACGAAGGCGAAGTTGGTTTGATGCCGTTTGTCCCTGGTGCGGCCACATCCGAATTGCGCGAGCAAGGTTTCAAGGACGGCCTTAAGGAACTCCCGAACCTCAAGCTGGTGGCCACGCTTTACAGCCAGAGCGACGTCGCCAAAGGCATGAACGTCACGCAAGACATGATGACGGCCAACCCGAATCTTAAGGGCCTCTTTGCGGCCAGCGAGCCGGGCGCCATCGGCGCCGCGCAAGCCATCAAAGCCGCCGGAAAAGCTGGTCAAGTCAAACTCGTCGCGTTCGACGGTTCCGACGAAGAAATCGAGATGCTCAAGAACGGCACGATCCAAGCGCTGGTCGTCCAGAATCCGTTCCAGATGGGCTACAAAGGCGTCAAAGCGGCCATCGACACCATCAATGGCAAACCCATCGAGAAACGCATCGACACCGGTGTCACCGTCGTAACGATGGAAAACTTCAATCAGCCCGAAATCCAGAAGCTGCTGTATCCGCTGGCGAAATAGACCTAATCCTGTGCCGAAAAGGGCCGACAGAGGGATTGAGCGCGTGCAGGTGATCGCAATCGAAATTATCGAGATAACCGATCCGCATCCAAAGAAGTGAACATGAACGCGCTCAAGAGATACCCGTTTGAACCTGATTACGCCGTGGCGCCGGGCGAGACGTTGCGTGAGATCATAGAGTCGCTGGGCATGACGCAGACCGAACTTGGCGTCCGCACGGGCCTGACCGTGCAAACGTTGAATCGCATATTCAACGGTGACCAGCCTATCACCTACGAGACCGCCAACAAGCTTGAACTGGTTACGGGTGTGCCCGCCCGCATGTGGAACAATCTGGAAGTCCAGTACCGCGAACAGTTGACCAAGATCGCGGAAGGCGAGCGTCTGAAGGCGGACCTGGAATTGCAGGAGGTCCAACGCCAACTGGCCGAAGTGACCACCAAATCCGTTGCGGCGGATGCGCATTTGCGCTGAAGGACGGAGAAGTTCGTACGGTTCGCCGAGGAGTGTATAATTCGATTGGGTTTGTGCAGACGCTGCAACTACGTGCAAGGAGAATGAGATGACGCAGATGGAGCAGATACAAGACCAACTGCTCGAGTTGCCGCCTGAGAAGCAGCGCGAGGTGCTCGATTTCGTCGCGTTCTTGCGGCAGCAACTGACCTCTGGGCAGCGGCGGTCTGAAGAGCGGTTTCTGCGCCTGCATCCCGCCTTCGGTTCGTGGCGCGGGCGGAAGATCGATGCGCTCGAGTATGAGCGCGCGCTTCGTTCCGAGTGGAGCGGCATTCGCGTTCCTTACAGCACATGATCTGTGTCCCAACGACTGGAATCCCGCATTATTGAGGACGAGAGACAATATGGTCGTACACTTTACAAAAAAACTGCGTGACAAGTTGCATCTGACGGCGGTGACTGAGGTGCCGGTCCCTGCGGGTGCGCATTTGCGCTGGTATGCCAACCTGTTTCGGGCGGATGGGGTGCAGTACATCCTGACGACGAATGCGGCGTCGTTGTATTCGGTTGTGATGTATGGCCGGGGTATTACGGACGCCAATCTGTATATCAGGCATTTTTTGACGGCGTTGTACGAGCAACTCGAGGGCTCAAATATGCAGATGATCTACAAGCATTGTATTGCGCCGTATACGGGCACGATTACGTTGTCGAAAACCGAGAGTCGCTCCGTGCTCACTTCGATGAACGATATGGTTTATCACAGCAAGCATAGACTGGAAGACGGAGCGGTGAGCCTATGGGAAGTGGGCGAGTGGCTCAACGCCGTGTTGCCATACAGCGCCATCGGCTACCGGTTCCCGTGCCAAGTCTTCGCACAACTACCGCTGGAGAAGGAAACGCCCTCGTAAACCTGGCGTCCGGCCCATTCTTGGCGCTGCTGTATCATTTATTGGCTCAGCGGCACGTGGCCAAGGTCAACCGTGCCGCCGGTTGCTTGTTTCCGAAAATAAAGGCTGCCATGTTAAGATGTCCCCATGGAAATGGCTATTTCACACGGACGTTGCGAAGAGACGCTCGACGCGAAGGCGCGTTGGTTTCAATCGTTGTCGTTCGAGGAACGCATCGTCGTATTTGACGCGTTCACCGATTTTATTTTGTCCGTAAATCCCAATATTGCCGATTACAAAGATGCTGAACAAACTGAAAGAGGTATTCGTATCCTTAGAATGCCATGAGGTCCATTATCTCATCATTGGTGGGATTGCGGCGATCCTTCATGGCGTTCCTCGCGCGACCTTTGGCTTGGATGTGCTGATAGATCCCACCTTGGAGGACGTCAAAATTCTCGAGAGTCATCTGGAACCCAACGCGGGTGTGTGATTGCGGTTGTCCTCAAGTCTTGGAAGGCGGAGCGGTGAGCCTATGGGAAGTGGGCGAGTGGCTCAACGCCATGTTGCCATACGGCGCCATCGGCTACCGGTTCCCGTGCAAAGTCTTCGCCAACTACCGCTGGAAAAGGAAACGCTCCCGTAAACGTGGCGTCCGGCCCATTCCCGGCGCTGCTGCATCATCTATTGGTTCAGCGGCACGTGGCCGAGGTCGGCTGCGCCGCTTGGATCGAGTTTGACGTTTTCGAGTTCTGCCGCGCCGCCGGGTTGGGCCTTGATGCGGATCGTGAACATGCCGGCGGGTACGGCGTCGAAATGAACCTGTCCCGATACATCGGATGTGGCGTGCGCCGGCCACCATGGGCCTTCTTGGGGATGGAGCATCATGATGTCGACTGCCGCGTTGGGCGTGGGTAGCGTCATGTCGAGCGACGCGCCTTCGACCATCGTGACGTCCTTCACCCCTTCGGGCAGCTTCTCGCCGGGCTGGATTTCGTAGAAGTTGTTCGCGAAATGTCTTAGCGCGGGATCCCACATCCGGAGGAAGAGATGTTGATCCAAAGGGAGCGCGAGAACAGTCGTGCCGTCGTCTTTCGTCGGTTCGCCGCGCACGATGGGTTCATCGAACGCGTTCGCTTCGCGTGTGGCGATGGGAATCATTCCTTGTATCGGTTTGCCTTCGAGATCGACTGCGCGCATCGTCGCGACGACCGTCGTCGCCACGGATCGAGGCGGCGGGGACGGCACGGGTTTCGACGATCCTCCGCATCCGCATATAGCAACCGAAAACATGACGGTCATCAAGAGAGAAGGATGAAGGATGAAGGATGAAGGATGAAGGGCGGGAGGAGTGGGAAGAGTGAGGTGCGATTCCAGATTTGAGATTTGAGATTTGAGATTTAAGAATTGAGATTTGAGACTTGAGACTTGAGATTTGAGATTTAAGAATTTAGAATTGAGAATTGAGAATGCGAAGTGAGACGTTGCCAATCCTGGATTCCTTTTCATCCTTCATCCTTCATCCTTCATCCTTGTAACTGGATGTGCAGAATCCTTTTCGCGACGGGCCTTTCCATCGCCTGCGAATTGTACGTCGTATAGGCGCCGGTAGAGTCCGCCGCGCGCGATGAGTTCCTCGTGGCGGCCCTGCTCGACCACTTCGCCGTTGTCGATTACTAGAATGCGGTCGGCGCGCTGGACGGTCGAGAGGCGGTGGGCGATGACGAGCGTCGTGCGCCCGACGACGAATTCTTCGATGGCGGCCTGAATGGCGCGCTCGCTTTCGGAGTCGAGGCTCGAGGTGGCTTCGTCGAGGATGAGAATCGCGGGGTCTTTGATGACGGCGCGTGCGATGGCGAGCCGTTGGCGTTGGCCGCCGGAAAGCGTCCCGCCGGATTCGCCGATGTTTGTGTCGTATTGTTCCGGGAGCCGTTCGATGAACTCGGAGGCGTGCGCGGCGTTGGCGGCTTGGCGGACGCGTTCGTCCGAGTACCCCTTCTGGCCATAGGCGATATTGACGCGAACGGTGTCGTTGAACAAGATGGTATCCTGTGTCACGACGCCGATCTGCTCGCGCAGGCTCTTGAACGTCGCGCGTCGGATATCGGTGCCGTCGATTGCGATCGTGCCCTGTTGCGGGTCGTAGAAACGCGGGATCAATTTGGCGATCGTGCTTTTGCCCGACCCGCTGAATCCAACCAGCGCGGCCATCTCGCCTTTGCGGATCTCGAACGAAATGCCTTTCAGGACCGGCGTGGTCCCGTCGTAGGAGAAACGGACGTCGTCGAAACGGATGGATTGTGTGAGCGGCGGGAGTTCGACCGCATCGGGCGCTTCGAGGATATCGGGTTGCATGTCGATGAACTCGAAGACGCGTTCGGCGCTGGCGACGCTGGTCTGGATCATGTTGTTCACGCCGGACAGCTTCCGTAGCGGGTCCATCATGGCCGCCAGCGCGCCGAACAGGATCACCAATCCGCCGCCGTCGATCTGGCCCGATTCGAAGGCGCTGTTGGCAAGCAGGATAAACACGCCCAAGCCGACCATCATCAGGAATTCGGCGGCGGGATCGATCGCGGCGTCGGCCTTGACCATCTTGGTCATGTAGCGCCGGATCCGCTGCAACTCGGCGTGGACGCGCTCTGTTTCGTAGGCTTCCATGCAGTACGCCTTCACGACCGCGATCCCGCCGACGGTTTCGGCCACGATGCCCGACATGGATGCGATGCGCTGGAGAGAATTGCGGACGCTTTTCTTGACCTTGCGTCCGATCGCATAAATCACGTAGCCAATCGCAGGCAGCACGAGAAGCACGACCATCGTCAGCCGCCAGTTGACGCTCAACGCCAATATCAAACAGAAAACGATCTTGATCGGCTCGCGGAACAGGCGAATGAACACCATCGTCAGGCCGCGATTCACCATAAAGATGTCGTTTGTAAATCGGGCGATGATCTCGCCCGTAGTCCGCCGCTCGAAGAATGGGATCGAGAGTCCAATCGTGTTTTCGTACATCTCGTTGCCCAGCGAGATCGAGACGTTCACGCCGATCGCGCCCGCAAAGAACTCTTGCAGGAACCGCGCGAAACCAATCGAGAATGAAATGAAGATCAGCGCGAACGCGAGATACGAAAGCGCCGTCCCGCGATTGGTGCGCAGCATTGTGAACATGTCGTGCAGGCGCGGCCCGATGTTTTCCGGTTTCCACCCCGTCACGCGGTGGACGGCGTCGGCCACCTCCTCGGCGCTCGCGACCACCGCCTCGATTTGCGGCGCGAGTTTCTGCTCGTCGACGTACAATAATTTGATCGTCCCGCCGATGGTCAGAATCATCGAACTGAACAACGACGCCACAATCACCGCGAAGAACAATGACAGCATCAAACGAAACTTGTACTTCCAGGCATAGCCCAGAAGCCGACGGTAAATCCGCCACGCGCTCGTCTGCGCCGGCAACAAATTCCGGGTATTGTATTGAGGTTCGGCTATATCGGTCATGAGATACTCGTTCCGCTGCACGGGTACCCTACCGGCTGAGCCTATCGCAGGTCAAATCGGAATCGCACAGGAGTTAGGAGTTAGGAGTTAGGAGTTAGGAGTTAGGAGTCGGGAGGTGGAATCACTCTTGAGCGGCGTATTCGTCCGATTCGTCCCATACGTCCCATTTCATCCCTCATTAAATTGGCTTCCGCGCGATTGCATTGCGCAAACGCTTGGGCTAGACTGAGTCAGGTTCCAAGAGGGCGCGCTACAAGGAGGTTTCTGCGATGAACAAACGCGTATTGGTCCCGCTGGCGCAGGGATGCGAAGAATTGGAGGCGGTTACGGTCATCGACCTGCTACGTCGCGCGGGGATCGAGGTGACCACCGCCGGACTGGACAAGCAGGCCGTCAAGGCGAGCCGCGGCACCGTCTTCATTCCAGATGCGACGCTGGACGAGGTGCTCGATATGCCGTTCGACATGATTGTGCTGCCGGGTGGGCTGCCGGGCGCGGACAATCTGGCAAACGACGACCGCATCATTGCGTTGTTGAAGCGGATGGCTGCGGCAGGAAAGTTCGTTTGCGCGATTTGCGCCGCGCCGACCGTATTGGCGAAAGCCGGCGTGTTGGCAGGCAAACGCGCGACGGCGTATCCCGGTACTCTCGACAAGATGAATCTGCCGGACGTGACGTATACGGGCGCGGCGGTCGTGCGGGATGGAATTGTAGTCACGTCTCGCGGGCCGGGCACGGCGCTGCCGTTCGCACTGGATTTGATCGAAGCCCTGGTCGGCAAAGAGATTCGGGACCGCGTTGACAAGTCGCTTATGCGATAGGCGAAAGGAGCATACATGTTTTTATCGGGCATTTCCGATGAGGCGGGACAGTCGATCGACGCCCAACTCAAGGCCCACAAGGATCTCGGCTGGGATCATCTCGAACTGCGGATGGTCGACGGCCAGAACCTGACGATGTTGCCGGATGCGGCGTTCGACGTGGTTTACGAGAAGGTCACGGCTGCCGGGATGAAAGTCTCGTGCTTCTCGAGCGCCATCGCGAATTGGGCACGCCCGATCTCGTGCGCTCCGAACATCGACATCGAGGATCTCAAGCGCGCGATCCCGCGCATGCACCGGTTCGGCACACCGTTCATTCGCGTCATGAGCTATCCGAACGATAAGGACAATCCGCTGCCGGAACCGGAGTGGCGCAAGGAAGCCATTCGGCGCATGAAGGCTCTCGCGGCTATCGCCGAGGACGGCGGCGTTACGCTGGCCCACGAAAATTGCAGCGGCTGGGGCGGGCTTTCCGCCGAGAACAGCAACATCCTGCTACGCGAGGTGAACAGCCCGGCGCTTAAAGTCGTCTTCGACACCGGCAACCCGGTCACCTACCACCAGGACGCGTGGGAGTATTATCAAACTGTTTACCTGGACATCGTGTACGTCCATATCAAGGATGCGCGCATCGTGGACGGCAACGAGGTCTACACGTATTGCGGCGAGGGCGACGGCCGCGTCAAGGAGATCGTCGGCGACCTGCTCGCGCATGGCTACGACGGCGGTTTCTCGATCGAACCGCATCTCGCGGCGATTATCCACACCGGCCAGAAGGCCGATACGGAACAACATCTATACGAGTCGTACGTCGAATACGGGCGCAGACTCATGCGCATCGTCGAGGACGTACGCCCGCGATAAGGAATGGCGGCTTATGATTGACGACGAACATCCCATCGAGTTCAACATCGCGTATCACCCGTCGCCATACCCGCACGGCATGCGCGAGGACCTCAAGGAAATCGGCGAGGTCTGCGACGGCATCTACCTGCCCGTCGCGGAATCGGACCTCGCGTACGCGTCGAACAAGATCAAGTACTGCATCGACATCGCGCACGAGTTGAACCTCGTCGTTATCGCGGATTTCTGGGGATACGGCAACCTGTTCGCGTGCGGCGCGATTCCAAGCCTGTTCACGTTGCAGCATCCCGAGCACAACTGCATCGACAGCCATGGCAAGGCCGTTCCGAAGAGTTGTCCCAACAACCCTGCGGTGCGCGCGTTTCTCAAGGACGCCATCGAGGAGTTCATCGTAAAATACGCCCCCGACGGCTTCTTCTGGGACGAGCCGCAATGGGGACTGAGCGGCTACCTCGGCGCGCTTGAACCCGGCGCGTGGATATGCCGGTGCCCATGCTGCATCGAGGGATTCAAGGCGCGATTCGGACACGATATGCCCGCGACACTCACGGCAGACGTCGAGACGTTTCGCACCGAGAGTATGCTGAGTTTCCTGTCTGAGTTGTGCAATTACGTGAAGGCGGTCGACGAGAATCTCATCACCTCGACGTGCGTCATGCCCGGCGATTCGCTCGCGTTCAAGGAGGCCGCCGGAAAGACGGAAAACCTCGACATCCTCGGCATCGACCCGTATTGGCGTCCAGACGATCCGCTCTCGCAGAAGGCGTACATCGAACTGCACACGGGCGAAGCGGTACGCATCGTGCGCGAGAACGGCAAGCTGGTCGAATCGTGGGTCTGCGCATGGCATCTGACTGCGGGACACGAGGCCGACGCCTATCGTGCGGCCAAGCGGATGGCGGCCCTCGATATCGATTATCTCAGCGCGTGGTCGTACCGCGACTATCTTTCGTGGACGCCGTGCGACATGCGCAATGCCGCCGATCCCGAACGCGTCTGGAAACTGCTGCGCCGCGCCTATCACGAAATCCGCGCCGGCGACTTGGATATTCATGTATAAACCTTGTTCCATTGGCAAACGCGAGCATGACAGCCATCAAAAGAGAAGGATGAAGGATGAAGGATGAAGGATGAAGAGCATGAAGTGCGAGGTGCGAGGTGCGTAGTGCGAGGTGCAAAGCGCTCAATCGCCAATCCGCGATTCCTTTTCATCCTTCATCCTTCATCCTTCATCCTTCATCCTTTATCCATCGCGTTATGTATGCTGCTCGCGAACGCTCTTGCCGCCGCAGCCGACGAAGGAGTTGGAAAAGTGGAGTCGTATCGCGATGAACGCACGGGCGTGAAAATCCGCAATCTTACGCCGGGACTTGCAAAGGCAAATACTATCTATCAGACCCACCCCATGTGGACGCCCAACATGGAACACCTCATATTCGAAGCCGAAAAAAACGGCGCGATGGTCCCGCACGCCCTGCTGCTCAAGACCGGCCACATCCGCGCCATCGTCGATACGCCGGTAACCGCGTCGGTACTCGATAGGAAGACGGGCCGGTTCTACTACGTGCAGGACAACGAAGTCTATGCGATCAACGTAGGCTTGGCGTTTCGGAACATGGCAAAACCGCGGCGGGTTGCTTCCATCCCAACGGACGTAGTCAAGAAGATAGATGGCGGCCTGTCGTTGGACTCGAAGGGCGACCGGCTGTATATGGGCGCGGAAACCGAGAAAGATAAACGCTGGGCAATTCTGTTTCTCGATCTCGAATCGGACGTGTGGGAGAAGGTGATCGACCTCGATTTCCGCGTGGGACATATCCAGGCGAATCCCTCGATTGCACGCGTCATCATGTTCTGCCACGAAACCGGCGGCGACGCCCCGCAACGCATCTGGATGGTCAACGCAAACGGGAAGGGACTTCGCCCGTTCTTCGAGGAAAAGAACAACGAGTGGATCACGCACGAAGTATGGTGGGGCGGCATGCGCGTCCTCTTCACGATCTGGCCTTACGACGATGCACACAAGAAACTCATGCACGGCATCGTGAGCGCCGACGTCGCCATGGCCCGGCCCACGCTGCACGCCCAATACCCCGCGTGGCACACGCACGGCAGTCCCGACGGCAAATGGGTGCTCGGCGACGATTTCGACCGCAACATCTGGCTGATCAAAGCCGACACCAACGAGCGGCGTTTGTTGACCCAAGGCCACCTCGGCAAGGGATTCGACACGCATCCGCACGCGTCCTTCACGCCCGACAACAAGGCGGTCATATTCACCTCCAGCCGCTCCGGCGCCGAAAACATCCTCATGGCCGAATTGCCGGAGTGGGACGCCCTGCCGCCAATCGAGAAGTAGGCTGCGGCAGCAATCCCCGAAGGCAGACCGCGATGGCCCCCGCGTTCAATACCATCGAGGTGATTCTGACCACCGCCGACGGCATGCACCCCGCCACCAGCAGCAAAATGGAAGTCCAAGGTCTCGAACGCGCCAAACAGTACTGGTTCCGCGTCCGCGCCGTCCGCGTCGGCCAGACCGGCCCCTGATCCGACCAGGCGACGCGGGTTGCGAACATCTGAGCACCCAGAGTACTATGATCGCGTCAGGCGGCAAACGAATGAAAATACCGCGTCATCAGCGTCAACGCGCCGGAATCAGCGTTCCGCGCAATACCGCTGCCGTGGTGTTGTGAATACGGATGCAGAAGTAGTACAATGGTCGTGAAGTAATGAGAAACAAGGAGAATATCGGAAAGAATTGGAAACAGATTCTAGGCGTCAAGCCTTGAGCGGGTTACTGAAGACTTCCACGTTTGATGAACAAAGAACCGCGCAAGTGCGAGACAAGCTCCGTTTTGGATCATAGAACCCGGATATGGATAAGCCAACCCTATATATGGAAACGACGATCCCCAGCTTCTTGCCCCGTCGCGGAAGCCTTGCGCGCGGCGTGGCGGCACCCTCGCGCGATCTCGTGGCCAGTGCGAGACAGGAGATCACGCGTGCATGGTGGCGGCGGGATCACGCGCGGTTCGATGTGTGCATTTCGGAAACCGTTCTCGATGAGGTCATTTGTGGAGATCGCGCCGCCGCGGCCAAGCGTCGCGAGTTCCTAACGCAGTTTCACATACTGATGCCAACCCCCGAGGTGCAGCGGCTCACCAACCTCTACATTCACAAACGCATCGTCCCACCCGAGAAACCCGGCGATGCGATCCATTTGGCCTTCGCGGTCGCCTATCGGATACAATTTCTATGCACGTGGAATTTCAAGCACTTGGCAAACGCATTGATCCTTCAGCGGCTCCGGAACCTGAACGAAGAGCAAGGATTGTTTACGCCCCAGGTCTGCACCCCTGATGAACTACTGGGAGAATAGAGTATGGACAGCGACCCCATCCTACGCGAGGTCCATCGCATGAAGGACCAATTCGCGCGGCAATTCGATTACGATGTCGCGAAGATATTCGAGCATCTCCGCGAACAAGCCAAAAAGCACCCCGAACGCATGGTGCGATCTATACCGGAAACGGCCACGCCACCGAAGCGCCGCACGGCAACCCAGAAAGCCGTAAAATAAAAGGGCATCCGCCCCGCGCCTATCTCGGGTGATGGGCCGTATTGTGAATGGCCACGCAGAAGTATTACACTGAACATGAAACAACGAGAACAAGGAGAATATCGGAAACGGTAAGAGACAGATTCTAGGCGTCAAGCCTTGAGCGGGTTCGTACAAAACTTCCACGTTGCATGAATAGAGAACCGCGCAAGTGCAAGACACGCTCCGTTTGGATTCCGGTAATACTGGACACCATGGCCCAAGTGAGGAGTTTGAACAATGGCGACAGCGACTGTTACACCCGAAGGACTCATTGACGTCCCTAAGGATATTCTGGAGCGGCTCCACGTGCATGCGGGGGACCAACTCGAAGTCGAAATCGAGAATGACCGGGCGATGCGGATACGTATGAAACCCCGCGCACTTTCCAAAATTGCGGGCATGCTCCGTCCCTATATCCAGCGACCGTTGACCCTGGATGAGATTGACGAAGGAGTCGCGGAAGCGTTCCGCAAGGGCGAGTTATGAAAGCGCTCGACACTAATGTCCTGGTACGTTTGCTGACCGGCGACGACACGGCGGCACTTGAGCGGGTCGAAGCCCTGCTCAGAGCCGCCGAGGAACGAGATGAGACGTTTAGGGTGACCGATCTGGTTCTTCTCGAGCTACTGTGGGTGCTCCGTTCCAGTTACCGGCTGGATCGCGACAAGATTCTCGATACCATCGATGCGCTACTCGACGCGCCTGCATTGGCCTTTCAATCAACGGCAGGTGTAAATCAGTTTCTCGCCATCGGCCGCGCGACCAACCTTGACCTCGCGGACATTTTGATTGGCCTCAACGCAAGACAACAAGGTTGTGAGACCACCCACACCCTCGACAAGAAAGCCGCCCAATCCGAACTCTTCGAGGAAATCCCATAGCCTGCGCCGTGGAGCAAGATAATAAGGACAACGAGAACAAGGAGAATATCGGAAACGGTAAGAGGCAGATTCTAGGCGTTAAGCCTTGAGCGGGTTACAGAAAACTTCCACGAGGCTTGTGGTCTTGCCGCCGCCCGACATGCGACACCTCGATTTTCTTGTCGATGCGTACATGCGAAATCGCGTGTTTCCACCCGACAAGCGCGATGACGCCGTACACGTCGCATATGTCGTTCTCAATCCGCAGATTGAGACCATGGTAAGTTGGAACTGCCGCCACTTGGCCAATGAGTTTGCACGGCAGCGGCTGAAGGCCGTCACGCTTTCGGAAGGATATCCGTACCATTTCGAAATCGCGACGCCCGAAGAGGTGTTGATTTATGAGTGAAACGAAGGACTGGTTGGAGCAGACTTGGGAAATCAAACGCCAGATGGCCGAACGCTATGCAGGTATGCCGGCGTCGGAACAAGTTGCGGATATGAATGCAAAAGTGATCGAGGAATGGCGTAAGCGCGGGTGGACTTTGAGGGAATCCGTTGACGCCTCGTGCGATGTGCGGCCCGCGCTTGCTGCGGCGCCCAATGAATAGACAAAACGGGACGATACCGGACTGTGCGTTGCTTCCCAGCAGTGAACGTGTCCTCTTCACGATCTGGCCGTATGACGATGCGCACAAGAATCTCATGAACGGCATCGTCAGCGCCGACGTCGCCATGGCCCGTCCCACGCTACACGCCCAATACCCCGCGTGGCACACGCACGGCAGCCCCGACGCAAAATGGGTGCTGGGCGACGATTTCGACCGCAACATCTGGCTGATCAAGGCCGACACCAACGAGCGGCGTCTATTGACCCAAGGCCACCTCGGCAAGGGATTCGACACGCATCCGCATGCCTCCTTCACGCCCGATAACAAGGCGGTTGTATTCACCTCCAGCCGCTCCGGCGCCGAAAACATCCTGATGGCCGAGTTGCCGGATTGGGATGCTCTGCCGCCAATGGAGAAGTAGGTTGCGGCAGCAATCCCCGAAGGCAAACCTGGCGGCCTTGCACCTCTGACATGAACGCCGCCACCAAGGGCTCCGCTGCACTACCCCATACGGGGTATACGCAGGACAGGCATCATGATGAAACCCTCTTGACCACAAGGGGCAAAGGGGCTACCATTCAGATGCCCGATAAACCAACGGGGGAGAACACTGAACATGGCTACGCAGCGCTATTCCGTAACCCTAAAAAAGGCATTTGGATCTTGCGTTGGTAGTTGGAAGTAGCTCACGATGCGGGACATGGAGACGAATCAGGCGAGTCCAGGAGTTCACCCATTGGGTGAACAGGAAATGGTAGTAGCGGGAATCGGATTTCCGGCGGTTTTCGTAGATACATACGGGGGCCGGGTGCACGTGCAATGGGATCGGGACGGAGCCGTAACCCCGCTTGGCCAGTTGCC
>CAIYET010000962.1 GCA_903925285.1 Candidatus Hydrogenedentota bacterium | reverse complement strand
TGTTTCAAACCACAAGCCACACGGACCACGTCTACGTATACCGGGGCCCTTCTGAAGACGGCCCTTGGGAGTTGAAGCACACCGAGGATGTACCTGGACAGCACCCGGACAACTGGCAGTTCGATTGGTACGACTATGGAGTGAGGTACTCCATACCGTACTTCTATAAGATCTGCGTCAACGAGGCTCCAGCGTATCAGCCGAGGATCGTTGTGTCGGCGATTCCGTCAGGGTTGCCCATTCCTCAGTTTCCCACCGCCCCGACGAATCTCGCTCTGGCAGACGTCCCGGCCGACAATGGTTGGAGCGTGCAACTTACATGGAATGCGCCGCCATCGACGTGGTGCTTGGTGTACCGGAAGAATCTCGATCTGACGCCCACACAGCCAGCCGACTACTTCGATTATGTAGGCGCGAGCACCAGCGGTTCTCTCTGTGACATAAATGCCATGCCCGATATACACTATTCCTATCGCGTGCGGGCATACGACGGGGACGCCGACGCGGCATCTGCGCCGATCCAGCAGGACGGCTCTAGCCACGACAACGTGCCACCGCCGCAACCGGCCGGGCTTGCCGTCGCGTATCTGCCGGAGTTCGATGCGGTGTCAACCAAATGGCATGTGCTGGAGGATGACCCGCAATTCGGGAGCGTCAACACCATTGGCGGATACCAAGTGAACGCGTCTCTGAACCCGTTTCCGATAGCCCAGGATTTGAACGAGGGGCCGATCCTCTTTCCGGCCAGGATGTTCGCAGTGAACCCGGGATGGCGCGGCCACACAACTTGGTGGTACGTCAGAGGAACGGACCGGAGTCACAACCTCGGTCCGTACTCAGACGGGGTGGCCATCAACATACCGTCGAACCCGTCATCGAACAACTCGCAGGCCACTGGGCCGAATACCGGCCCGCGACTGGCCCGTGACCCAGGCGGAGTTCGCAGCTACGTGGCATACCAAGCCTACGGTAGGGTTATGCAGGCGTCGTCGCCTGACTGGGGTTTGACCTGGGACGCGCTGCGGACGGTCGATTTGGGCGGCGCGTCGGCGATTCGCCCCAGCCAGCCAGGACTACCCATCGAGACCTACGTACGGGACAATGCGGTCTGGGGTGCGGTCATGTCGCTTCCGGGACGCTGGAAGCACGTGCTGCTCTATCAGGCTGATTCCTTCCACAGGGTCTGTCCACCTGCATTGGCGGTCCCGCCGCCGCCGCCAACTTCATCTCGCGTCTACGGCTTCGCCGCCTTTGCGGTCTTGGACGTCGGCGCAGGCACAATTCAGGACTGGGTAGCCAAGTTCGATTCTGGGCAGGTGTTCGTCCAGCCCGTCCCTGGGGCCGGGGGCGCAGCCGCGGACAGCTTTGTCAGCATCGCTTGCACGCCGGGCGATGCGGTACATCTGGTCTGGCAGAGCGGACAGGCAGTCAGGTACAGCACCGCACTTATCCCTCCTTCCCTGTGGGGGCCCATGCCGTTCTCTCCGGCCTGGCAAGTGTCAACCGCTCCCGCACGCCATCCGTCGACCGAGGCATTCGGTGACTTGGTCTGGACTGCGTGGTGCGATGTGCAGACCAACACGGTCGTACGAAGCAATCACTTCACGTGGGCCATTTGGAGCGCCTGGAGTGCGCCCGTGCCGCTCAGCCCCCCTGGAATTGCGGCCGACTACCCGTCGTGCACGAAGAATGGAATCGCTGCTTGGCAACAGGCAAACCTGAGCGGCAAGCAGGAGATATGGGCGAACTGGACAGGGTTGCCGATGCCCGTCAGCGCGATGCCTGATTCCAACAACAAGTACCCGCACGCTGACGCTGTCGTGGAGCCGAATGGACTGGGCATCCCTGTCGTAACGTCGTTGTGTTGCGCATGGACGGAGGAAGTCGTGCCTGACTCTCTGTACCAGGTCAGGTTGCGCTCCGTACCGCTGCAGGACAAGTTGGTCTATTCCGAACCGGCATTCTCCGCCTTTTGCGGCGAGTCGGTCCCGTCGCCGTACTGCAAGCGACGCACAGGGCGGGGCAACAGGCTTGGTCATGCATTCGACATCTCCACGGACTCTCTGTCGTTCCAGATCGCTACCTTGGACAGACGCTACGGCTACATTGCAGAGCTTGTCTGCATCCACGACCGAGTTGGCAACTTCGAGCAGATAGTGCGTGCCAACGGAGTGGCTGTCGGCCGGGTTCGGTTTGGTTCTGCGCGCTGTGAGACGCTTCGCGTCGTGATCCCGCATGCCCTGTATGCAGCCGATGGGTCGCTGAAGGTTGCGCTGCAGAGGCTCACCGGTGAGTACGCGGCGTCTGTCACGCTGAAGCTCTACGCGTTCGAGGTCGCGAGCGGCAGCCAAGGAAGCGGGCAGGAAGTCAGCTACGAGTCGCCGCTCGGGTTTGTCGCGACGCGCCTCGTCTCCTGCGGACCTAACCCGGTACGCGGACAGCTTCGACTGCAGTTGGATGCGTCCGGTCAGGA
>CAIYET010000961.1 GCA_903925285.1 Candidatus Hydrogenedentota bacterium | reverse complement strand
CTTGCTGCCGTGCGGCGGCGACGTTGGAAACGTCGCGCTACCAGGACGTTGGAAACGTCGCGCTACCAGGGCTGGGCGTACCGGAAGGAGAAAAATTTTGACTGTGGATCTTAAACGCCGCAAGGTGGTAATGGCGCGTTCCGTCAAGCTGGGCCACTGCGTGTGCGATCCGAAGAAGGCGTGCCCGTGCGACGTCTTCAAACAGTTCAACGTATGCCATTGCGCGGGCGAGAAGATGCCCGCTAAACCCGGCCGCGTGGCCTAGATGCGGCACGTTCACCGAGCGGGCTGCGCGTCGAAGATCGGACAGGCGGATCTGTTGCGCATCGTGAGCGCATTGCCGGCCTCGATGGATCCCAACGTGCTGCTGGGCACGGCCGCGGGCGACGATGCCGGTGTCTACCAGTTGGATGAGGAACACGCGCTGGTGCAGACCGTGGACGTGTTCACGCCGTGCGTGGATGACCCGTATTTGTTTGGCCAAATTGCCGCGGCCAACAGCTTGAGCGACATCTATGCGATGGGCGGACGTCCGCTCACCGCGCTGTCCATCATCGGCTTTCCCATCGACGAACTCGACGGCGCCATCATGGAGGCGATACTCCGCGGTGGCCTACGGAAACTTGAGGAAGCCGGGTGTGCATTGCTCGGCGGCCATAGTCTGCATGACGCGGAGATCAAATGCGGGTTTGCAGTGACGGGACTGATCGACCCACGGCGCGTGATCCAGCGCGATCGCGCGCGCCCCGGCGACGTGCTGGTGCTGACGAAGCCGCTGGGTACGGGCATTGTCTCGTTCGCAGCGCAACTGGGCCGCGCCGACGCCGATAGCATCGAGGCCATTGGCGCATCCATGGCGACGCTGAACAAAGACGCCGCCGAGCTCATGCTCAAGTTCGAGAGCCACGCGTGCACGGACATCACGGGGTTTGGTCTGGCCGGACATTTGGTCCAGATGGTGCGCGGCAGCGGACTTCGTGCCGAGATCGACCTATCGCGAGTGCCCGTGTTCGCAGCCGTGCAATCCTGCATCGAGCAGGACGTGTTGCCCGGCGCCATCGAGCGCAACCAGGACTATGCCATGGCGTGGGTCCGGATCGACGATGCCGCCGGGGAACGCAACGTCCCCATTCTCTACGATCCGCAGACCTCCGGCGGACTGCTGATATCGTTACCGGAAGCGCCCGCGCAACAGTTGGTCGAAGAACTCCACGCGCGCGGCCACACGGCGGCGGCCATCATCGGACGGCTCGTCGAGAAGGGTGCGGCGGACGCCGACGGCAAGGTAGTCATAATAAATAGTATACTGGCTAACTTCATAGGCAGGAAGGTTAATGATATGGCACACAAACAGGACACGGCAAGTCTTCACGCTTCGAGCGACGCCGAACCCGGTTGTTGCGTGGACGGATCGCCCGAGGCGGCTCCGAACCCGGGCGCCGCCGAGACCTTGGCGCGCTTCACGCAGTTCCTGAAAGAGGCCAGCCAGCCCGGATGCGTCGACGCGCGGACCAAGAAGCTGGTCGCGATTGCGCTCTCGATCGCGCAACGGTGCGAGCCGTGCCTGAAGACCCACGCGAAAGCCGCACTTGCGATGGGGATCTCGTGGGCGGAAATCGACGAGGTCGCGAACCTGGCGGTCGGTTTTGGCGGATGCACCGCGATGACGTTCTACAAAGAATTGCGCGAGGGACTCTCCGCATGAGGACGCCATGAAGACTGCTCCGCCAGGATTTTTGCGCGCGGGCGTCGACCCCGACGTGGTCATGATGATCGGCATGTCAGGCCACGTCGATCACGGCAAGACGTCCCTGGTCAAGCTGCTGACCGGCTGCAATACGGATCGCCTGAAAGCCGAACAAGAACGCGGCATGACGATCGACCTGGGGTTCGCGCCATGCCTCTTGGGCGGGCAATACTGCGTGGGGATTGTCGATGTCCCCGGCCATGAGCGGTTCATCAGGAACATGGTTGCCGGCGTCTCTGGTATCGATCTTGCCGTCCTGGTCATCGCGGCCGATGACGGCATCATGCCGCAGACTATCGAACATTTTCAGATCATGGACCTGCTCGGCGTTCGCAACGGCATCGTGGCGCTCACCAAGATCGACCTCGTCGAGCCGGGCCGGGTGGCGGAGGTGAGCGAACGGATTCGCGCCTTTTTCCGGGACACTTTTCTGGCCGATGCCCTCATCTGTCCCGTCTCCTCGGAGACGGGCGAAGGCGTGTTCGACT
>CAIYET010000960.1 GCA_903925285.1 Candidatus Hydrogenedentota bacterium | reverse complement strand
GTATACGTCTTGTCCGAGTTCAAGACGGCGGGCTCAATGGGATTGACGCCCGTGATCGAACGGGGGTTGCCCACGGCGTCGAGATCCAGAACATAGCTGGCAAACGGGGTCCCATCGGACTTCGTGTGCGCGATGCTCTTGAGGCGCTCCGCCCGGTCATAGGCGAATTCCGCGCGCGTTCCGTTCGAATTGACCTGATGCCAGAGGCTGTCGTCGTTGTAGTAATCGTAGCTAACCTGGCCGGTCCAATCCACGACAGACGTCAGGCGATTGGCCGCGTCGTAGTTGTAGGTGACGGTCTTGCCATCGGGATAGGTGACGACATGGAGGTTCCCAGCATTGTCATAGGCATACTGGACCGTTTGGCCGAAGGCGTCCTGGTATGATTTCAGACGGTTCATTTCGTCGTATTGCATCTGGTGGGCCGCAGGCAGCCAGGATGCTGCTAGATACGTCATATTGTTGTTGGCATCGTAATTGAACGAGACGGACTGCCCGCTGCCCTCATAAACGGCTTGGGTCAAGCGTTGGCGGACGTCGTAGCTGTATGTCGTGACGTGATTGTTGGCATCAGCGCGCGACTGGACATCGCCCAGGTTGTTGTATTGGTAGCGGTACGTTCCACCCAGGGGATCCGTGACCGTTATCAGGCGATCATTGCCGTCATAGACGTACTGGATGAGGTCCGTGACGCCGCTTCGCAAGTACGAGATTTGGGAGAGATTGTCGTTCGCGTCATATTGTTGATTCACACGATGCAGGTTGGGATCGGTGACCGCCGTCTGATTATCATTGGGGTCATACTCGAGAGAGGTACTCTTGCCCGTAGCGTCGGTGACGGAGCGGACGCGGCCAACAGCATCGCAGGAATATGAAGATGTGTCGTTTTCCGCATCGGTGGCGGCATTGAGGTTGCCTTGGCCATCATATCCAAAGCGGGCCGTGTTGTTGAGGGCGTTCGTGATGGCCATGGGCTGCCCTTGGGAATTGTACGTGAATTGCTGGGAATGGCCGAGCGAGTCAATCACCTGCTGCAGGGCCTTCTTGTTGGAATCCCAGATGAATTGCGTCGTATGTCCGGCGAAATCTGTATGGCTGGTAATGTTGTTTGCGGAGTCATACGAAAGCGAGGCCGTTACATCCTGCCCGTTCATGCGGCGCGTTACGGTCAGGACATTGCCGCGCCCATCGTACGTGAAGCTGGCCGGATAGCCGCGGAAGTCCACGACCTGGGTTGGCAATGTAGAATTTGCGGAGTCGCCGTAGGTCATCGACGCGGCGTGCCCGAGCGGATCTTGTACGCCTTTCAGGAGCGATGATGACGGATCGTGAAGGAACTGGAACTGATTGTTGTCCTTGTCCGTGACCACCGTCTTGCCGGGCGTGCTGTCTGCGTCGTAGGCAAAATGGTATTCCTGATTGGATTCGTCCGTGTGGTCCGTCACGCGCGAACCCGTGTAGGCGATGGCCTGCTGGTTTCCGCGTGGATGCGTGACCGTCAACAGCCGATTTAGTCCGTCATAAGTGAACGTTGTTTTGTAGCTGCGGGCATTCGTGTAACCAGAGAGGCGGCTATTGCTGTCGTATTCGAAAGATATCGAACGGCTCAGTTGGGGATCGCTAACGCCTATCAACCGCTGATTTGTTCCGTCATAGCTGAACGTCAGGCTGCGGCCTGCGGCATCATGCGCGGTTCGAAGCACGCCGTCTGACGTCCGATCAAACGAGACGCGGTTTCCGAAACGGTCGGTGACCGAGACGAGCTGCGCCTGCAAGTCCGAGAAAGCCGGATCGGAAACGGACTGCGAGTACTCGGTGAAGACGTACGCGGTTTGGTCCTTGGTCGTCAAGGTGAAACTTGTTCCGTTTTTCGTAAGCGTGCTGTAGTCGCCCGGCTCGGGGGTGAAGGTTGTCCCGTTTCCGGTGAAGTAGCTCTCCGAGCCGTCGCCCCATTTCACAACGACGTTGGCATTGGCCGACGCATCTTGAACGATGAACGTATTAAAGCTGTGGGTCCAGCCGGGACCCAGCGGAAATGAGAATCCGTTCTGCGAGTTGTAATGGATGCTAAGGTTGAACGCCGGGCCGTATCCGTAAAACGAAAACCCGTTTCCGGTGTAGCTCTGGCGGTAGGCCCCGGTGCCTGTGTCCACGCCCCCGATGGATCCTTGCATGTGGCGTTGCGCTTGCGAGTTCATCAGGCCGTTGGGCGAAACATATCCGATGCATTTATCGAACTGGTATCCCCACTCAGGATGACTCTGGAGTGCCGCGTAGTCGCCTTTGCGAATCACCAGGACGCTGTCGCCGTTGTTCGATTTGGAGAAACGCATCAGCGGGACTAAACCCGGGGCGGAAGTCGGATAGACGTACCCCAGGAATCCAAGATCCCGGTAACCGGCGCTCAGTTTCGCGGCCTCCTCACTGTCCAGGGCGAAGTAATACATCTGGGTGGTGGGGTGGTAAAGCATATGGAGCGGCACGGAACCCGAGAACTGAAAGCACGAGACGAAGCATTCGACCCGCTCAAAATCAAATCCGGCGGACATGACTTCGTCCAGGTCTTCCTGCCGCGTGCAGAAGTAGTGCGTATCGCCGTCAAACAAGCTATATACCGGAACATAAATGGGTTCCCCTTGCTGCGGGGTGAGATATTGGAATTGCCAAGTGTCCGACCAATCGTACCACGTGCCTCCTATCAGAGCCTTGACGTGCCAATAGTAGGTCCCGTCCTGAAAGAAGTTGTATAAGGAGGACGCGGTCGGATACTTGATCTGATTCGAGGGACTGACGAAGTCAATCACCGGGGAATTGAAATTCGAATCATTGTCCACTTGCAGATGGAACTGCTGGGCGCCTTCCGCCATTTTCCAGTAGAAGCGGACTTCGCCATTCACGATGGGCGGGGTCAGAGTGTTGGCTGGTTTCAAGAGCTCTACCTTGTTTCCAGTGCCAAAGTATCCCGCGCCCCCAAACAGGTCGTAAACCGCTTGAGGATAATCTATCGTCAGGATATTGTCCCGTGCTTGTTCGGGCGTCTCGAAGTGGGGAGCAGCGGCGCGATGGACCAGAAAGTCATCCATGCTCGTGCATTCTTTCCATTTTGGAACGCCATTTTGGAGGCCGAGTTCGAAAACCGTGCTCGCTTGGATATCCGCAAAATTGGGATCATGGGGCGGTGCGAGGCCCAGACGAGTTTTCCATGCGCAACCGTTGCCCAGATCATGTGGCTGAAAGACGTAGGATCCTGAATGCTGGGCATAGTATGTGTCAAGACTGGAGGCATTCACTACCTCGACCGGATACTGGCTCCAGCGAGGATCGTCATCGCCAAAACGAACGCGCGCGTAGACCTGCGCGCTGGTAACCGGCGCACAACCTAATGCGGAGAACATATGCAGACGTGCGTTTTGGAAAATGTACACGGCGGAGTCATTGTTCTTCTTGTAGTAGTGGCCTTCGACCGGTGAGAAAGCGTCCGCGATACTGAAGCTTCCACTTTGAGCTTCCTGAGTCCAGTTCAGCCGCGGGTTCGAAGAAGGCGTCAACATGTAACGATGGCCAATGACCTTGACCTTGCAGTTCGATGAGCCTGGGGTTGTGACGAACCAGCTACAGGATGTGTTGGCGCCGTCTAGGTTTGTCGTGACGTTAGTCCATGAACCGCCCCCATCCCGGGACAGTTGAACGTCGTACTTGTGGAAGCTCTGCGATGCGGTCCACGATATCTGCACTGAATCGCGCACATTCCACGTAACGCCATTGGCAGGCGAACTCACGGACGACACCGTCGGCGGGTCGGTTTCCGCAACACTTATGGAATACGACCCCGCCTGGTATCCATACACCGCGACGTAATAGGTATGGGTCGCGGCATCGCACTGGAAGTCGATGATTTCGTTCATCGTGCCGTAGCGGTCGGAATACCGGTGGTTGCTGTGACCGTACGAACCGTTCGCCCGGCCGACCTGGGTGTTGTAGTGACCGTAGAGGTCCAGGTCCACGCCATTGGGAATGAGCGTCACCCAGTAATAGCGGTCCACAGTGGTCGAGAATTGATAGTAGTTCTCTCCGCTAGACGAGACAGATCCGTTTACCGGCGACCCGTTAACGGTGAGCGTAGTGAAGCTCTTTGCCTGCGCGGGCCATGCCCACAGGCATAAGGCAAACCCAAGAGCTAAAAAGACAAGGCCATTCGAGATTGGGCAAAACCTGACAAGTCGATGCCGCTGCCCCTGTCGGGTTGACTTCATGTCTGGAATCTGCACTTTGCGCATCTCCGTAATGTTCGCAGGCGATTTCACAAAACGATCAGCCTGCGCTTGTGTTTAGAATCGGTCACTTCCGAAAGCCCCCTCGCGCGCACTTCATTGAATCAGTATCTGAAATGATGCGAAAACCGTGAAGGACTCCCACCACAATCATGAAAAACTAATATGAGGCTACTCCAATGGATGCCCAATGTCAACTTCTTTTAGATGCCTCGTAAGTTGCCTTGACGCCAGTACTTATTGGCGCATCGTGCCATTAGAGATTCTCGCTTGTCACTTATAGCCTGTAGACGGATAGTCTGCGTCCAGCGACAATCGGGAGTATGGGATATGCAGGTCCAGAAGCGCAAGTGCTCGTTTCCTTCGGAGAGTCGGTGCGAAAGCATCGGCAGGCACGGGGCCTATCGCAAGAGAAGCTTGCCGAACTCGCCGACTTGCACCGGACCTACATCGCCGACATCGAGCGCGGCACCCGCAACGTGGGCGTCATCAACATCGTTCGACTCGCACAGGCTTTGAACCTTTCCCCCGCAAGGCTTCTCAAAGAGCTTGTGCCCCCGGAAGAATGGAAGGCAGGAGTCGTGCCGCCTTGATACCCTAGCGTTTCATGTTCCCTACCGCGTCTTCCGCGTCCCGCCTTGGCCATCATCCAGAGACAAAGACAGCTGG
>CAIYET010000959.1 GCA_903925285.1 Candidatus Hydrogenedentota bacterium | reverse complement strand
TATATTCACAAGCTCTCAGATCTCGGATCCGAGTTCATGGAGCCAACCATGGAACCAGACGACTTCAAATACGTATTCGGTCCCGTCGTATCGCGACGGCTTGGACGCTCGCTGGGCGTTGACGTCGTGCCGTTCAAGACATGCACCTTCGACTGCGTCTACTGTCAACTCGGACGGACCACGCGCCACACAATCGAGCGCGGCGATTTCGTGCCCATGGACGCGGTGATCGCCGAACTCGCGCGCAAAATCGAGGCGCGCGTCGAAGCCGACTACATTACGATTGCCGGATCGGGCGAGCCGACATTGTACATGGGCCTGCGCGAGTTGATTCACGCCGTCAAGGGCATGACCGCGATACCCGTCGCCGTGCTGACCAACGGCTCGCTCCTGTGGGACGCGGACGTCCAGGAAGCCTTATTGGAGGCCGACCTCGTCGTACCGTCGCTCGACGCCGCAACGCCCGAATCGTACGCCGCCGTCAACCGCCCGTGCTTCGGCGTACCGTTCGAGAAGCTGATCGAGGGGCTTGTCGCATTTCGCAAACGCTTCCGCGGACAGTACTGGCTCGAAGTCCTGCTCTTGCGCGATATCGCTACGAACGAACGCGAAATCGAACGCCTCTCGGAACTCATCGCGCGAATTCGACCCGACCGCGTGCAACTCCACACCGTTGCCCGGCCCTCGCCTGCCGGTGACGCGCTCCCCGCATCGCAAGCCAGCCTCGAACGTATTGCACGACGGCTCGGACCCAACGTTCAAGTCGTGGCATCCTCAGACCTGTCCGACCCGTCCGATGCCCGAACCGTGACCGAGCCGGAAGTCCTCAACCTCATCCGCCGACACCCCTGCACCCAGCGCGATATCGCGACAGGCCTGCGCGCTGCTCCTCATGCCGTCGAACAACACCTCGCCGCCCTCATCGCTCAACACGCCATCCGCCAAGAACTCCGCAACGGCGAAACCTTCTATCTTGGCGAAAACACCTCATCCGAAAAAGCATGAATTGGCGGTGCGGGCAACCTCGCCGCCAACGTTTTCCATGACCTTCATCTTGCTTCACTTCACCCTAAAAAAGGCAGTCAGAATTCAGGAGTCAGAATTCAGAATATTGAAAACAGTGGACTTACCCGCGAGACTCGGCGACATTTGCGCTCACCCAATGGGTGAATGCTTTCGCGCTTCGAATGATACCGTAACCTGTTGCCATTCTGAATTCTGACTCCTGTATTCTGAATTCCTACTGCCTTTTTTAGGTTCACTTCACTGCCTACGGCGAATCTCAGCTAACGTCTTCAAGTTCGCGCGGATCGCCTCGTCATACGGAAAATACGCAATACCTTCCCGGCAACGCGCTTCAGCTTCGGGATAGCGTTTTTGGCGTATCAGCAATGAACTAAGTTCCACCAGCGCGTCCAAGTTGTCAGGCGCCCGCTTCAAAATCCTTACCAGATACTCCTCCTCCTTCTCATTCCGTCCCTCCGCCCTAAACACGTCGGCCATACCCGCAAGCGACGTCACATCGTCCGGTTTCCCCTCCAAGTAGCCCGAGAAAATTTTCGTGGCTTCCTCGATTTTCCCTTGCGACACCAGCGAAGCCCCCAAGCTCGCCCGTGCGAAGGTATAATGCGGAGCCAGACGGTACGCGGTCCTGAAATGCCGTTCCGCGTCCGCGCATTGTCCACAAGTCATCCCCATGGCGATCTCGGCGAGCACATTATCCCGCGTGACCGACAGCGTGTGTGAAAATAGCGTTAAACTGCTACGCCAATACCCCACCTGTATCCACGTGAACCCTGAAAGCGCGATTAGCGAGGCCGCCGCTGCCGCGCCTAACACAGGACGCCAACGCGGCATCCAAGCAAGCGCCTCCGGAACGCCCCAGGCAATCATGATGAAGACACCGATTAGCGGCACATACGTATAGCGATCCGCCATGGACTGGAGGCCCACCTGAACCAGACCGATAACCGGCACGAGCGTCCCGATATACCAAAGCCAGCCTACGATCAAATACGGACTTCGCTTAGCGCGCCAGAGCACGAGCGCCGTCACCCCGATCAAAAAGATCGCCGACACGAAGACGGTCCAGCCGTGGACATGAACGCCTGGATGCGGATACGAAATCGCCAGCCGGACTGGCCAGAACGTTTTCACAAGGTACGCGCCGTACGACACCAGCGCATTCGGGATGCGTGCCGAGAACAGAGGGCAGTCATCGAGCTTTTCCATCGCGCCGCCCCTTTGCTGAGCGACGAACGTGAGCGCGCAAGACGCCCCCGACAACACAAACAACGGAGCTTTTTCCCACACAAGGCCCTTCCATCCAGTCCCCCCACCGGTCCTGCGTAGCGGCCAATAGTCCAGCAACAACAACACGCACGGCAACGTGACCACCATGGATTTCGACAGGAGCCCCAACACGAAGCACATCAATACGAGACCGTAGCGGCCAAGACTGGGCGCTTTGACGTAACGCGCATAAGAACCCATGGCCAGCAGCCAGAAAAACGTGCTCAACACGTCCTTTCGTTCCGCGATCCACGCCACGGATTCCACGTGCAGCGGATGAACCGCGAACACCGCCGCCACAAACGCACTACGCCACATCGCACCCGTCATCCGCGTCAACACCGTAAACAACAACATGACGTTCAAGACGTGAAGCAACAAGTTGACCAGATGGTTCGCGAACGGATTCAACCCGAATATCTCGCAGTCCAGCATAAGCGACAACCAAGTCAACGGATGCCAATTCGAGAACGTCAACGTCGAAAACGCCCATATTACGCTGTCCCACGACAAGCCCGCCTGCACCCGAGCATTCGTGGCCACGTATCCTGGATCGTCGAGATTGACGTAGCCGAAACTGGTCACGCGGAAATAGAGTACCGCCGCTCCCACCGCCAGTGACAGCCGAATTACGTCCTCTCTCCGCAAGACGCCGATCCTCATGACATATCCTCCTTCAATGCGCAGTCTACATGCGCCACGGGATCCGTTGCACCTTGCTCCTAGAAACGGCATTCATTAGGCGATGCTCCCTTGTGTCAACGGCCTTTTCCCGATTCACGGGATTTCCATTTCACACCGCTGCCAACGGTGTGGGTTGACTTCTGCGGCGGGTTTTTATAGCATATGGTTATCGAGAGTTCATTGTGATCTTGAACAGAAGGAGGATCTTGTATGCTAGGTCTGCCTATAGCTTTTGGAATGTTCTTTGGCCTGATTATGCTTGGGCTCGGGATGATGAATGTGTTCGCGCATTCAGGCGGCCCGGTGTCCGGTTTCATGCAGTTTCTCGAATCGCTGTTTGGGTGGAACTCCAATAATGACGGAGATGAGACTGGAAGCTAGCCAAGCCGGAACCCTGAACCGTAGATAGACATCTCCTTTTCTTCCGCATTTCATTTTTTCACGATTTCTTTTCAAACCGCCGCGTTTTTCTGCGGCCTGCTGCGTTGCGGGCGGCGTTTGACGCGCTACGTGCCGCCACGGGTATGCTTTTCTGACAAAGGAGACAACGTGCGATGCGCCGATATTTGTTTTTCAGTGCGTGCGGCCTGTTCCTGTGCGTCTTTGCGGCCGAGGCGGTAACGCGTTATGCGTTGCCGATTGCCGTCGACATCTGGTATCCGGGGAAGAAGGTGGACCTCGATGCTGCGTTGAAAGGGTACATGAAAGACGTGCAACCGCCGGTCGGCGAACGGTTGGCGGCATGCATCGTTCCGCACGCGCCGTACACGACCTCGGGCGCCATCGCGGGCGCAGCGCTCGGTATGATCCAACCGGGGCAATACAAACGTGTCATCGTGCTGGGCGGCGTCCACAGGTGTTCATTTCGCGGTTGCTCGATTCCTTCGGTCGAATTCTACCAAACCCCGCTGGGAGACGTGCCGTTGGACGGACTCGCCATCCGGCAACTCGATATGTCGCCGCTTATCGAGGTACGAGCGGTCAATTATAAGGCGGACAAAAATCGCGTCCAGGTCCACGAGATCGAGTACTCGATTGAAGCCGTGCTACCCTTCTTGCAGGAGCGGCTCGGACAGTTCCAGTTGATTCCGATCCTCGTCGGCGATTTCCTCGATTACCACAAGAAGACCGACATGGATGCGATCGACGCCGTGGCGGAATACCTGCGCCCCTTCTTGGACGACCAGACGTTACTCGTAGTCAGTTCCGATATCACGCATTACGGCAACAGCTTCAGCTACCGCCCCTTTAAGGAAAACATCGTCGAATCCATCGAAGCGCTCGACAACGAAGCGTTCCGTTTGATCCTCTCGCGCGACTTCCGGGGCTTCGTGCGATATATCGACGATACCAAGAATCCGATCTGTGGGAAAAACGCCATCGCAATCATGATGCGCCTGCTGCCCAAAACCGCGCAGGGTCGGTTGCTGGCGCACGAGATCTCGGCGCGTAAGACGGGCGACACCCGTACGTCGATCAGCTTCGCGTCGCTGGGCTTCTTCGTGCCCGCCGTCCCCACCGAGACAAAGCCGAAATAGGCGGTAGTCCTACAGCCTTATCGTGCGAACGAGATCTTCGGTCCGTTGCCATCGAGTTGTGCCCATGAGTCGTATGCGCGGTCGACCGGTTTGCCGTCGATGGCCGTGATAACCCAGAGTCCCTTCGGTGCATTCACGTCGTAGTCGACGGTTTCGCCGGTGGGCCAGTGGAATGTGTGCGAGAGATCGGCTGCGTTCGGATTGGACTGGGCAAGCGCTTTTGCGAGATCTTCGGGCGAGTTTTTCCATTCGGGGAAAAGCGCTAAGAGCGCCAATCCTGCCGCGTTGTGTACTGCGATCATGAAGCCGGGCGCGTTTGGTTCTGCGTGGATGTTCCAATTGCCGGATGAGGCAACGGGCGACTTGTTTTTCGGGACATGTACCTCGCCGTTGCTGCATGCGAAGCGGTCGCACACGCCAGTATTGTTCCACTTTTTCCATGTGCCGCAGCCAGTCAAGTGAAAACAGTCGTTCAAATCGCGGACGCCGTCGCGCAGCATCAGCGCGATCGGTCGCGCGGCGATCTCGGATCGCAAACCGCGATTGACGCCGCCCGCGCTGATGAGGTAGTTCGGACCGCCGCTGTAGAGTTCGGGCGACGCATTTTGGCCATGTCCGAAACGGACGAAATACGTTTCCGGTTTTGCGAGGGCCCATTGGCGAACCGCTTCGGGAAGGCGATATGGCATGGCTTCGGCGAGAGTTTCCTCTCGCAAGCGGAAGGGCGGCGTGGGGGAGGGATCGCTGGGATTGCACGCCCACACCTGCATGAACGGCGTATGCTCATCGTCCTGGAGGTCCGTAATACCGGCGCGATACGATTGTCGGCGGAACGGCGCGCACCGGCGCATGTCGAGACTGCCGAGCGCGTATTGCCAATTCGCGATGTCGATGATGTAGCGTGCGGTGGACCTGATCTCGCGATTGGCCGGGAACGCTTCGAGATTGAGCAGCGCGCGCATGCCGTAACTGAGATATGGAATCGAGTTGAACTCTTGGAATCCCGCATTTTGGATGACGCGTAGATACCCGAGCAACCACAAACCCAATCCGTTGCGGTCGTTGTCGAATTTTGGATTGCCCCGTTGGTCAGGGGTTCCGCGCTGATAATACCATTGGTTCTTGAGATAGCGCGTCCCCTCGGTCATCAAAGTATGGTTTTCCGTATCCACGACAAGTCCGAGCGAGTGCGGGACCATTGGCCGGGGCGTAGCGCCATTCTCGATGAGCAGTATATCCACGAGGTACTTCTCGGTTTCGGGATGCAGTTTGCCGGGTTGATCGAAGAAGAGATAGAGCAGCGCGACGAGATCGATTTCCGTGAAATCGTAGTCGCCGCTCGGGTGGCCAAACCATGTCGAGCCGCTTTCCTTCCACGGCGTAATCGAGCGCAACTTTGCGTTGACATCTTCGATGTCTTTTCCGGCGTACAATTTCGCGATTGCCACACGCGGGTGGATGACGGGCTGGCCGCGCTCATTCCCCATGAGTTCTTGCGTGGAGTCTAATGCGATGGCCGCCTGGCCGCGCGGCGTCTTGTTGGTCGAAATCGTGGACGAACCCGTCGAGTCGTCCCGTTGCGGACAAAGAGAACCGGGCGGCAAGGGCGTCGCTACATCGCGTGCGATTGACGCGATGCGCCCCCCGAATTTGACCAGCCGCCAAGCTGGCCACGCACCGATGGCGATGACGAGGCATACGACCCCAAACCGTTTGACGCATTTTCTGTTCATCTCGGAATGTCCCATGGTTTTCGCGCAGGGAGACCTGCTGCGGTACGGAATTCGTAGGCGATGCGCTGCAATTCGAGGAGAATGCGAAACTTTTCATCGAATGGCAACCGTGCGAGTTCGCGGCGTCGCTCTTCCTTGCCGCGAAAGATGCGTTCGGCCAACGCCCGGCATTGTTCGTCAGTCGAGGCCGAACTGCCGCTTGAATTGGCGCCTTCGTTCAATACGCCGAGTGCCTTTTCCATACACGCAGTCCTTGTGGTAACGGCTGCATTATAGGAACGCGAGGGATGCAGTGCCACTTCTTGCGCGTTTGACACGTTCCGGGTCGATATGGCAGAGTACTGCCAACAACAAGCGCCGTTGCGACTGGCGATCGAACGTGGAAATAACCACGAGGGAGCAGCGTGCGCGGGTTTTGCCGTTCGCCTGGGCGCCGGTGCGGGTTTGATTTCCGCGCCGGAGGCTATTATCGTTGGAACGCGCCAATGGTGCGTCCAAGGAGGCGAGCATGCGGCAAACACCGCTGTACGAAGAACATGTCGCCCGCGGCGGGAAGGTGGTCGACTTTCACGGTTGGCTGCTCCCAATGCAATTCAAGGGGATCATCGAAGAACATCATCATACGCGCACGAAGGTCTCGTTGTTTGACTGTTCGCACATGGGCGAGTTTCTGCTCAAGGGCGCCAAAGCGATGCGCTCTCTCGAAGGCATGGTCTTCAACGACATGATTTGCCTGCGCGTCGGGCGTTGCCGGTATTCGAGTATTCTTGACACGTGCGGTGGGATCATCGACGATATCGTCACGATGAAACTCTCGGAAGATGAGTTGTACGTCGTGACGAACGCCGGGCCTTACGCACGCGTGGCGCGGACGCTGTATCGCGTGTGCGGTGCGCAGGACTTCAGTCCTTCGACGGCGAAAATCGACGTGCAAGGGCCGCTCTCGCGGCAGGCGCTGATCGACTTGGGACTCGGCGAAGTCGCCGCGTTGAAATACTTCACGGTGTGCCGTGCGAAATGGGGCGGGTCCGAGATCATCATTTCGCGCGCGGGATACACGGGCGAGTTGGGCTTCGAGCTTTTCGTGCCGAACGAGTTGGCCGTTCCGATCTGGCGACGTTTGCTCGAGGACGAGCGGGTCGAGCCGGCGGGCCTTGGCGCGCGCGACACGCTCCGTCTCGAAATGGGCTACACGCTGTATGGGCAGGATGTGGACGAGTCGCACACGACGTTGGAAGCGGGCATGGGCCGTTTCATCGACTGGGAGAGCGACTTTCACGCGAAGGAATTTCTTGCGATGCAGCGGCAAATGGGCAAGTATAAGATCCGCACGGGCGTGCGCTCGATGAACCGTCAGGCGCCGCGCCAAGGATACGAAGTATTTCACGAAGGCCAGCCGGTGGGCGTGATTACGAGCGGCTGCTACGGGCCGAGCATTGGCTACGGCATCGGCATGGCGTACGTGCCGGTGGAATTGTCGAAACCGGGCATACGCTTTACCGCTGGCCCGAAGGATATGGAAATCGAAGCGGTTGAACTGCCATTCTACAAGCACGGGACTTGTCGCGGTTGACGGTTGGAGAGACAGGAGGAATAACGATGTATCCTGAACACTTGCGTTATACGGAAAGCCATGAATGGGTGCGCGATGACGGTAGCGCGTATGTCGTCGGAATCACCGATTTCGCGGCGGAACAGTTGGGCGACATCACGTATGTCGAATTGCCCGAAGTCGGCGAGGAGTTCTCGCAGGACGAGGAGGTTGCGACGGTCGAATCGGTCAAGGCGGCAAGCGACGTCTATGCGCCGGTCGGCGGGCGTATCGTCGCGGTGAACAAGGCGCTCGATGACGCGCCGGAAATCATCAACCGCAGTCCATACGAGGACGGTTGGTTTTTCAAGCTGGCCGACACCGACGTGGCGGAATTCGAGGGACTGATGGATGCTGCCGCCTACACGCTATTCGTGAAGGAACCATAGCATGAGTTGGATTCCGACAACGGACACGGAACGGCGCGAGATGCTCGATACCATCGGTGTACCGAGCGTCGAGGCGTTGTTCGAGACGATTCCGGAGAGTCTGCGCCTCAAGTCGTGGAACATGCCGCCGGGCCAGTCCGAGATGGCCGTGCGCGATATGATGGCGCGCATCGCGGGGCGCAACCTCACGGGGCCGCTCTCGTTTCTGGGCGGCGGTTTTTACGACCATTTCATCCCGGCGGCGGTCGACGCGCTGTCGTCGCGCAGCGAGTTCTACACGGCGTATACGCCGTATCAGCCGGAGTGTTCGCAGGGCACGCTTCAGGCCATCTACGAATACCAGTCGGCGATCTGCCGTTTGACGGGGATGGATTGCGCGAACGCGTCGCTGTACGACGGCGGTACGGCGGTGGTCGAAGCGGGGACGATGTCGATGCGTATCACGCGGCGACGAAGCGTCGTGTGTCATCCGTCGCTCAGTCCGCTTTACCGCGCGATGCTCGGTACGCACACCGCCAACCTCGATATCGAGATCGTCGAGGGCGACACCCCGAATGCGGCTACGGCGTGCGTCATCGTGCAGAACCCCGGATTCCGCGGCGGCGTGGGCGATTACGCGGCGCTCGCGGAACAGTGTCATGCGTATGGCGCGCTCTTGGTCGTTTCATTCAATCCGATTTCGCTGGGCATTTTGAAAACGCCGGGCGAAATGGGCGCGGACATCGCCGTGGCCGAGGGGCAGAGTATCGGTCTTTCGCTTGGATTCGGCGGCCCCTACCTGGGCGTGATGGCCGTGCGCAAGGCGCATGTACGCAAGATGCCCGGACGCATCGTCGGCGCAACGCAAGATGCGCAAGGTCGGCGTGGATTCGTGCTGACGCTCCAAGCGCGCGAACAGCACATCCGCCGCGAGAAGGCCATGTCGAACATTTGCTCGAACGAGGCGCTGTGCGCGTTGCGCGCGCTCATGTACCTTTGCCTGATGGGCAAGGAAGGTCTGCGCGACGTGGCGGCGCAATGCCATGCGAAAGCGGAGTATCTCAAGGCGCGGTTCATGCGCCCCGGCTCGCGCGTCGAGGTGCTCGACGCGGAACCGACGTTCAACGAGTTCGCGGTGCGCCTCGAATCGGACGCTTCGGGCGTCGTGGATCGTATGCTTGGCCGCGGATACCTCGCGGGCCTGCCGTTGGCCGCAGTCGGTGCGGGCGCGGCCAACGACCTCTTGATTGCTGTAACTGAAAAACGCACGCGGCGCGATTTGGACGATTTCGCGTCCGCGTTGGAGGTGGAATCGCATGGAACTCGTGTTTGATCTTTCGCGTCCGGGACGTCATGGCGTGACGTTGGATGCGCTCGACGTGCCCGAAGCGCCGTTGCCGTCCGCGTTGTGTCGGCACGAACCCGCGCCGTTACCCGAGTTAAGCGAACTCGATGTCGTGCGCCACTTCACGCGCCTGTCGCAACGCAACGTCGGCGTTGACTCGAACTTCTATCCGCTCGGCTCGTGTACGATGAAATACAACCCGAAAATGGCCGAAGCCGTGGCCGCGCTCGAAGGGTTTCGCGACCTGCATCCGCATCTCGCGTCCGCGCCGGTATACGAACCGTGTTGCCAAGGCGCGCTGGCGCTGGTCTACGATACCGAGCGGTTGCTGGCGGAAATCGCCGGGATGCGCGCGGTGAGCCTGCAACCCATGGCGGGTGCGCATGGCGAACTCGCGGGCGTCTTGTTGATCGCCGCGTACCATCGCGACAAGGGCAACGGCAAGGATACGATTCTGATCCCCGATTCCGCGCACGGGACCAATCCCGCCAGCGCGGCCATGGCGGGCTTCAAGGTCGTCCAGGTGCCGTCCGGACCCGACGGGACCATTCATCTCGACCGCTTTCTCGAAAGCCTCGACGAACATGTCGCGGGCGTGATGCTCACGTGCCCAAACACGCACGGGTTGTTCGAGGCGGACGTGCGCGCCATCGCCGACCGCGCGCATGAGATGGACGCGTTGATGTACTATGACGGCGCAAACCTCAACGCCATCGTCGGCCAGTGCCGTCCCGGCGATCTCGGTTTCGACGTGATGCACTTCAACCTCCACAAGACCTTCGGCACGCCGCACGGAATGGGCGGGCCGGGATCGGGGCCGGTGGGCGTGGGGGAGAAGCTGCTGCCTTTCCTGCCGGGTCCGCGCGTCGTACTCGATAACGATATTTTTACGTTCGAGACGCCGCCGAAGTCCATCGGAAAGATGGCCCCGTTTTTTGGAAACTTCCTGATCGCCGTGCGCGCGTACGCATACATCCGTTGCCTCGGCGGCGAGGGGCTTAAGGCCGTCTCCGAAGGCGCGGTGCTCAACGCGAACTACGTGTGGGCGCGGCTCCGCAAGGCGTACCAACCCGCGTTCGACGGACGATTCATGCATGAATGCGTGTTCACGGGCGCGCCGCAAGCCGAACGCGGCGTCCACGCGCTCGATATCGCCAAAGGCCTGATCGACCGGGGATCCCATCCGCCGACGATCTATTTCCCGTTGACGGTAAAAGAAAGCCTGATGATCGAGCCGACCGAGACGGAATCGAAAGAGGCAATGGATGCGTTTTGCGACGCCATGCTCGAGATCGCCGCCTTAGTCGAAAGCGATCCCGATGCGCTCCACGCCGCACCCGTCACGACGCCCGTAGGCCGCCTCGACGAGGTCCGAGCCGCACGCGAACTGAATTGCGCGTGCGTGTAGGGAACATTCAGCGCTGAATGCTTCCCCAAACTCCCGCTGGAACAAGCGGATGTTTTCGCGTGCGCTGGCGGCAGAACACAGGCGTTTCTTGCGCAGAGCGATAGGGGTTATGTGCGCAATGAGTGCGTGCCCAACACGGCACGACGATTTTTCTGTAACAGATCCGGGGCAGAAACGCACTTAATAAACGGAGTATTGGCGTTTGGACATGCAACCAAGGAGGAATGCCTATGATATGAAGAAGGCAGGAACCCGCCGTTTGCATCGTCAAATGGGCTTTTGAGGCGCGGATGGCGGGCGCATTACTCACGAGGACGGATCCTTAATGGGTTAAAACGCAAGAAAATCATGGAGGATACAAAATGAGTGTAAGTTCGATTGGCTCGACGAGTGCGTACAGTTTCATCGATCGTATGGTTATGAATGCCATGAAAGGGACATCGAAGACGAAAAGCAATGAGGATGGATTCGATATATCCTCGGTGAGTTCCACTTCCGGCGCCCAGAGGCCGGCGGGGCCGCCCCCGCAAGGACCACCCCCGCCGAGGAATTCGTCGGAGATGGCTTCGAAGCTTATCGGTGCGTTGGACACCAACGGTGACAGTGTGCTCTCTGCCGCCGAGTCGAAACTCAGTTCGAGTCTGTTCAAGACGTTGGATACCAACAGCGATGGTAATCTCTCGTCGGATGAACTGGTAACGGGGATCGACAACGAGCGCACGAGCAAAATGGCATCGGATGTCCTGAAGAGCTTGGACACGAACGGAGACAGCGTACTATCGAGTGCCGAGAGCGGGCTCAGTTCGACCGAGTTCAACACGCTGGATACCAACGGCGACGGTACGGTGACTCTGGACGAGTTGCAGGCGGGCCTCAAGGCGCGCGATGCGGAACGCAGTAGCGCGATGACGAAGTCGAAAACGTCGACCACGGCTCAGGAAACGACCTTGGCGGCGTCAACCAGCACATACGATTCGCTTCAGTCGCTTATCCAGGCTCTGGCGCAGAATCAAGCATCGAGCGCGTACTCGAATCAAAACTCGCTTACGCAGTTGTTGCAGTTGTCTTCGCAGAAACTGACCACGACGGCGTAAGTCGTGCGCGTGCGCACGACAAAAATCGAGCCGTTGCGCGAATGCGGGGAGGACGCAGGTTCTCCCTCGAATTCCCCCTCGATGGGAGCGAAGGGAGGTGCTCGGCATATGCACCTCAATCCGGTACGCTCCCTTCATCTCATCGAGGGGAGACTGTATCGAATTTACGCGATGTAGGTCGAGGCGGAAGTTGTGCCGCCGCGTCCAGTCCAGTTGGTGTGGAAAAACTCGCCGCGCGGTTTGTCGACGCGCTCGTACGTGTGCGCGCCGAAATAGTCGCGCTGGGCTTGGAGGAGGTTCGCCGGTAGGCGTTCGCTGCGGTATCCGTCGAAATACGAGAGCGCGGCGCTCATGGCCGGGGCCGGGAGGCCGAGGTTGACGGCAGTCGAGATGACGCGCCGCCACGATGCTTGCGCGTCCTCGACGGCACTCTTGAAGAACGGATCAATCAGCAGGTTGCCAAGTTCGGGGTTGTGCGCGAAGGCTTCCTTGATCTTGCCGAGGAACGCGCTTCGGATGATGCAGCCGCCGCGCCACATCAGCGCGATTCCACCGTAGTTCAGGTTCCAGCCGTAGGTCTTGGCGGCGGCGCGCATGAGTTGGTACCCCTGCGCGTAGCTGACGATCTTCGATGCGTACAACGCCTTGCGCAGGTCGTTGACGAACGCTTTCTTATCGCCGTCGAACTTCGCGCCGACCGGCTTGAACAGCTTCGCGGCCTGGACGCGTTCCTCTTTGATGGCCGACAGGCAACGTGCGAAAACCGCTTCGCCGATGAGCGTCAACGGCTGGCCTTCGTCGAGCGCCGCGATGACCGTCCATTTGCCCGTGCCCTTCTGGCCTGCCGTATCGAGGATCAGGTCGACGACCTCGTTGCCGTCCTCGTCCTTGTAGCCGAGAATGTCGCGCGTGATCTCGATCAGATACGAATCCAATTCGGCGCTGTTCCATTCCGTGAAAACCTCGTGCATTTCCGGATTCGTCATGCCCAGCGCATGCTTCATGAGATGGTACGTCTCGCAGATCATTTGCATGTCGCCGTATTCGATGCCGTTGTGGACCATCTTGACGAAGTGGCCCGCGCCGCCCTCGCCGACCCAGTCGCAGCACGGCGTGCCGTCCTCGGTCTTGGCCGAGATGGCTTGAAGAACCGGTTTGACGTATTCCCACGCGGACGGCGAACCGCCCGGCATGATCGACGGACCCAGCAATGCGCCTTCTTCGCCGCCCGAAACGCCGGTACCGATGTAGCGGAACCCCTTGCTTTCGAGATATTGCGTGCGGCGGATCGTATCCGGAAAATGGCTGTTGCCGCCGTCGATGACAATGTCGCCGGGTTCGAGGTGGGGGAGGACGAGTTCAATGAAATCGTCGACGGCCTTGCCGGCCTTAACCATCAACATGACCTTGCGCGGCGTATCGAGATTCGCGCACAACTCCTCGATGCTGTGGCAGCCCACGATGTTTTTGCCCTTGCCGCGCCCGTTCATGAAGTCGTCCACTTTCGACACCGTGCGGTTGAATACCGCGACGCCGAAACCTTTCGACTCCATGTTCAGAACAAGGTTCTCGCCCATCACCGCCAACCCAATCAATCCCATATCCATCTTCGCCATTATCGCATATCTCCTCTTCTTCCGTAGGGTGGGTGAAACGAAGTGGAACCCACCGAATTCGCAGTCCGGCAAGGTGGGTTCCG
>CAIYET010000958.1 GCA_903925285.1 Candidatus Hydrogenedentota bacterium | reverse complement strand
CGCTCACCCAACACCGGCGCGGAAGCCTTGCGCGCGGCGCCGGCGCGGAAGCCTTGCGCGCGGCGCGGTGAATGCTTTCGCGCTTCGAATGATACCGTAACCTGTTGCCATTCTGAATTCTGAATTCTGACTCCTGAATTCTGAATTCCTACTGCCTTTTTTAGGTTCATCCTTTACGCCTCGGCAACAATCTGCTCAAAATATATTTAATACGAACATCATGTCTCTTTGCTCATTAAATCCCCATCGTTCCGCAAAACCGTATTGCACGGCCTCAAATCTCAAGCATCAAACCTTTCCTTGTATTCCAAAAATCATTCGCTTACAATCGCTCGAGTTGTCGCAACAATCGGGTTGCAGAAAAACTGGTAACGATCTGTGATGTTTTCCGAATCCACTTGTATAATGAACAGGACCTACCGGATGGGCGGGGCAAGCCTTATGCTGGCGGGAAACCTCGACGCACGGAGCCGCACTTGAGATCGGAGGCGCGGACAGATGAAGTCTTGATGGCGGAACTAAGCCAGGGTCGCGACGCGGCCTTGGCCGAACTCGTACGCCGCTATCAACACGATATTTACCGCTTTTGCCTGCATTACCTCAAGGATGTCGAATCCGCGCGGGACATGGCCCAGGAGACGTTTATACGAGTCTACACGGCAAGCGGACGGTTCGACGTGAACCGGAAGTTCAAACCGTGGGTTCTCTGTATTGCGCGCAACCTGTGCCTCAACGAGTTGAAGCGAAAACGAGCGGCGCCAATGGAAACGCTCGATGATTACGCCAGCACGTCGCGCGACGAATCGGGCGAGGTCATGCGGTATTCCGGATCGGGGCCTGACGAGGTGCTCATGGCCCGCGAACGCCTCGATTTGCTCGACCGGGCCTTGCGCGATCTGGGCGACGAAGCGCGTGAACTGGTCATGCTGCGGTTCTTCGAGCGGCTTCCAGCGAAGGAAATCGCGGAAATCGTCGGCGGCACCGATGGGGCCGTGCGGACAAAGCTGCATCGCGTGTTGGTAGCGTTGCGCCAGCAATACGCCGTGTGCAAGGATGACTTGTGAACGAACGGAACTGTACGACATATCAAGACGACCTCTTGGGGTTGATCGAAGAGGCGCTTGAACCGTCCGCCGAAGCGGAGGTCCGCAAACACCTCGAACATTGCCCCGCGTGCGCCGAGGAATATCGGTGGCTGTGTGCGACATGCACGGACCTCGAATCCCTCGGCAGTGAGTGGACCAAGCAAGCGCCCCCGGTCGACCTCCTCGACGGCGTCATGGAGATGCTGGGACGCGTCAAAGAAGTCCGGCCCCGTCCCATTGCGTTCGCACCCGAACCCGCGCGGCGTCGCATGCCATGGACGCGATGGGCAAGTTTGGCCGCCGGGTTGGCCGCTGCAGCCGTCATCGTCTGGGTTACAGTCTTTTCATCCGGCGGACATCGCAAGCCGCAGCAGCAGGCCGAGACATCCAAGACGTCGGCTCCGAACGCACGAACGAACCGCCCAATGCATCTCGCATCGAACGCACAGACACGCTTGAGCGATACGGCGTTGCAGGAACTCCAGAAGCTATTCGACCCGAAGCGCGGGCCCACGCCGCACAAAGTGGGGAACGCCACGGCGAAAGACCCTGCCGTCGCCCAAACGAAGGCGTTGACGCTGAGCGAATTGCTCGAGTTGCGCAAACAAGCCATCGACAATCCCGATGCGCGTACCCGCCTCTCGCTCTGGGCCACCATTACCGACGCCAAGGCCCGCGAACTCGCGAAGGCGTCTGGCGTATCCATCGAAGCCAAGGTCGGTTTGACCGACTCGTTACCGCCGGACGAAGCCGAATCGGTGCTGTTGGCCGCCATCGAGTCATTCCCGAACGACCCCTATCTTCGCAAGGAACTGGCCGAGGTGTATAGCGCACAACCCGGCAACGAAGCCAAGGCAAACGCGCAACTTCAGGAACTGAGCCGCCTCGATCCGACTAACGCGTACGCCCCATTCACAATGGCGTCGAACATGTTCACCCAGGGCGACCTCGACGCCGCCCGGCTGGCCCTCGAACAGGCGCGGGCGCTCGACCGGCTCGATGCCTATACGCGCAACGCCGCCAAGTCTTACGAACTCGCGCTCGAAGCCGCCGGCACGCAATCCGACGTGGCCCAAGCCGCTACGGCCCTGTCCGCCGGCGCCAATGAATACGGCAACGTGGTCAGCCTCGGCAACAGCCTGCTGCAAGCGGGCCGCAACCTCGACCAGCAGGGCAATAGCGACCTGGCCCAGCAGGTGTTCGACGCCGTCCAGACGCTCGGCGAAATGACCGTCCGCAACGCCATCTTCAGTGCCGAGTGGCTCGCGGGACTCGATGTGCAAAGCGCCGCCATTACCGTTCGTAGCGAATCCAGCGCCGCGCAGGCCGCGCCGCAAACCCTGGCCGACCTCGCCCAGCAAATGCGCGAACTCGTCGCCGCCTACAACGAACTGGCCGGATATTATAGTCTTCTAGATCGGTTCTTCTCCGGCAACGTCACCGAAACGCTCTTCTCGCTGTTGTCGGGTCTGATCCTGCAAAACGGCGACCTCAACGCGCTGCAACTGCTTACGCAGAAATAAAGCGGGTTCGGACGCGCAAAGGTGAAACAAGAAATCCTGCGGTTGCCGGAAACGTATCCTCGTTGGCGGACAAACACTCGCGATAGTTGCATCGTTGTGTGAATTCGTCAAATCCCATCCCTATTTGTTAGGCTATCGTCTATGTCCGGAACCGAATAAGGAACTTCGCGATGCCCGTTTTTCTTTCGATGACGTACCTCGTTTTGGCCCTCGCCGGAACTGGACTGAACCTCGTCCATCTCGACGTGGGCGCGGGGGTAATCAAGTCGCTTCCGGCGTTGTTTCTCGTAGTATGCGCGTGGGCCTACTCGCGCCCGCGTTTCGGGCCTTGGATCGCCATCGGAGTAGCTCTCGGAGCGGTGGGCGACTACAGCCTGTCCAATGCCGAGCGCGCCTGGTTCATGGCTGGGCTTTGTGCATTCCTCGTCGGGCACGTAGCATATTCGGTCGCCTTTGCGAAGGACTTGCGATGGACCCGCGCGCGGGGCATTGTCATTGGCGTCACTGCGGTGGCGATGGTGGCGCTCGTGGCGGCGGTGTCGATTCGCATGGCCCATGCCGGCGAATACGTGCTGATTCCAGCCGTGACAATCTACGTGACGGTGATGAGCGTGATGATGGCGCTGGCCGTGCTCCACCAAAGTCCCACGTGGATGATCGCGGCGGGCGGCGTCATCTTCGTCGTGTCAGACGCCCATATCGCCGTCAACCACATGCTGCTGAACACATCGCGACTCGAAATCGCGCTGTCGGGATATGCGACCTACTATCTCGCACAATACCTTTTGGTGGCCGGGGCCGTGTACGAATCGCGTCACCGGACTTAAAGCGGAGGGAACAATGAGTAATTCGTATCGTGGGCACTTGGATATCGCAATGGCGACCTGGCTCGTATGCTGCCTCACGCTGAACGCGATGGCTGCCGCGCAATATGCCGGCAAACCCTACACGGGCGGAGATGTCTATGCAGACACCTGGGTGGCTACCGATGCCGCAGGGCGCACGCAGCCGGACATCGGACAGGCCGGGCCGGTCAAACCCGGAAAGTGGGTTGGGATCTTCTATTGGACATGGCACACCCCCAATCCAAACGGGCCAAATGACAATACGAAGATCATCGCCGAGGCGGGCGGAGCAACGACCATCGAGTGGCCGAACAACGGCGCGCCATATCATTGGGGCGAGCCGGAACTCGGATATTACAACATGACGGATCCCTTCGCAATCCGAAAGCATGCGAGCATGCTCGCCGACGCCGGAATCGACGTGATCCTCTTCGACACGACGAACTCGCCCATGACCTGGAAGGACGAATACGAAGCCCTGTGCCGCGAATACACGGCCATGCGACAACAAGGCGCACGTACGCCCGCCATTGGCTTCATCACGCCGTTTTGGGATCCCACCGCGATCACGGATCGTCTGTGGCAAGACCTTTACAAACCCGGCCTGTGGAAAGACCTCTGGTTCATGTGGGACGGAAAGCCCCTCTTGCTGGCAAACCTCGATTTCGTCAAAGATCCGGCGATGCGGGACTTCTTCACGTTCCGCCGACCCATGCCGGACTATTGGCTCGGGCCGAGCGGACCGGACCAATGGAGTTGGCTCGAAGTCTACCCGCAACATGTTTTCAAGAACGGCAAGGGCGAAGCGGAACAGGTCAGCGTCGGCGTCGGTCAGAACGCCCTGCCCAATACCCCCGGTCCCGCGCCGATGAGTCACAAGGCCGGCGCGATGGGACGCAGTTGGCACAATGGCGCCAAGGATCCGCGCGAAGGCGCCGTCAACCTTGGACTGAACTTCGACGAGCAATGGACGCGCGCGATCGAGGTCAATCCGGCCTTCGTTTTCGTGACTGGATGGAACGAATGGACCGCCGGCAGATACACGGAATGGAGCACGTATACCGACGCCGATAGCTACTATCGGGGCGGCGTGTTCGTGGATGAGTACACGCAGGAGTACAGTCGCGACTGCGAACCCATGCGCGGCGGTCACACCGACAACTACTACTATCAATTGGCAAGTTGGGTGAGAAAGTTCAAAGGCGTCCGCGAACGCACGGCAGCTACCGGGCCAAGCGCGATCGCCATCGACGGCGTCTTCGACGACTGGACGAACGTCGTGCCCGAATACCGCGATACCATTGGCGACGTGACGCACCGCGAGCATCAAGGCTACGGAAACGTCGTCTACCGCAACGACACCGGACGCAACGATTTCGTCATTGCCAAAGCCGCATATGACGACGAAAACCTGTACTTCTTCGTCCAAACGCTGGCGCCCATCACGCCGCGCACCGACGCAAACTGGATGCTGCTTCTACTCGATAGCGACCGCGATGCCCGGACGGGTTGGCTAGGATACGATTACGTCGTGAACCTCGAAGTCACAAGCGAACGCGAGACAACCGTGAAATCGTGGAGCGACGGCGCGTGGAAGACGGCCGGCACGGCAAACTATCGCGTGGACGGCAACGGAATCGAGATCGGCGTCCGGCGCGCGCTCGTCGGGTTGGCGACAGGGAAACCGGCCTTCGATTTCCATTGGGCCGACAATATCCAAAGCTTCGGCGACGTGTCGGAACTGGGCATCAACGGCGATAGCGCACCGAATCGTCGCTGGAACTACCGATATACTGTGACGCCCTGAGGATAGACAAATGAGTCTGTCGTGTATGAGCTATCTGGTCTCCGGATTGTTGGTGTTGGGGCAGACGCAATCGGGTTCCGCGACGGAAACGGTTCTGCCGCAAGGCGAGGCTCGTGCATCGGTCGTGAGCCGTCATTTTCCCGACCGCGTATACGAATTCGTTTGGCGGAACTGGAACGCCGTCGCGCCGGCCAAGCTTGCGAAAATTCTCGACGCTTCCGTGCAGGACGTCACGGCGCTGGCCGAATCGATGGGATTGCCCCCGGTCGCTGTCGTTTCGCCCGATCTGAGGGAACGGGGTTACGTTACCCTGATCCGGCGCAATTGGCACCTCTTGCCTTACGAGCAATTGCTCGAACTTCTCGATATGACGCCCGAACGACTGGCTTTCACGCTACGCGAGGAGGACTTTCTGTGGATCAAGTTGGGCCGGTTGAAACCTACGTGCGAGCCGCTCCGCTACCATCCGCCAGACGAAGCGGCGCAACGTCGCGCGGCCGAGATTCGCCGCGTGGTCGAGCAGGATTTCGGCGACGAAATCCGACGCCCAGCCGAACCGCGTTTCGACTTCGTTCGGCAACTCAGCGCCCCGCTTCCCGGTTTCTCGCCGCCAAAGCCTGGGGATGATCGGCAGGATTGCCTGCGGCTTGTCTATTCCTATGTTGCCGTGTACGGCGATCCACTGTTGAATCCCCAATTGAATCCCTATCCCGACGGATTGCTCGAGCGGCTCTCGACCGTAGGGATCAATGGCGTATGGTTGCAGGGCCTTCTGAGAGACTTGGCGCCCGGCGGCACGACGTTTCCCGAATTCGGAACCGGCCACGAGCAGCGCTTGGCCAATCTGCGCGCCTTGGTCGAGCGTGCCGGGAAATTCGGCATTGGCGTCTATCTCTACATCAATGAACCACGAGCCATGCCGACGGCCTTCTTCAAAGACCGTCCCGATATGGGCGGCGTCCGGGAAGGCGAATTCACGGCGCTCTGCACTTCGCATCCGGGCGTGCGCCAATGGATGAGCGACGCGCTTGCACACGTGTTTCGCGAGGTGCCCGGCTTGGGCGGCGTGTACACGATCACCGCGTCCGAGAACCTGACCAATTGTGCTTCTCATGGCGACTGGCACTCGTGCGAGCACTGCAAGACCCGCAGCGACGCGGATATTCTTACCGAAGTCGTAGGCGCGATCGAAGAGGGCGTTCACCGTGGCAATCCCAAGGCCAACGTACTCGTGTCGGACTGGGGTTGGAGGGGCCACGGCGATGCGCCGGACATCATAGCGCGTTTGCCGAAATCGGTTTTTCTGATGTCTGTCAGCGAATGGAACCTGCCGATCGAACGCGGCGGAATCAAGACCACCGTGGGCGAGTATTCGATTTCGGCCGTCGGACCAGGCCCACGCGCGCTGAACGAATGGAAGGCTGCCCAAGAAGCCGGGCTGAAAACGGGGACCGAGATCCAGTTCAACAACACCTGCGAAATCGCCAGCATCCCCTACCTTCCCGTACTCGACCTCGTGGCCGAGCATTGCCACAACTTGGCGTCGACCAAGCTCGATGCCATGCTGATTGGCTGGACCATGGGAGGATATCCTTCGCCCAACTTCCAGCTTGCCTGCCAAATGAGTCGTACACCGGCATCGAACGTCGATTCGGTGTTGGATGCGTTGGCGCAAGAGCGGTTTGGCCCCGAAGGCGCCCCTCATGCGCGCAAGGCGTGGACCCTCATGAGCGACGCATTTCGGCAGTATCCGTTTCATGTAAGCGTAGTATACACCTCTCCGGTCCAGTGCGGTCCGGCGAATGCGCTCTATCCCACGAAAACCGGCTACAGCGCCACGATGTGGGGGATTCCCTACGACGATTTGGACGGTTGGCGCGGCCCATATCCGCCGGAAGTGTTCGCGGCACAGTTCGAGAAGATTGCCCAGGGCTGGCGTCCGGGCATTGCAGAGTTGCAGATGGCCGTCGAGAACGCGCCGACCGACCTGCGCAATGACGCTCGAGCGGATCTACGCCTTGCACGGGCGGCGGCGATCCATTTCCAATCCGTCGCCAACCAAGCGCGCTATATTCTTGCCCGCGACGCCCTCGCCAACCCCTCGAACACGCCGTCGCCCGAAGAGCGTCAACGCTTGCGCGCGGAAATCACGCGATGCCTCGAATCCGAGATCGATTTGGCCCGCCAACTCTTTACGCTCGTTTGCGAGGATTCCAGGATCGGTTTCGAACCCTCATGTCAGTACTTCTACCTGCCGCTCGACTTGGTGGAAAAAGTGGTCAATTGCCGCTGGTTGCTGGAACAGTTGTAGACTGAGAGCTTGTGAATAATACAAGAGAATGGCGATAAAACGGAAGTTGCGTAACTATTGAACCTATTCTAAGTTTAGCCCTCTGCGCCTTTCCTGCAATCCCGCCACCGGCCCTGAAAACCACGCCAAAACCCATGCCAATCTCCCCCACTCTCCTACACAACAATGAATGATGGCCCTTTTCCAATCAGATGACGGAATCGCTGCTCTCGTGACGGCGCACTTGTGAAATCGCTCGGTGTGTGGTACATTTCTATAATAAGCGCAGTGACAAAGACTCGGCGTGAGCGACTCTGTCTTTCGCGGGGAGTACGAAAGCGGGAAATTGCGTCTATTCCAATGTGTAGGTGATTGGGGATGGTTGATTATGCGTAGTGCGTGGCGAGCGAGCTATTTGAAGGTACCGCGAACGCCTGTGTTCAACCATCGCAACAGGTATTCATTGTTAGAGGAATGTAGGGAGGGGATCGTTATGCGTTTATGCACGCGCGTAGGGTTGTGGGTATTTGTCATTATCGGTTGATCGTGTCGGCACCGGCCGTGGCGCAAGTGCCGGATGTCAAGGTCGATCCGAAGGCGCAAGCCGCAGTCCAGCAGTTTCAGAAAGGGCCGTCGGTCTTTATCGAGAACCAGGGGCAATGGGCCGATGAATCCATCCGGTTTGCGTTGACGGTTCTGGCGCGAATGTCGGCCTGACGAACCAAGGACCCCGCTTCCAACTATTTCGCAAGAAGCAGGACGCTGCCGAGCGAAGCGTGACGAAATCAACGGTAGCTGTGGTATACTTAACTCGCAATCGTTCACGAAAAATACGAAGCACTACTTGTACGGAGTCCCGTATCGAACGGTGGAAAGGAGCGCAGAACAACATGGGCAACCATGTAACTTCGCGTGAATACGCGCATGAACTGATCGATCGTTTGAGTACGGATCGCGTCCAGGCCCTTCTGGACCTCTTCGATGAAGATGTTTTTTCCCAAGATGAAATCGCCGAGATAAGGCAGTTGCAGGACTCCAAGGAATGGACCGAATGGCGCGGGCTTCGGGACGATGTCTAAGGTCATACTCTCGCGCCAAGCCGCACGCTATTACCAAATCGTCGATCAGGAGACCGCGAAGCGGCTGGCTGCGGCATTCCAGAGATTGGAGCAAGCTTGGCGTCCGATGGACGCGAAGCGTTTGCGCGAGGAACTCGAAAGGCTCTGGCGGCTGCGCGTAGGAGGGTTGCGGGGCATTTATGAGCCGCCCAATGAAGCGGGTGAAATACATAGTGAAGATTGCCACACGCGGTGACGCGTACTGATCCATGGGCCGCCAGCGGCATTGGCCTTCCTAAACTTAGCGGCTTGGGAGTTGGCCCGCGCGAATTGCACCCTGCTGGACATTGAAGGACTTGAATGAACAAACGCAGTGACGGAGGTTTTACCGATGAACATGTTGCGGATTGCGGAAGTCGAGGCGCTGGACGCCTATCGTCTGCGCATGCCCCTAACCAACGGCGAGGTCGTGGAACGCGATGTTTCCGCTTATCTCCATGGGCCGTTGTTCGAGGCAATCCGGGGCGATGCCGAACTTTTCCGCGCCGTTCGGGCAGCGGACGGAACTGTTGTATGGCCCAACGGCGCGGATCTGTGTCCCGACGTGCTGATTTGGGGCGGAATGCCCCCTGAAAATGCGATGCAGGCGGCCGCGAGTGTGCTATAACTGAAAAATGCCGTCCTGGAAGTCTGCGGGTTCGAGAATGGGTTTGAAACAAGGGAAGGGGTGAGACATGGCCCGTCGTATCGGCGTTGCGAGAATGGTTGAGGCCGTTACGGTTCTCATTTGCTGTTTCTGCGCTACGGCATCCGCGCAACGCGTGTTCAATCTTACCGCGCCCGTCGGCGGGAAGAAATGGTTCGGGGCTTCGCAGAACATCACGTGGACACGCACGGGCACGGGTTGGACCGGCTCGGAACACGATCGCACCGAATTCCGACTTGTAGCTTATATGGCCGTTTTTCTCTTGTATGCTATAATCTTGATCAAGACTGAAGGATCCGAATCAGGAGAGACATCGTGCTGGATACAAAAGAACAAGTGATCCGGATGATTCAGGCGCTTCCCGACGACGCGAGCGTCGACGACGTTCTGAGCGAGATCTACTTCCGAATCCAGGTTGACGCGGGACTCGATGAACTTGACCAAGGCCGTGGCATTCCTCACGAGGAAGTCGAGGCCCGCCTATCCAAATGGACCTCGCCGTGATACGATGGTCGCCCAGGGCGGCGCGGCAACTGGAAGACATCTGCGCGTTCATCGCCAAAGACTCGCCGCGTTACGCTGGCATGTTTGCCTCAAGAATCATGCGGACGATTTACACCATTCCCCAGAACCCCAGATTGGGACGAATCGTTCCAGAGTATGGCGATGAATCACTTCGCGAGAGAATCTACCAGGCCTATCGCATTGTCTACCGAGTTCGAGAAAACGCCATTGAGATCGTAGCGATTTGCCACGGGGCCAGACGGATCGAGAACAGTACGACAGAGATTGATCAAACCTGAGTTGGCTAAGGCGATACGGTCTACATGGACACGGGAAATTACTACCCAACAGCGAATATCACGGTGGCCGCTGAAGATGGTGGCGCTGACGGCGGGGATGGCGAAGGCTGGGTGACGGGCGGGGTTCAAGATCACTCGTTCTTTCGGCCAGTGCCAAGTTATCGTCACAGCACTGCAACATCCCGGTTGACTCAATCGGCTACTTGCGTTCATCCTCCAGTGTGCTATAATCGAAAAAAGGACATCTTGGCTGTCTTGATTCGCGGTAAGATATGTTAAACTGGTACGTGCGATCTCAAACTTGGGACACATAGAGCGACAACCAACAGGATGACAAGTGCCCACTGATGGGTCGTATAAGAGCGCATGATACAGCACGTGAGGTGACTTATGCACGCGTACGAAACGCAAGTCCACGTAGGCCCTGACGGGATTCTCCGGCTGGAGATGCCCGTGTCTGAGACCGAAGCGGATCTGAACGTGCTGGTGGTGCTGTCGAAAAACCCCCAATCACAGGACGCGCAAGATACATACGGGACCTGTGCGGGCTTTGGATTGCAGGAACCAGCGGATCTTCCCTTGCAGCCGACGGGCTGGAAACCATGAAATACCTGCTGGACACGAACCCTTGCATACGGTACCTGAATGGCGGGTCGGACCCTTTGCGGCGGCGTCTGGATGCGGCGAAACGGGGTTCCGTGGCCGTTTGTTCCGTGGTCAAAGCCGAGTTGTTTTACGGGGCCATGAAGTCCAACAATCCTGTTCGCGTTCTGGAGTGGCAGCAGCATTTCCTGGCTTGCTACGTATCAATCCCCTTTGATGATGCCGCAGCGCGTCGTTACGGTGTTATTCGCGCCGAACTCGAGCGCACCGGTATGCCGATCGGCGCCAACGACCTCATGATTGCGGCAATCGCCGCTGCCAATGGTCTTGTCCTCGTTACTCACAACACACGCGAATTCACAAGAATAGCCGAATTGGCTGTGGAAGACTGGGAGAACCTGTAACCAGCCATTGTGCCCGGGCGCGCACGTATTGATCGGGGGACGATCTGGACGGAAACTAAACAAGCGCGCTTACCCGCAAGTGTGTTACAATTGAGAAAAGGCCGTCTCTGGCAGTCTTCGGGGCGGAGAATGGCTTTGAAACAAGGGAAGGCTCTGAAACATGATCCGTCGTATCGGCGTTGCGAGAATGGTTGAGGCCGTTGCGATTCTCTTATGTTGCTTCTGCGCCACGGCGTCCGCAAGCGTCTGGTATGTCGACAAGGACAATTCCGGCACGCAGGACGGCACATCATGGACCACCGCATTCAGCACTGTCCAACAAGGCATCGACGCCGCGGCCAATACGCCAACCCTGAACGCCGAGGTCTGGGTCGCCGAAGGGGTCTACAATGAAGCCGGGACGTCGATCGTTCATCCCGCGCCGGATGATGTGAATACCGGTTCCGTTCTGCTCAAGGAAGGGGTTGCGGTCTACGGCGGATTCATCGGCATCGGTCCCGGCGAAAATGAAACCGAACGGACTCAACGCAACTGGGCCACACACGTCACCATCTTCGATGGTTCCACGTTTCGTAGTGTGAACTGGAACGTCACTTGCATTCGACCGGAAGCGTGATATAATTGAGCAAAGGCCATCCTGGCAGGCTTTGGGGCGCGGATTCGATGCACAAATGAGAAACAAGATGGACAGCGTATGAAGGTCTTGGAGCTTATCCGGATGCTGGAACGGAAAGGATGGCGGCTTCATTCAGACGCGTGGCAGCCACCGGCAGTATAAACATCCCGATATTCCTGGAAGAGTCACTGTTCCAGGTAAGTTGTCCGATGACGTGAGCTTAGGGACGCTAAAGAGTATATTGACGCAAGCGCATTTGAAGAGGAGCAGCCAATGCGATACGGAATTGTGATTGAATGGGCGGGCGGCAACTACTCGGCCTATGTGCCCGATTTGCCGGGCTGCATCGCCACCGGACGCACCGTGCAGGAAACAGAGCAGCAGATGTGCGAAGCGATTCGTTTTCATATCGAAGGCCTGCTCGAAGATGGCTTGCCCGTGCCCGAGCCGGTTGCCGTATGCGAGTTGGTGGAAGTGTAACCGCTATTGTGCCACAAACGAGAAAAGGCCGTCCCTGCCAGTCATCGGGGTGGAGAATGGCTTTGAAACAAGGGAAGGGGTGAGACATGGCCCGTGGTATCGGCGTCGCGAGAATGGTTGAGGCCGTTGGGATTCTCGTTTGCTGTTTCTGCGCCACGGCATCCGCGCAACGGGTGCTCAATCTTACCGCGCCCGTCGGCGGTGAGAAATGGTTCGGGGCTTCGCAAAACATCACGTGGACGCGTACTACCGGCACGGGTTGGACCGGGTCTGAACATGGTGCGTTCGCAAGCCTTGCCGTTAAGGCGTTATGATGGCTGAAACGTTCAAGTGCCCGTATCTGAACGACCCCGTGGAACTGACACGCGAGCGCGAGGAGCACGTCACCGCCCGGCATCCAGATCTCCTGCCCGTTCATCGCGGATGCATAGCGGAGACCTTGAAGGAACCAGAGAAGGTACGTCCGAGTCCACGTTTCAAGAATGCCCTGATGTTCACACGCTGGTTTCCCAATGTGCGCGGCGGCAGGTTTGTGATTGTCGTAGTGGTTTCGGACGTAGGCGTGCAAACAAGGCATTGGATTGTTACAGCGTACATGACCAAGCGTTTGGCTGAAAGGGAAGCATAATGGATAAGAAATTGACGTTCTCGTATGACCGGGAAGGCGATATCCTCTACATCGACAAATGTAAACCGTACCCGGAGCAAGAATCCGAGGAAATCCCCGGCGACATGGTCATGCGCATGAACCCCGAAACCTGTGAAATCGAGAATATCGAGGTGCTCTTCTTTTCAACCCGGCTCCTACGGAAAGATTTGTTCGAGTTGCCCATTGATGCCAGTTTACGGCTGGCGGTGTAAAGCGTAGCGCCGACGCCGCGCTGTGGATGTGGCATGATTGGATAATTCGCAGGTTTGCGGCCTTGGCGCCGTTCTGCGTTCCGTCGTGAACAAGAAGGGAGAGTACACAGAATGAGGATTCTTAAACGTATCGGCATTGCGAGAATGCTTGAGGCCGTTGGGATTCTCGTTTGCTGTTTCTGCGCCACGGCATCTGCGAGTGTCTGGTATGTCGACAAGGACAATTCCGGCGCGCAGGACGGCACGTCATGGATCACCGCGTTCAGCACTGTCCAACAAGGCATCGACGCCGCGGCCAATACGCCAACCCTTGACGCGGAGGTCTGGGTCGCTGAAGGGGTCTACAATGAAGCCCGGACGTCGATCGTTCATCCCGCGCCGGATGATGTGAATACGGGGTCCGTGGTGCTCAAGGAAGGGGTTGCGGTTTACGGCGGCTTCATCGGCATCGGCCCCGGCGGAAATGAAACCGAACGGACTCAACGCAACTGGACCACGCACGTCACCACACTCGACGGTTCCACGGCACGCGACGGAAACCCAGCGTATCACGTGGTCGTCGGCGCCATGAGTAGTACGCTGGACGGTTTCACGATCACCGGTGGAGATGCCAGTGGTGGGGGATCGGACACTAGCAACCTCCTCAACGGCGGCGGTGGCATGTTCAACAAGAGCCTCTTCATGACCATTGCCAATTGCGTGTTTCATAAGAACCGCGCCGCCAGGCAGGGTGGCGGAATGTACAATCTGGGCGCGTCCCCAAGCATTACGGATTGCAGCTTTTCGGAAAACGATCTCTACACTGCCGATGTAGCAGAAGGAGGAGGGGTTTTCAATGACCGATGTGGTCCATTTTTCAACAGGTGCCTATTCATAGACAACAAAATTTACGTTTCGTCAAACGGAGGAGGTGTCTATGATTCTGGAGCAACGTCCAGTTATCTCGAATGTCAGTTCATTAGAAATTTGGCGACGGGTGGTGCGGGCGCCTTCCAGATGTTTTCCTCGACAGCGTACACGGACTGTCTATTTCAGGAAAACACGGGCACCGGATTGTTCAATTATGCCGGTACAGCTGTTGTGATGGGGTGCATCTTCCGTGGCAACTCCGCATACGCGGGCGGTGCCGTGCGGGACTACGGTGCGAATTCCCGCTATGAAAGCTGTCAATTCAGTTTCAATACCGCTAACGACGGCGGAGCATTGTATTTGGATGGATCAAATACAATAGTATCTAATTGTGTCATATTTGACAATAATACTGCGGTCGGTGGGGGGATCGAGATTACCTCACTCATATCCAAAGTAGTGCTCGTGAACTGCACGGTAGCAAACAATTCAGCTAGGATTCGTGGCGGCGGACTGTTGCGGGAAGGCGACATCGGGACAAACCTCGTAGTCGCCAATAGCATTTTCTGGAATAACACGCCAGACGAGGTGGTAATCGACGGAACGACCGTTCCGGACATTACCTACTGTGACATCCAAGGCGGCTATACCGGAACCGGAAACATAGCGTCGGACCCTTTGTTTCTCGACATTACTCGACGTGACTATCGCCTGTCCAGCGATTCCCCCTGCATGGACACCGGCAAGAACGCCAATACAGTTGAATTGGGTGACGTGACCACCGATATCGACGGCGTGCTGCGGGGCTATGACGGCGATGGGCTGGGGGCGGTCACTGGCGATGGCTCCGACTATGACATGGGTGCGTATGAGGCGGGGACACCCACGCCGCCCGTCATCGAGATCACTCCTTCGGATCCGAAGACGCTTGACCCGCTCGTCTGCACCGTGACGACGCCTTCAGTGGTTCACCCCGGCGCTTCGGCGATGTACGTGTATACATGGACTTCGGATGGAATCACGATCACACGTGCGCCCAAGGCCGCCCTGACCGATTCCCTCTCCGCCTCCCTGACAGAAAAGCATCAGACCTGGACCTGTACCGTTCGCGGATGGGATGGAATCCTATACTCCGCGCCCGTCCCAGCGAGCGTTACGATTGAGAATACGCCGCCGGGTCTATTGACATTGTCGTTGCCCGCGCTGGCAAGCACGATCACCAATTTGCGGTGCAACCTGAACAAGAGCGCGGACCCGGATGGCGATGTGATTTACGCGGTCCACTGGTACGTGAAGCACGCCGGTGAATCAACTGCCTCTCCTTGGGCTGGGGACATGATCACAATGGACACGTTTACGCAGATTGACGCGGCGTACACGGAAACGGACGATTTCTGGCACTGTGAAGTGACGTATGGGGATGGCGAGGTGCCGGATGTGACGGTGGTTTCCGGCACCTGTAAAGTCCTTCCCACCGGGACGACGCTTTCGTTCATCTCGGTTGCGGTGAGTCCGATGACGATCACCCTGGGCGAGTCGTTGACGGCGCTGGGTCAGATCTTTCCGGATCCCGACCCCGGTGCCAACGTGTTCTTCCAGAGTACCCGGCCATCGGGTGTGGTGTCGGACACGTTCCCGGAAGGCTTGGTTATTTCCGGTAGCACGTACAGCCGTAACTTCTACCCGATGGAAGCCTCTGAAGGACGTTCCCCATGGACGCTGACTGCGTCCTGGCCGGGCGATACCACGTACATGCCCGCGACGAGCGCAGATTTCAACTTTACGGTGCTAAAGGCCTCGCCCACGCTATCGCTTGCGCTGTCTGACACGGCGGCATTGAAGAATTTGGGGGGGGTAACGAATTTCCACGTGGATGCAACATTTAGTGTGGCGAATTGGCCGAGCGACCCGAATTTGCAGGCGTTGTTGGCGAACCGATCGGTGCGGTTGTCGGTCAGGACACCCGGTGGCACGACGCCGTTCGCGCTGTTGACGGCGACGACGGATGTTAACGGGGTGGCCACGTTCACGGCGTCGAGTTTCCTGACACCGGGGATGTTTCAGGAGACGGGCCTGTGGAAGTTTAAGGCGGAATTCCTGGAGGACGTGAACTTCAAGACGACCTCGACGGACGACTGGAGCGTGACGACGGCGGTGTTGACGATCAAAGCGGGCGCGGGCTACGCGATCATTGCGCTGGGCCAGTTGGACCAAGCCGCAGAGGGGCGTCCCGAACACCTGCAAACCACT
>CAIYET010000957.1 GCA_903925285.1 Candidatus Hydrogenedentota bacterium | reverse complement strand
GTCCTCTTAACAAGTCACTTACCCTGTTGCACTTGGACCTTGAATCCTCCGAATTCGTTTTTGCGCAAACTATGTTGACACACATGTTTTTCCCGCGAGCCCAATGTATTTCCGCTCCCTGCCAAAGCGCGATCAAAATGACATCGAAAGAACCCACCACGCGAATCAAAGGCCTGACTGCCTATACAGCGCCCTTTCTATAAGTTTCCAAGATCCGTGTTCATCCGCGAAATCCGCGGCTAGTGCTTTCCTAGCGATTTCAGCGTATTCAAGCAAAGGTCGGGTTTGTTGGTAATGATGCCGTCCACGCCCCATGCGGCGATTTGCCGCATGACGTCTTCGTCGTCGACGGTCCATATCGCAACCGTCCTGCCTTCGGCGTGGCACTGTTTGACGCCGGCTTCGTCGAGCGATTCGAGGTTCGAGTTGAACCCGGGTACATCGAGCCAGTTGCGCCATTTCAGATAGCCGGGCCAGCGTTCGGGATTGTCCTTGTCTTTGAGGGCGAGCATCTCGACGCGGAAGCGTGGCGCCTCGTGCTGGGCGATTGCGCAGGCAATCGGCGAGAAGGATTGAATCACGACCTGGCTGCCCATGTGGCGCTCGCGGACGAGCGCGACGACCTTGCGCGTCAATTCGAGATTGCGGGTGCCGCTCGCCACGATCATCTCGAACATCTTGCTTTTCATTCCCGGCGTCATCCGCTCGTTGGCGCCCGCCATTACCATGATATCTTTCATGAGCCGGGAATCGTCGTCGGCATTCTTGATCTCGATATAGACGCCGATCCGGCGTTCACGCGCCAAATCGAGCGCTTCCGAAAGTAGCGGCAACCGTTCGCCCGCGAACTTCGGATCCTTCCACGTTCCCGCATCGAGTTGTTTCAGATCGGCCAGCGTGAAATCCGAGACGTGGCCCTCGCCGTTCGTTGTGCGTTCGAGTTTGTCGTCGTGAATGACGATGACGTGGCCATCCTGAGTCAGCGACACATCGAGTTCAAACCAGTCCGCTCCCATCTCTTTGGCGAGGGCGAACGAGGCCAGCGTGTTTTCCGGCGCGTAGGCGCTTGCGCCCCGATGGCCGATGACATCGATAGCGCCTTTCGGCGCGCCCGCATGGAAAGTCGTAGCGCATCCAGTCATGAACAATACTCCCATCAATAGCGAAGCAGAGAAGGATGAGATCTGAAAACCGCCCAGGCGCACGCTTCGCTTTTCATTCTTCATTCTTCATCCTCCGTCCTTTGACATGATAATGCCGCCGAGTATAGAGAAGCGTGCCGGGGCAATCCCACACACGGCGACCGAATCTGTGAGAAGACGCTCATACTTGAGCGTTTGATTGGAAGTCGCGTGTCTCGGAGAGGTAAGATGAACGTGGTATCGTATGGATTCCCTTGTGCTCCAAGTCGTTTCGCCGTCTTGGGAGGTAGGTAAGTGGCTACAAAGAGTTTGCCTGATTTCGAGGCGCGTCCGGGGTACCCTCGCAGGGTACTGCCCGAAGGCGTTCATCCCTGCGACGAAACGACGTTTAAGAACCGCTTCGTGGGCGGCTTTCCAAAATCCACGACGCGGAAAGGCATCTGCGAAGGTTTCATTCAACTCAGGAAGGATTCCGCTGCCCACGGGTTTTGCGCAATCCAATGGGTGGATGGATCGTTCGTCGAAGAGGAGCAAAATCCCCACGATGTGGATGTTATGACGTTTGTGGACTACGATTGGCTCATCGGCGCACCTCCCGATATAATCCGGTTTTGGAAGGACGTCTTGGACGGCAGAAACGCCACGAAAACGAAGTATTCCACACATGCTTTCTCGTTTCCAGCATGCCCGCAAGGCCACGCATTTTATCCAGTCTTTGAGAAAAGGAGGCAATATTGGCGGAAGTGGCTCGGTCACACCCGTGCCGAACACGGAAAAGGCTTCTTGTCGATGGTCCTAGGCGACGCTGCAAGTGTGCCCCATGTCAGCACAGAAGGGAGCAAGTGATGAACAAAGAAACTCCGATAATCCGGCCCGTCCAGGAAATCCAAGAGCAGTTGGCGGATCTTGATGAGGTCATACATGTTGCCGAGAATTATGGCACCCCTGACTTGGCGAGCAAGCTTGGGATGCGGTCCTTGCTGGGCGAGCGGGGGGATCTCCTAGACGAATTGCGAGCAGCCAGATTCCTTGAAACGAAGGCAGGTGCTGAGTCCGCGCTTGAACGTAACCGTGAACATCGAACGAGGAGAAGTCCTGTGTCATCCAACGACGATATCCATGTCGACATCCATAGTAGCGTGGCCGTGTACCTCCAAATCGAGAATCAGATTCAGTTCGCGATTGCGTCGGGCCGCCTGAAGCCCGGAGATCAACTTCCCTCGGTGAGGGAGTGCGCCGAGCGGTTGGGCGTGAACCCCAACACGGTAGCCAAATCCTATCGGGACCTCGAAGTGATGGGATTGTTGTACACGCGCCGCGGGATGGGCGTGTTCGTCAACAAAAACATCGAAGCCAAGTGCCGCGAGGATTGCCGTCGCCGCATCGTCGGGCGGCTCCACGAAGACGTCGCCGAGGCAAAGGCCTCCGGCATGATCTCCAAGGAGATCATCGAAGTCGTCAAGGCGGGTTTTGCGGCAGACTCGAGCCCATATTGCGAAGTTCCGGCCTCGGTTGTGGTCTTGGCGAAGGTATCCGGTAAATAGTCCAGTTGTTTTCCAGGGCGTGTCCCTGTTTCGGAGCGGAACCAGTGCCTGTTGGTCCATCTTGGCCGCGATGTCGTGCTCTGTCGCGCTATTCGGGGAAAAACTTGGCTCGTGGTGGGCGCGGAAGGTATGATACAAGACTGTAGGCTGTAGGCTTTAGGCTTTAGGCTGTAGGGTCGCACTTCCTACAGCCTACAGCCTCACTTCCTACAGCCTGTATGAAAGGTGTTGTGTGTGAAGAGACTCCTGCTGGTTATCCTTATTACTGCGGTCGTCTTTGGATCAATCATGGCCGTGCGAACGGGGCGGTTCGTTCCTGCCCCGCCGTCTATCTTACTCCGCAACGGAGTAAGACTGTTGGTTACGCCGGTTACGATACCCGTGGATGAGGCCGCCGTGGCCCAGCATCTCGCGGAGGCCGTTCGGTTCCAGACGATCAGCACACAAGACAAGGCCGAGTTCAACGGCGAAGCCTTCCGCGCGTTCCAGGCGTTTCTCGAAACGACTTTTCCGAACGTGCATGCCACGCTCAAGCATGAACGGGTCGGCGAATACACCCTGCTCTACACGTGGCAAGGAACGGACGTTTCGCTCAAGCCCATTCTGCTCATGGCGCACCAAGACGTGGTGCCGGCCGACGCTTCTACACTGAACCAATGGTTTCACCCGCCGTTCGACGGTATAATAGCAGACGGCTACATATGTGGACGCGGAACGCTCGACGACAAAGGTAGCCTGATGGCGATTCTCGAAGCGTCCGAATCGCTAATTCGCGACGGATTCAAGCCTGCGCGTACCGTTTATTTCTCATTCGGCCACGACGAGGAACTGGGCGGGTCGAACGGCGCCCCCAAAGTCGCGGAATTGTTGAAATCGCGCGGCGTCGCACTCGAATCCGTCCTCGACGAAGGCGGTATGATCCTCGACGGTATCGTACCCGGCGTGCCCTGTCCCGTGGCGGCGATCGGCGTCGCGGAAAAAGGATACGTGAGCCTCGAACTGAAAGTGGAGGGGAGCGGCGGCCACTCGTCCACGCCGCCAAAACATACCACCCTGGGCATCCTCGCAAAGGCCATCACGCGCATCGAGAACAACCCGTTTCCCGCCAGCATGACCTTCGCGGAACCGTTCTTCAACAATGTCGGGCCGCGCATGCCGCTCACCCGCCGTATCCTTTTCGCCAACATGTGGGCATTCCGTCCGCTAATCAAGTACATTCTTGGCAATGTTCCGGAAATGAACGCCTCCATTCGTACTACCGCAGCAGTGACGATGGCCAGCGCCGGCGTCAAAGAAAACATCTTGCCCAGCCGTGCAACCGCCATCGTCAACTTCCGAATCCTAACCGGCGATTCCGTCGAAACCGTGAAAACCTTCGCGCGCGCCCTCATCAACGACGACAACGTTGTGCTGACGCCCATCGGCATTCCACGCGAACCTTCACCGGTCTCCGATACCCATTCCGCCGCGTATGCCCGTATCGAACGGACCTTACGCGAAGTTCAGGGCGGCAAGGACATTGTCTTCACGCCGTATCTGACCCTCGGTGCGACGGACGGACGCAACTTCTGCGGCATCGCCGAGAACGTCTACCGGTTTCTGGCGCTATCGGCGGACGCTCAAAGCATCAAGAGCATGCACGGCGTCAATGAGCGAATCGCCGTCTCGAGTTACGCGGACCTGATACGCTTCTATGTCCAATACCTGCGCAACAGCGGCGAAGACAACGTTAAGGATGAAGGATGAAGGATGAAGGATGAAAAACGAGCAGCGCTGTTAGGTTCATCCTTCATCCTTCATCCTTCATCCTTCAAGAAGGCGGTATTGTGATGGATCCCAACGACGCGGTCGAATTGGACCGGCGCGCGGAACGGCTGTTCCAAGAAGGCCAATACAAGGATGCGCTGTCCATCATCGAGCGCCTCGACGCGGCGTTTCCCAGAACCAAACATTTCATGTTCTCCCGCACAAAATGTTTGCAGAAACTCGACCGCGTGTACGAGGCCGCCGTTCTTTGCGACGTCATTACCGCCCAGTTTCAAGACCGTCGCGCCATCGAACTCAAACGCACTCTTCTCGCCCTCATGACCACCGAGAAAGGCATCGACATCGGAAATCGAATGTCGTCCGCGCCCAGACGTGGCGGTTCCGCCGTTGTCGTCGGAGCCGTAGTGGCCGCCTGCCTACTCGTCGCCCTCTGTATCGCAATACTCCTCATCTTGCAGCACCGTTAGGCTGTAGGAAGTGAGGCTGTAGGCTGTAGGGTCGTACTTCCTACAGCCTCACTTCCTACAGCCTTTGCCTCTCATGGTTCCAACCGATAGCCGAAAACGTCATTCGACGTAGTTAAGACAACGGATCCCTCATCGGTTTGCAGCGGGATTTCGGCTTTTCTTGTGCCGTCTTTGGCGAGAGCCGTTGCACGCGTAGGCTTCGGCGCGCCGAATGGCATTTTGCCGATGTCGAACTGTACGGTGAACGCTGGATGATCGGGCAACGGTGTCACGACCAGCGCGTCGCCGTCGCGTGCGATCCGGCAGCCGCCGTCTGTCGCGATGCCATCGAAGTGAACAAGTTTGCGCTCCAAATTCCCGCGCTCCGCGAACGGATCGGGTTGCGGCGGCAACGGTGTCCATGTCCCGCCTTGGTTCTCGATGCGAAGCGTGCCAACGCGCACGCGCCGCTGATCATCGCACGGGCCTCGCAACGGAATCTGGCCGATATCCGGACGATACATCCCGACGCGCAACTCGAACATGTCGCCCGGCTTCGCATCTGCGGGCCATTCGCCTTGGCTGACCGTCTCGATATCGCCTTGCCATTCGTTGGTCGGCTTGGGGGGCTGCATGTCAGCCTGGAACAGGATCTTTCCCAAATCGTCAACGAAATGTCCGAAAAGCATCAACGACTCGCTCGTCGGTTGATCGGCATGCCAGCGGAGCGTCACGCGGACCTTGCGTCCCTCGATGATCGCGACTTGGGCATCGGCAATCGAAATAGCCAGTTTGTTGTCCATACACGAACGCGCGTTCACGTAATGATTATCCGGCGCTCGGCTCCATTCCACGATAACGCCGTCGCGCCGTTCAATGGCCGCCTCGACGTTTTTCGCCGAAACCAGGAAACCGTATTGCGGCAATTCGTGACCGTCCACGTTCCACGCATCCGTGCCGCGATTGACCCAGACCCGCGCGCCGTCCTGCCACTCGACGCACGCGCGATGGATATTGCCGGTATCGAACGAGACGCCTTGCATGGGTTGCAAGGCCAAGGCGCGGCCAATATCGTGCAACAGCCAGTACTTTCGGACCACATTGCGGCTGAACGGTTCGGGGACCATCGACGGGTGGCCATCGAGCACTTCGACACTCATGTAATCGTCGCTGAAAATGCCGTGCAGGTCCGGCTCGAGTCCGCCGCGAAAACGGTAATCGTAACCCGCGCCGTGCGCGACGAATCGGTCGTGGATCAACATGTCGAGCCACGGAACCCGCTCCGCATCGGCGCAGGCGATGGCCCACGTGAGTCCTTGTCCGCCCTTCGGCGGGTGAGCGTCGACCCGCAAGTGGTTGCACTGCGAGCCGTCGAGATACCCGACGAGTTGATCGTGTCCGCCTTCGGAAATCTGCGGTGCATCGTTGCCAAGTTGCTCGCGGATCCACGCGAAGGTCTTTCCCCACATGTCGCGCGTGAACAGACGGTCCTGGAACTGTCCATCGAACGTCCACGATTCGTACGGGCCGATTGACGAGAACACGTCGATGAAATATCCCGTCGGCGCGACATTCTTCTTCAACCATTGCACGTTCTTTTCCATGAACGGCCAATACGCGTCCGTCCGCCAGCGATAGGCTTGCGCGCCGCGTCCCTCGTTGAGCCACCCGCGAATCGGTTCGCAGTCCCGCGTGAAGGCCACGCGCGTATAGCTGAACCCGTCCGCGTCGGGGTAGAGGTCGATATAATTGTCATGCGGCGCGAAGATCACGCCAGCGTCTTTGCAGACGTTTGCCAACGCACGGAATTCGTCGAGCGAGCCGTACTCGGGGTTCGGCGGGCAGATATCCGGCAGGCGATAGTCGTAACCCCAACGCTGCCAGTTGTGCCAAACAACCACGCTGTCCGTAAGACCGTACCGAAACGCCCGTTCGAGTGCGTCCGCGCTCGCGCCGTAGCGCCCGCCCCACAGGTCGAACACGAAACGTCCGGCCAATTTCGCGACGCCGCCCGCCGCCGGACGCGCGTCCAACGTCCGCCGCGCCCGCGCGCCTTGCCAGACATCGCGCGCGGGATGAAAACCCATCGTGAGATTCAGCGGCGCGTGCAAGGTGTAGAGCCGCGTGGCCGGGGCTACTTCGAGTTTCGTGGGCGGCGCATCGACGGATTGGACGAGCGATATCCCATTGTCAAAGTCGTAGCCGATGACCGATGTGGCCAGTTGATGACTATCGTAGTAGAGTTCGAACGCTTGCGGATCTTCGATCGCGTTTCCGACGCCCGCGTATATCCTGCGTGCCGATTCGTTCCAAGGCCCCGCCGCGACGTCTTCGATGTATACGACAGACCACGGCTTTGGCGCGGGCGTGTTTTCGAGCCGGAAACAGACCTCGATTCCAGCGTCTTTCACGACCTGGACCTCGCCAACGAGATCGAACGCCACGTCGTCCTTGCGCAATTGATGCCGGACGCGCAGGAGGCCGTTATCGAAAGATTGCGAGACGTTTTCGAGCGTCACGACGCCCTGGCCGATTTCAGCGCCCGCGGCGCGAATGCGGAATCCGCGTACGGCGAGCCGTTTTCCGTCGGACGTGAAAGCCAATTCGCCATCGAGCATGCCACACGTGCCCGGACGCCACTCGACGCCGAATATGGCGTCCTCGAAATGGATCGGACCCAGCGCGACGACATTCCCGAGCGCGGCCGGCGATAGAGGCGTCGGCGTTCCCGCGATGATCGTCGGCAAGGCCCAATACGACTGGTCGCACGTCAGGTCATTGCGTGGTCCTGGATGCGATTCGAGTTGCAGACGGACCGTCTTACCCTCGAAGTTCGAGAGATCGACATCCGCCTCCTGCCACACCTTCGCATCCGTGTGACGTTCGTACACGACATCGCCCAACGTGCCGTCGAGAGTGTCGAACGCCGCGACGCGCACGCGAAACGTTACGCCGTCGCTCGAAGGCTCGGGCGGTACGGTGTCGCGAATCGCGTTCGCGAATCTAAGATGAATGGACTGTCCCGCCGGCAATTGCAGCGGATACTCGATTAGCGCGGTCCCCGCCAGCCCCTGGTACCACGGCGGATGGATGCCGATGGCCTCGCGGCCATCCGGACGCGAAGCCATGACGAAAGGCTCGATGCTGGCCCGCGTCCGCCCGTCCGCGCCATGCCAACCGACGGCACGCGTTTCTACCGGCTCGCCGAAGACCTGGATCAAAGTGCGACAACACGGAAGCCGTAACAAAAACAGTTCGCTGTCGGACCCAACAATCACGGGTTTCCAAGCGCCCGAAGGGACATCCGGGCGTGGGGGATTCTGGATCTGCGTTTCCATATGCAGTACGGCGTGCGCTTCTCGCAAAGAGGCGTCCGGGCCACAAAACGCGCGGGCATAGGCATGCAGCGGATAGATCGCGTTATACGTTCCCGCACCCGCCGTAACCGTAACATCGATCGTGGTCGAAGAATTGGCTTCGAGCGTAAACGGTATCGGTTCGCTCGGCGCGACGCGCCACGCATCGGTCACCGCCAAACGAAGCGTTCCCGTCATGCGCGCATCGCCGGACCGATTCTCGACAACAACCTGAGCAGGTATAGCCGTATCCGTCGCCGTTACCTTCGTCGGAGCGCAGATGCGAATATACAACGGCAGCGCCGTATCCTCCGGCGGATTGATCGCCAGCGCGGAAAACGCCACACCCAAACATAGCCACACAGCAGTCCCAAAGTGGTAAGTACTCATGCGTCTACTCCACATAGGCTTTTAGGCTTTAGGCTTTAGG
>CAIYET010000956.1 GCA_903925285.1 Candidatus Hydrogenedentota bacterium | reverse complement strand
CAAAATCAATACGAACCAGGTTGTCAGACACATTCCCACAGACTATTGCCATTCCCCAACCTGAACCGGTGAACCACTTCATCAACTCGACTCGCGTCGCCCTTCGGGTCTGGAACTCCTTCCACGCGACCGCCGGCAGTTTACCTTCCCTGAGGGGAATGACAGAGTAGTCGATGGACAGGTAGAAGTCCGCCCACTGGAATAGGTTGTCAGTCTTTGGTATCAACATCGTTGTCCTCGTATTTGCCCCACCGCGTCCTCTTCCACAGTCGCTCATGAATGAAGTACAAGCCAGTCATGACCGTGCAGTCGAACGCCAGCATGTAGCCGGCGAACTGGACGCTGCCGGTGACCGCGAGTATGAACGCTGTCGAGGAGATTATCGACAAGACTCTCCAGGTCAGCGCCTTGACAAAGCTCCTCTTGGTTGTGCTCGCCATCTCAACTGCCGAATGTCCTTACTATGTAGTCGCATGCTTCTTCGGGGTCATCGAACAGAATACAAGATGCTTCGCGTACGAACGCATGCATATTCGGATTGCCTTCCTTCTCGATAACAGTAATGATAAACCGGCCACATAAATGGGCCCAAGCTATCTCCATCATCGTGCCTATGCTCACACGGCTGGCGTGCTTCAGGTTGACGAGCAGTATCTCCGCCCTGGTCGAGTCGAACTTGTCCCTCTCGAAGACGACGTGCTTGTTCTCCGTGAACTCGTCCTCGTAGGCGTCCTTGACGACCTCTTCCGGCTTCAGGAACATCAGCCCCCTTGCCGGGTCGAGCACCACGAAGCCGGCCTCCGCCAGCTTGTCCTCCGCCTTCCGGCGCCAGGTCGTCACGTGCTCTATTGTCATGCCGGTCATGGGTCCGGCGAGGTACACCATGATGTCCCTCTTCGCCATTGTCAGTCCTCCTTTGGCAGTCTGTGGTCTTCGTAATATCCGGGTCTCCATGTCGGTCCTTTCACCGGCAGGCGCTTTACCGGTCTGTCGAACGGTTCCGCCTTCCAGCGTTTGGTCACCACCCCGTCGGTTATCAGCTCGATGACATGCGTGAGCCACGCCTCGTACACGAAGACGACCGTCCCCGACTTGGGCACGGCGTCCAGGTGCGCGACTGCCTTCATGCCGGCCAACTTCGCCTTGATGAACTTGTTAGCATTAGACTCAGCACTGTACGCGCAGTCGCTCGGTCCGTCGCTCACTTGAGTTGTCCTCCCTCGATGTAGTCGAATACGTCGCCGTTCTCCTTTGCCTTGACGTTCTCGTACGGCGCCGCGACTCTGCGGTACAGTTCAAGCTTGCAGCACTCCAGGCACCCGACCGCCCGCTCCAGGTTGAAGTAGCGCTTGTCTTTCGCCACTGTGCCCAGAAGCAGGCTGGTCATCGCGTAGTTGAGCATGCCATCCGGCTGGTCCTTGTCCTGCTCGCAGGTCACGCGGACTCTGTTGACTAGCTCGTCAATCGCCGGGTTCAGGTTCTCCCTTTGGCTCTGTTTTATGTACGGCATCTGCCGCCTCCAGCTTTTTTTCTGCCTTGTCCATCAGCGTTCGCAGCGCCCTGAAGTCACCCTTGTTGAGGTGCCACCGGTTGAGCCTGCCGCTCTGCTTGAAGCAGAAGCACAGGTCGTTGACTCCCCTGAACACGTGGTCAGTCGGCTCGTGCAGTCTTCCGATGCACATGAATCCGATGACCAACGGCCTAGAGGCCAACCGGTCGCAGCCCTTCTTGTCAGGGCACTGGGTACCGAACAGGTCTATAGCCACGGGAGCTTCGTGAGCTCGTCCTCATTCGCCATGTCCCAATACGGCTTTTGTCCTGGAGTCTTATTGGGACGTCTGACAAAAGCTGTTTCAGCCGGCAGTAGTTCTT
>CAIYET010000955.1 GCA_903925285.1 Candidatus Hydrogenedentota bacterium | reverse complement strand
ATCCAGGCGCATCTCCGAGACGGCAGGAGAAGGCGAGCGAAAAGGTCGTCTAAGGCGGGAAGCGCCGGTCGAGACAAGCGAGACCGGCGTTGTGACGTGCGGGAAGTCTTAGCGTCTTCATAGTACCGTAGAAAGCCGGGGAACTCCGACTTGGGGAACCCGGTGAGTAGGGAAGGGAGACACCAGAACAGAGCGTCGTGCATGAGCAACACGGCGGGCACACAGGGGCCTGAAAGAACGTGTCAACGATACAAGCACAGATAACCGAAATAGCGCGGAAGCATCCGAATGTGGCCTTGACCTCGCTGAATCAGTATCTGACGGCGGACCTGATGAGGGAATCCTGCCTGAAGTTACGGAAGAAAGCGGCGGCTGGGGTGGATGGGAAAACCGTCGAAGAGTACGGAAAAGAACTTGAGGAGCGCCTGCCGAAGTTGATCGAGGAGATCAAAGGCGGAAGCTATCGAGCCCTTCCGGCCCGACGGGGGTACATTCCGAAGCCGGGGAAGAACGAGAAACGGCCATTGGGCATCCCGGCGGTGGAGGACAAAACCGTCCAGAAAGCGGTGGTGACGATACTGGAGCCGATCTACGAACAGGAGTTCTACCCGTTTTCGTATGGATTTCGGCAAGGGACGGGTGCGCTTGACGCGACCCGAGCCATGCGCCGAGCCATCGAGGAAGGGAAGACGTACTGGCTGGTAGAAGTGGACATCCGGAAGTTTTTCGACACGCTGTCACATGAACACATGCGGGAATTTTTGCGTCAAAGAGTACGGGATGGAGTGATACTCCGGTTGATCGACAAATGGTTGAAAGCCGGAGTGATGGAAGACGGGGCATGGCAGGCGACGGAGGAGGGGGCGCCGCAAGGCGGTATCATCTCGCCCTTGCTGGCGAATCTCTATCTGCACGAAGTGCTGGACAAATGGTACGCAAAGGAGATCAAGAGCCGACTGAAAGGCCGGAGTTTCCTGATCCGATATGCGGACGATTTCGTCATGGGTTTCGAGCGAGAAGAGGACGCCCGGCGAGTGATGGAAGTATTGCCGAAACGGTTTGCCCGATTCAGTCTGAGCCTGAACATGCAGAAAACGAGGGTCGTGGACTTCAGGAAACCGAGCCGACCGGAAGATAAGCCGGAGAGCTTTGATTTTCTTGGGTTCACCCACTATTGGGGCCGCAGTCGGGATGGACGGATGATCTGCAAACTGAAGACAGCCAAAGACCGATTGGCCCGAAGCTGTCGAGCGGTTTGGGAATGGTGCCGCAAGCACTTGCATCAGAGGGTGGGCGAGCAATGTCGGGGATTGAACTGGAAACTCCGGGGGCATTATAGCTACTACGGAATGACCCACAACACCCGTGCATTGCGACAATACTACCTGACCGTTTGCCGGACGTGGTTTCGATGGTTGCGCCGCCGCGGAAACGGCAGAATATTGACATGGGAAGCCTTTGCGACCCTGTTAAGCCGCCATCCGTTGGCGTTGCCTCGTATAGTCCATAATCTCTACCAAACCGGGTGAAAGCTCTGTCTGAAGAACCGGATGCGGGAAATCTGCTAATCCGGGTCTGTGGGGGTAGCTCGCTGGACAAGATGTTTATTACCAGCGAGTTACTACCCGGAGATTAAAGAATAACGCGGGGCGGGGATTGTGATAGGGTTAGGTGAAGCCGTAGGGGCAGCCCTTATCGCGCCGTGGAAAGTCCGT
>CAIYET010000954.1 GCA_903925285.1 Candidatus Hydrogenedentota bacterium | reverse complement strand
CTACCAGCTTCTCACCAAACACCGGCATGAGTTCAAAGAAATCCAGCATCGCAACAGGTACGCCAAAACGCCTTAAGTTAGTGCCATTCGGGACACCATACTTAATTCGGGCTCGAGTCCGCTGCTGGAATCTTGGCGTGGGAATGCGTATCCTTTCTATCCGTTGGCGGCGCGGGCGGCGTGTATTCGGTAAACGGCGCGTGATATAACGGTGTTGGCATTCTGGAGAGGTGCAATTATGCGCCTCTTTTTATTGGAGGAGAATCGAGTATGTCTATTGCACCGCATGGCGGCAAGTTGGTCGACCGGTTACTGAAGGGCGAGGACCTTGCAAAGGCGTCGAAACGGGCGTTGGCGTTGCCGCGCATCGTCGTGGACGCCTATACGGCGTTCGATATCGATGGAATCGCGAAGGGCATTTTCAGTCCGTTGACGGGATTCATGGGCGAAGCGGCCGCGCGGCGCGTGCTGGATACGATGTATCTGCGCGATGGATTGCCGTGGACGATTCCGATCTTGCTGGCGGTGGATCAAGCCACTGGGGATGGGCTGGCCGTGGGCGGCGATGTGGCTATCGAGGACGACTTGGGCGCGGTGGTCGCGATTTTGCATCTCGCGGAGAAGTTCTCGATGGATCATGCGTATATCGCGGAGAAGGTCTATCGGACGACGGACTTGGAGCATCCGGGTGTCGCGTATACGATGTCGCTGGGGCCGGTATTCCTGGCGGGCGATCTCGATGTGCTCAAGGCGCGCGAGATCGAGTTCCAGGAGTACAACCTCACGCCGCGCGAGACGCGTGCCGCGTTCGAGGCGCGGGGTTGGAAGCGGATCGTCGCGTTTCAGACGCGCAATCCGGTCCACCGCGCGCATGAGTATTTGCAGAAGGTCGCGATGGAGATCTGCGATGGGCTGTTGCTGCATCCGCTCATGGGCACGACGAAGAGCGACGATATCCCGGGCGATGTGCGCATGGCGTGTTACACGACTATCCTCGATATCTACTATCCGAAGAATCATGCGATGTTGTCGCTGATGCCGGTCAACATGCGCTATGCGGGTCCGCGCGAGGCGATTATGCACGCGATCATCCGCAAGAACTATGGCTGTACGCATTTCATCGTGGGACGCGACCATGCGGGCGTGGGCAATTATTATGGATCGTATGACGCGCATTACATCTTCGATGAATTCGAGCCGGGGGAAATGGGCATCACACCGCTGTTTTTCGAGCACTCGTTTTTCTGTCGCGCGTGCGGCAACATGGCGTCGATCAAGACGTGTCCGCATGACAAGAGCAATCACGTATTCTTGAGCGGCACGAAGGTGCGCGACATGCTCAAGGCGGGCGAGGTTCCGCCGGTCGAGTTCACGCGTCCGGAAGTCGCGAAGGTCCTGATTGCGTGGGCGCAAGGCGCGGGCGACTAATGACGCGCCAACCGGCGAAACGGGTTCTGGTCATTGGACTGGACTGCGCGGCGCCGCGGTTCTTGTTCGGGCCGGACCGGTTCGACCTGCCGAATTTGCAGGGTCTTGCGCGCGGCGGCTGCTGGGGTGTGTTGCGCAGTTGCGACCCGCCGATTACGGTGCCGGCGTGGGCTTGCATGACGTCGGGCAAGGATCCCGGCGTCCTGGGTTGCTATGGTTTTCGCAATCGTTGCGACTATTCGTACGAGGGCATGACTACTGCGAACTCGTCGGCGATCCGCGAGAAACGCGTCTGGGATATCTTGTCGCGGCACGGGCGCAAGGTCGTCGTGCTCGGTGTGCCGCAGACGTATCCGGTTAAGCCGGTAAACGGCTGGCTTGTTGCGGATTTCCTCGCGCCGGATACGCAGGTGGATTACACGTATCCGAAGGCGCTCAAGACGGAACTCGAACAGGCCGTCGGGACGTATCTGCTTGATGTGAAGGATTTCCGCACGGACGAAAAGGATGGGTTGCTTGGGCGGATCTTCGCGCTGATGCATAACAGGTTCGACGCGGCGCGGTATTTGATTTCGAGCAAGCCGTGGGATTTTTTCATGATGGTCGAGATGGGCGTGGATCGCCTGCATCACGCCTTCTGGAAGTATTGCGATCCGCTGCATCCGAAGTTCGAGCCGGGCAACGCGTACGAACACGTGTTCCGCGAATACTATCAGGCGCTCGATGGCCGCGTTGGCGAATTGCTGGCGTTGGCCGGGGACGAAGTGGCGGTGCTTGTCGTTTCGGACCACGGCGCTAAGGCCATGCAGGGCGGTGTGTGCATCAATCAGTGGCTCATCGAAAATGGATGGCTGCACCTTGCCGAAACGCCGAATGGCCGTCGGCGTATCGAAGACTGTACAATAGACTGGTCGAAGACGCGTGCGTGGGCGTCGGGCGGATATTATGGCCGCGTTTTTCTGAACGTGGAAGGACGCGAACCACAAGGCGTCGTTGCGGCGGCGGATTACGATGTATGCGTGAGCGAGTTGGCTGCGGCGATCGAGGCAATGCCCGGACCGGATGGACGGCCGCTCGGCAATCGGGCGTTGCGTCCGCGCGACTTGTATCGGGCGGTAAACGGTATTGCGCCGGATCTGATAGTTTATTTCGGCGGGTTGAATTGGCGGTCGGTCGGTGCGGTAGGCTCTGACGGTATTTATACATTTGAAAACGACACGGGACCGGACGACGCGAACCACGATTTCGATGGCGTGTTTATCATGGACGACCGAACCGGGCGCGGCGGCGAAGAGCGGACGGGTTTGCAGTTGATGGATGTCGCGCCGACGATATTGGACTTGTTCGGCGTGCCGGTACCGGAAGATATGCAGGGAAAGGTCGTCGAGTAGGACATGGACAAGGGCGCAACCATTTGTGTAAAAGGCGGCGCGGGTGTGGAGGTCGCGAGGGCGCTCGCGGTGCGCCTGCTCGAAATGGGATGTAACGTCGAACGGCTTGACGCGGATGTGGTCAAACGGCTCGGCGGCGCGAAGCGTGCGGCGTTCGTATGTGGCTTGCTGAGCCGGAACGGCGTGTTTGTCGTAGCGACGACGCTGGGCGGGAAGCCTGAAGGCGAGTTGTTGGATGTGGAAATCGACGAATACGACACGCCGGATTTCGCTGCGGAAAAGGTCATCGACGAGTTGGCCGAGCGCGGCTTGCTGCGTCGGGATTCGGCACAGTACACGCCGGAAGAAGAGGAATTGATACAAAAACGACTGGCCGATCTCGGTTACGTCGAGTGAGTGTGCATACATGATTGTTGGCGTCAATCTAGTAGGAATCGAAGCGGGGCGCGGCGGTGGTGCGGAGTATTATCTGCGCAACGTTTTGGCCAAGATGCGGACCGTTCAGCCGGATACGCGGTTCGTGCTGTTTACCAGCGCGGGCAATCACGATAGTTTCGAGGGTTGGGATCGCGAGTGCGTGGACAGCGGGGGGTTGTTTACGGGGATCGAAGGGCGTGTCGAGCGCGCCGCCAAGCAACGTGGCGCGGATGTGTTGTTCGTATCGCTCGAATCCGCGCCTGCGAAGAGCAGTATTCCGGTGGTTTTGTTCGCGCTGGATTTGTACGCGTGGGAAAGCGAGGCTGACGAATCGGTGCGCAAACGCGCGGCCAAAATCAAAGCCGTGAAACGGGTGTGCGAGAATGCGGCGGCAATCGTCGCGCCCTCCGAATTCGTCCAGCGCAAGTATCTCGAACTGTTCGGCATCCCGCTGAACAAGGTCGTGGTGGCGCCGCTGGGCGTCTCGGAAGTTTTCGCGATGCCGCAGCCTTGCATCGTGCAGCAACCGTATCTGCTCGTCGTCGGCGCGACGCGCGTGTATCGCAATCTGAAGCGTCTACGGGAAGTTTTCGATATATTCAAGGACGATTTTCCTCATGGCCTGATCGTCGTGGGGCAGCCTGCCGAGGCCGAGCCGGTGGACTGGGGTCCGCGCGTCATGCGCATCGAGTATTGTCCCGCGTCGCACTTGGCTGGACTGTATCAGCACTGTGATGCGTTTATTCAGCCGTCATTGTATGAAGGTAGCGGTGTTACCGTGCTCGAAGCGATGCGGGCCGGCGCGCCGGTCGCCGCGTCGCGGACGGGCGGCATCGAGGAAGTGGCGGGGGACACGCCGATCTACTTCAACCCGGAAAGCACCGCGTCGATCATCGCGAGTGTGCGATGGGCCATCGAAGAACAACCGGAGCAACGGCAGGCGCGCGTGCGCTATGGCAAACAGGCCGCTTCGGAATATACCTGGGAACGTTGCGCCTGGAAGACCTTGTCGGCATTCAAGAGGAGTTAGGAGTTAGGAGTTAGGAGTTAGGAGTTAGGAGTTAGAATGAACTTCGGCGACAGCGCAATTCTAACTCCTAACTCCTAACTCCTTCGACAAAAGGAGACCGATTCGACATGAACGACAACATTCTGGTAGCCGTCATTATGGGCAGCAAATCGGATTGGGACGTGATGCGGTATGCTGCGGAAACGTTGACGGAGTTCGGCGTGGCGAACGAATGCCGCGTGTTGTCGGCCCACCGGACGCCGGACGCGTTGGACGCTTACATGCAGGACGCATCCAAGCGCGGTTGCGAGGTGTTTATCGGCGCAGCGGGCGGCGCGGCGCACTTGGCGGGCGTGATGGCGTCGCGCACGATCAAACCCGTGCTCGGTGTGCCGATGGCCAGCGCGCTGCAAGGACTCGATTCGCTCTTGTCGATGGTCCAGATGCCGGCGGGCATTCCCGTAGGCACGCTTGCCGTGGGCAAGGCGGGCGCGGTCAATGCAGCGTTACTCGCGATCGCGATCCTCGCGCTGACGCGCCCGGAACTTGCCGTGAAACTCACCGCGTTTCGTAAGAAACAGGCCGACAAGATCCTCGCCGAAATGTTGCCGTAAACCTAAAACCGGCTCTTCCGTATTTAGCGTACTCTATAAGACGCTCTCGTTCTTTGGGAAAGTTGTCGCCTCAACTGAATTTCCCCGAAGGGGAGGAACATGAATAGCCGTGGGTGATAACCCACGGGCACAAATACTTAACCATCGACCCTGTAAGGGTCGCACAAGAAGCACGATGTTGACCTTTATTAACGATGATATGGACATAGTGCGACCCTTCCAGGGTCGATGGATGTCGGTTTTGTATCCGTGGGTTGCACCCACGGCTATTCATGTTCCTCCCCTTCGGGGAAACCGAATCGAAACGATAATCTCGTGTGAAAGTGAAGATGAAGTACGCTAAATCCGGAAGAGCCTTAAAACCGATCGTTGTCATAGTGTATCTCAACGCCGTATCGTCGTTAACTATGATACCGCGTACCTGAGAATGATTGTAGACGTCTTGGGCGGCAACAGGCAGCGCTGAACTTCAGTGCGCGGGCATGTCGTCGGGACCGTGGCCGCGGCGCATGATCCACACGAAGGGCAGGATCGCGGCCGAGGCGATGGCGAGGACCAGGAAAACGTCCGCGAAGGCCATCGTGGCGGCCTGCTGGCGCATCATGCCGTAGATCATGGTTTGGGCCTGCATGGCCGCCGTGGTCGAGTCGCCGGTCTGGGCGGCAATGAGTTGCGTGGTTTGGCTGAGCGTTTCCGTGTAAGCGACGTTGTAGGGGGTCAGGTGGCTTACCAGATACGTTTGGTGGACTTGGCTTCCGCGCGAGACAAGCGCCGTCGTGAACGCGATCCCGATGCTGCCGCCGATGTTGCGCGCGACGTTGATCAGACTCGATGCGGCGTTGCGCGCCTCCTTGGCGACGAAGTTGTAGGCGGTCGCGTTGACGGGCACGAAGATGAACGCCATGCCGAACCCTTGGACCACGCGTCCGAGCATGGGCCGTCTGAAATCGACCAGCAGGCTGTAGTGCGCCATGTAGAGCATCGCACAGCCGATGATGACCATGCCCGACGTGATCAGCAAGCGCGCATCCAGCTTCGACAGCATCACTCCGATGAACGGTAGCATGATGAGCGTCACGATGCCGCCGGGCGACAGCGCGAGTCCGCTCTCGAGCGACGTGTAGCCGAGCAAGGTCTGCATGAACAGCGTGAGCGCGACCGTGCTGCCGTACAGGACGCCGCCGAAGATCAACATGATGATCGCGCTCGATCCCAGGTTGCGCTCGCCCAGCAACCGAATATTCAGAATGGGGTCTTTGTGACGCAGTTCCCAGAATACGGCCACCGTCAACGCGGCCACCCCGACCACGGCGAAGGTCGCGATGAATTGCGAATTCAGCCAGTCGTACCGTTCGCCGAGGTCGAGCACGAGTTGCACCGAACCCAGCCCGAGGCACAGCAAACCAAGGCCGATGTAATCCGTCCTGAAACGGTCCTTACCGTACCTGCGCGGCAAGTATGGCGGATCGGTGATGAGTTTTCGGGCCAGGACCAGCGAAAGCAGACCGATTGGGATGTTGATGAAGAATATCCAGCGCCACGAGTAGTTGTCGGTGATCCAACCGCCGAGCGTCGGCCCGATGATCGGCGCCGCGACGACCGTCATACCGAACACGGCCATGCTCATGCCACGCTGGCGCGGCGGGAAGGTATCGATGAGAATGGCCTGTGTGATCGGCTGGAGTCCGCCGCCGCCCACACCCTGCATCAGACGAAAGAACACGAGCATTCCCAGCGACGGCGCCAGGCCGCACAGGAACGAGCTTATCGTGAATAGACCCACGCATACCAGGTAAAAGTTCGCGCGCCCCATCAGTGATGAAAACCACGCGCTGAGCGGCAGGATGATCGCGTTTGCGACCAGATACGAGGTCAACACCCACGTGCTGTCACTGACGTCCGCGCCGAGGTTGCCTGCGATGTGCGGCAGCGCCACGTTCACGATCGTGGTATCGAGCACCTCCATGAACGTCGACATCGTCGTAACGACGGCGATCAGCCATGGATTGAACGGGGCGTGCCATTCGGCATGGGCCGGGGCCGACTCTTCGCCATTCATTGCACCCGAACCTTGGGCACGACGGACATCCCCGGCGCGATCAGCATGTTTGGATCGAGCGGCTCGTCGAAGAGAATCTTGACCGGGACGCGCTGGATGACTTTGACGTAATTGCCCGTGGCATTCTCGGGCGGCAACAGGCTGAACCGCGCACCCGTACCCGCCTGAATACTTTCCACGTGCCCCTTCAACATGATCCCCGGATGCGCGTCCATGGAAATCTCGACGAGTTGCCCGACGCGCATGTGCGCCAGTTGTGTCTCCTTGAAATTCGCTATGACGTGCGGCGTATCCGGTACAAGCGCCATGAGCGCCTGCCCGGCCTGGACCGTTTCGCCGACATGGACGCTCTTGCGCGCGATGTGCCCCGCGACCGGCGCCGTAACTTTCGTATACGAGAGTTGCAGGTTCGAGCCGTCCAAGGCCGCCTTCGCTTGCTCGACAGCGGCAGACGCTTGCTCGGCCTGCGCGACGGCTACGGCCACCTGCTGCGGGCCTGTCCGCGCGCCGGTGCGCTTGCCTTCGGCGGCTTCGACCTTCGCTTCCGCCGCCGCCACGGCCTTTCGCGCCTCGATCACGTGCGCGGACGCGACGTGCGCCATCGAATCCGCCAACTCGCGCCGCTGAAGCGAAATCGCGCTGCTGTCGAGCCGGTCATAGCGCCCCGAATCCGACGCCGTGCGTTTCGCGTCCGTTTCCGCGGCGCTGACCTCGGCGCGCGCCTGCTCGACCATCGCCTTCGCCGCTTGCACCTCGGCCTCGGCTTGATCGAGCGTGGCATCCGTCGTAGCCTTGGTCAAATCGACCGTAGCCTTCGCGCTTTCGAGCCGCGCCTCGGCGAGTTTGAGCGCCGCCTGATCGGCTTCCACGCGGACCGCGAACGGCTGCGGATCGATTTCGACGAGTATGTCACCGGGGTTCACGGCCTGATTGTCATCGACGCTAATCTTCTGGAGTTGTCCGTTGACCTGCGGGCTGATCCGAACGACGCCCGCCTCGATGAACGCGTCGTCCGTCGTAACGAACGGCAGCGCGTAGCGAACGTAGTAGTAGCCCCCGCCGCCCCCGATCGCCAGCAATACCAGCAAGACCGCGAACAGACGGCCACTCTTATTCTTCGGCTCAGCCCCCACGCCGTTGTTCATTGCGATACCAACACCTTCCGCCATTGCAGGTCTCCGAATCCGCGTCAAATAGGTGTGATTCTACTCTCAGTCCGCTTCCGCGCGCAAACCCGACCAGATCACCCCTTGGGAAATCCGCACGCCAATCCAGGCATGAGAACTCACAGGATATGCACGATGGTGACGCCGCCCCATTTGTCCCGCAGATATTCGGCGACTAGGCGTCGATGGCAATGATCGGGTTCGTGTTCGCTGCACAGTAGGCATGCGTCTTCGAGCATGGTTTTGGACAACGAGTCTTCTGGGCGGCGGCTTTCGAGCAACGCGAGGAAGTCTTTTTCGTACGCCTCCCAATCGCTTTTGCGCTTCTTGTATGCATCGAGGATTTCTTGCGTGGGCGCTAGTTCGGGTACATGGACGTATTCGATGCCGCAGATGGCTTTGAGGAAGTATTCGAGGTCGTCGCGTTTGGCGAATGCGGCGAGTTGCGAGACGTTGTTGAGACGCACGTCGATAACGCGTTTGACGCCGGATTGCGCCAGCTTCGTGAAGAACGTCTCGGCTGACTTTTTCGTGAATCCAATTGTGAATAGGTTCATTCGGGGTCCTCGTTCGCTACTGCCGGTTCCCATCCGTCCTGCGACATCGCGTAGGCGATATGCTCGCCTTGAACGCGGTACGCGTCCTCGACGATGTCGTCGGGGGAACGGAACAAGTCGTCGTCCGCCATATCGAGTTGATCGCGCAATCTGTGGACGGCCTCGTCGTGCGTCTCGATGCGCCCATCTTCGAGAATGTGCTGGATTTCGAGGCCGCGTTCGGCCAGCCGCCGCGAGACGAGGATCGTCCTATGGCACGCGAGCGGGTCTTTCTCGGAGCACATGAGCACGGCGGTTCGCACGAGGGCGAGCCGCTCGACATGGGCGAGGCCTTCCTGAAACGCGGGCGTCGCAGCCAGGCGGCCATAATGGACTTTGCCGCCGACGTAGCAGTTTGGGTCGCTGGCACGCGCGCCGAGTTGTTTGCCGAGGAATTCGTACGCGATCCCGTGATCGGGCAGCACGTGTTCGAGCGTCCCCGAGTTGAACTGCGGCGTATACCGGCTTGCGGGCGTCGAGCGCACGTCGCACAGGACCTCGATCTCGTGCTGCCGGAGAAGGCTTAAGAAATGTTCGAGCGAGTGGTTCGAGTGTCCTATTGTGTAGATAATTGTACTCATGAACCTCTCTGTGCCCGTTCGGGCGTGATGATCGCGGCGGCCAGTTTGTAACGGAACCCCTCGAACGGTTCGCTGAGGCTTACGCATATGTAGGCTTCGGGAACCGCATATTCGCCGTCGTCTTTGCGGAAATACGCTTCCTCGAAAATGGGGTCCGGGACGCCCAGCGAATATCGCGCATCGCAATACCGAAATGCCGCGCGCAAACGCCGTCGCTTCTTTCCGAACGGCTCTTGCTGCGTGACGACGGTTATCGATAGGTCGAGAGGCTTGATGAACAACAGCGAACCGGGCAAGTGGCCGGTTTCTTCGGCGCGAATGCGGTCGTTGACGCCGCCGCGGCTGCTGCAACCGTTGGTCCATAACGTCTGGGCGTCGTGGTCCACGAGCTTGTCGAGATAGTTCCAATGAAACGCCCCCATTTTCTTCCAACGGGCGCTCGTGTCGACGACATGGTTCTCGGTTTGGCAGGCGTGAGGCGCGGGTTCCTTGAACGGAATCCAGAGGATATCGAGTAAGGCCGGAAGCGTGCCGTCGTCGCACCGATACTCGTCGTCCGACAGTTCCTCCGACTCGCGTTCGCTGACCGGGCGTATCCAGCGACCGGCCGCGACAGTGCCGCACACCTTTCCCGCGATGCATCGGCCGGACATCTTCCGCGAGCTAGCGAGACATACGATAGTTTTACTGTACGTCATTTTCCTGGCCCTAACTCAGTTTCGCAATTGCGCTTGCGTACCTGTTTCGAGCACGAGCACGAACGAATGCATTCTAGCACACCCATGACGTTGCAGGCAGGTTCCAACCGCAGCCGATTTCCGTCGTGCGGACGGCTCGTGATACAGTGGCGTCTCGAACTAGACATGAGAGGAGCATGAACCATGTCCGATTGCCCGAATATCGAGAAGAACCGCGACCGGTGTACCTGCACGTACATGTCGTGCGGTAATCGTGCGGCGTGTTGCGAATGCCTGCACAGCCACTTGGCCAAACGCCAGTTGCCGGGTTGCTGTTTCCCTGCGAATGTCGAGGCAACCTACGACCGGTCGTTCGAAGCGTTCATCCGCGCGTGGGGCTGAGACGCTGCGGGTTCAGAAATACGCCTCTTTCGGATTTAGCGTACTCATCTTCACTTTTACGGGAAATTATCGTTTCGATTCGGTTTCCCCGGAGGGGAGAAACATGAATAGCCGTGGGTGGCAACCCACGG
>CAIYET010000953.1 GCA_903925285.1 Candidatus Hydrogenedentota bacterium | reverse complement strand
GCCGACTGGACCAACGCAACCGTGGTGGGGCCGCTGGGTATGGCGCCCTGGGGTAAGTTGGCCTATGCCGGATCCACCGGTGGCCGCAGGCCCAAAGCCGCTGCACGCGCCGCCAATGCCCTGACCAAGCCGGACCAGAACTTTCGCTGGCCTGAGGGGTTGGCCTTCGTCGGCGATGACTGCAGCGTGTACGTCCCCTTGCGCGGCGATGCCTGGGGCGTCTGCTTCCGCGTGGGCGACTGGTCGCGCGCCTACACGGAGTTCGATATTCCCTGCCCAGCGAAGATCGGCCGTAAACTGTATGCGGTGAAACCGCTGGGGCCGGGCGCCGAGCCCCGCCTGCTGGTGGACGCCGGCAAGGGCGCGATCGGCTCGCCCAGCGTGTCCTACGACGGCCAGTCCATCTTCGCGGCGGTGGCGATGGACGGTGAGAGCTTCTTCCATATCTATCGCGTCCCGATCGACGGTGGCGCACCGGTGCGGCTGACAGAGGGACCGTTCCACGACATTGACCCGGCGGAACTGCCCGACGGGCGGATTGTCTTCACCTCGACGCGTATTGGCTCATTCGAAGAGTACCACAACCCACCGTCGCGGGCCTTGTTCGTCATGCAGCCGGACGGCAGCGCGATCGAGCCGATCACGTTTACGCCCATCTTCGACAACGAACCGAAAGTCATGGCGGACGGCCGCATCGCGTTCATCCGCACCGACAACTTCTTCGATCGCGCCAAGGTCGAGACGCAACTGCACGTGATCCGACCCGACGGCACCGACGGTTTGACCGAAGTCGGCGCGCACGTGGGCGCGGACTATGGCGTGCGGCTGCGCGCCTACGGCTACGGCAGCCCCGCGCCGCTGCCCGGCGGCAAGCTCGCCTGCATCTCCAGTCGGGGGAATTTCATCGCCTCGCCCGGCGGGGCCGAAGAGGCGTACCAACCACTGCCCGGAGGCCTGGGCGACTTGGCGCCGCTGCCGGACGGACGCTTGCTGGCCACGATCTTGCGGCCTGGCAGCAAGCGGATGAATTCGGACGTCATCGCCGTGCTCGATCCACGCGACAGCGGCGTGGTGTCCGTCTACGAGTCGTTGACCGGCTCCGTCCATTCGCCCGTGTTCCTGGGTGCGCGAGCCCGGCCGCCCGTGTTGGCCGAGATGATCGACCGCCAACGCGTCGGCAAACCCGGCGCGACGGGTTTCCTGAACTGCCAGAACGTGCGGTTCACGCGTAAGGGCAAGGCCGACTGGCCGCAGATTCGAGCCATCCGGGTGCTCGGCGCTCTGGCGCTGACGACCCGCTCATCCCATTCGCACATCGTGCACGCCGGCCACCAGACGGTCGAACTGGGCACCGTGCCGATCGCCCCCGACGGCTCGTTCTCGATCGAGGTGCCGGCCGATATGCCCCTCGCCCTGCAGGCGGTGGATGCCGAGGGTCGCTCGGAGTTGAACGAAATGTCGTGGATTTACGTCCGGCCGGGCGAACGGCGCTCGTGCCTGGGCTGCCACCATTCGCGAAATGCCACACCGTCCCGCGACGGCGTCCTGTCTCAAGCCTTGCGGGCGAAGCCATTGAAGCTGGTCGGCCAGGGGCAGGCGCATCGTTTCCGTGGCAACAACTCGGGCGTCACAGGCATGATGGATCTGCAGTTCGAGCGGTTCCGCGAGACGGCCTCACTGAACCTGCACACCAACCCCGCCGGACCGCTCACCACGGGCAAGCAGGAAATCGTCACCCAGATC
>CAIYET010000952.1 GCA_903925285.1 Candidatus Hydrogenedentota bacterium | reverse complement strand
GTTATCCGAATCGCCCGCTCCGTTGACATTGAAGCGTTTGAAGATTTCTTCATTTCCTTGCTTCTCAAAGGATGAGGCATTGGACCTTTCTTTGCACAACTCTAGCCGTGCCCTTGGGCAAGTTTTCTTTACTGGTTGCACCTCCAAACAGGCGAGAAGGCTAGTGCCTGTCTGCCTTGCAGCTTCGTACTTCTCAAGTGATTCTACTCCTTAAGCGGCATCCTCACAATTCCCACTTCGCTACGGTCGAGCACTGGATTCGCGTGATTCCAGCCCATGCCAAGAGTATACATGCGGCGAACCCTGCAACACTGAATGATTGCATCCGCGTCGCCTATCCCCTGGTTCTTCAAGAATCTTCGGAATTCTCGCGCCCATTGTTGCGCGAGTCGATCGGGCTTAGTCTCGATCTCTACCGCCTTCTCTCGAACCTTTTTTCTGAATTCCTTGTCGTCGTGGGGGCGCTTAAGATTCTGCACTGCCCAACCTTCAACGTACTTCTCAGCCACCTCGCTATACAGCAATTCTCGCCTTATGCTGCCCCTCTTTGGGTTCGACGGATCTCTGTCCAGCATCTCGCGTATGACGAAACTGAATTTTGGCGGGAGCGACAGATGGTTTCCGTTCTTGTCGATAAGCCTGCCTGTAGGCCAGTGCAACTGAAAGGGCATTTCAAGGCGTGCAGGCAGACTGTTCTCGTCTCTCACCGCAGAGGAATCCAGAATGTTCGTTTCTAACACGGCTTCACGAAACGACGAAAAACCTGTGTCTCGTTCAGATACCATGTCCTTCTTACGCAGTACTGCAAATGGACGATACTTCAGCATGGTCCATAGTTCGTCATCGGCAGAAGCATGTCTGAAGCCCAGATACTCCGGATTGTCTATGGCCCCGGTTACCACGATTGTCTTGAGGTGCTTTCCTCGCTTCCTGGCGGCGGACAAGACATCCTCGCCATATGCCGTTGGAAGGGCCACTTTTCCCCTCAGATCCCAATCGAGGACTAAGAGTTCAATGTCGGGGACGCGGTTCAACAACTCGATGGCCGTGTCAGCATCTTCAGCTCGAAGCGCTTTGAAGCCCATTTTTTCGAGCTGATGAGCGAGGTCCGTGCGCCATGCATCGTGGTCTTCCACGACAAGCGCTGTCTTCTGTGTCGTATCTACCATCCGCTATTGACCAATCCCATCAGTCTCTCGTTGACGGCTGTTCTCGCGTCCGCAATAAACGCATTCCTCTCGAACGGGCTGCCCCAGCGCGCAATGGCATCAGCCGACGCTCCGAAGCTTACGAGGTAAGGCCGCAGAGCATTCATTCCTGAATGCCCCAATGCCATTCTAATCACGCTGTCGGCCTTCATCAAGTCAGCGGTGAGCTGCGCTATGAGGTCGGCAGCCCATGAACCCGCTTTGAATTTATTCTCGATTCTCTCCAAGAGAAAACAGAACCGGCAGATTTCATCGCAGTTCATGAGGAGTCTCAGATTTGCTTTCCACGCCGCTGGACGATAAGGACGCAATATGGATAAAGCAGTGACAAGGGCTGGCATTTGTATCGGCCTAGGCAATACGACTTGGGCAATGAATTCTTCCCCTTCTTGAAGTTTGAAGAATCCCCAACGCCTCGTCAGCTCTGCTTGAGCCAAGTTGGCCACAATCAAGACTGCTCCTGGCCATCCGATCTCAAGACGGACGTGCCGGATCAACCGGATCGGATAAGACTTCTCTTGCTGTCCCGCAGGGACTACGAACACGCAGGTGGTGTTTTCCCAGTCGGCGATTTGATGGGTAGCTATGATTGCCGCCGGATCGAACGCGTGATAGTGGCTTTCACTAAAGACGACGTCGAGTACTTTCGCAAGTGCAAGTGCTTCCGGCTCACAGCCAAAAACAAAGACCTGTCTTCGATGAATAAGAACCATGGACCCGGCATCCAAATCAAACGACATCTTACCACGGACGCGAGTAAACGCGCATCAACCGAGCAGCCCCCAAATGGCCGCCGGATAAGGAGTAAAGAAGACCTTGTTGATGAGTCGATGAGAAATTCATCTGCTCCTAAGGGATTACGTGCACTGAGAAGAAAGAACGGGGCTCACCCGCGAGACAAAAAATGATCCGACAAGCGTGGATTGAAGCAGAGGTTGAGGCAACGGATGCCGCATCCTCGGCAAGTCAACGTCCGACCATCTCCTCATCGGCATCCGCCACTTGTTCCCAACACTCCCCGCAGATGCTTCTCACTGTTCCAATTCCGATTGAGGACCCGTTGTAATCACTCAAGGAATCAACATAGCGACCGCATCGGGAACACTTCTTCCTGTTACCAGAAGGATTCGGGTCTCCGCAGTTTGGACACGTTTGAGCTTCAGTGCTGATATTTCGGCCACATACTCTGCAAGCAACAAGGTTTGGCATCTCATAAACCTCCAAGTTGAAACCCGTTAGAAACGTTTTCAGAACTTCCGCAATATAGTCAATACTCCCCAGACCCTTCAAGAAGCACGCTCGCCCATGCAAGCAAACTCACCCCAATGGCCGCCCTCTTATCCGGTCATTCGGGTTCGACTGCGCTTGAGGCATCACAAGTGCCTTAGCTCAAGATTGTCATGGGATGTAATTTCGCAAGCGCGAAACAGACGGTGTCCAACGAACACCGTGCGGCCGCGAGATGAGCTTTTTGACCTTCCCCTGGACCGACGTCCGATTCGGTCGTGCGTTCGTTGCTGCCTTTTGTATCTCATTCTTTTATAACGAGTTACATTCACGATGCCAATGCGCCTTATCTGCAATGCGCAGTTTTTTCATTTTTATGAGCGTTTTGTGTGCTTCTGGTGAGCAAGTTCCAGGTGGAAGTCCCGTTTTTCTCAAAGATATGACGGTTCTTTCTTGAGGGTGCCCCCACTTGAGCGCGGCCCCAGCGATAGGTGGAAGTGTGTCTGAAGGGCGGCCTGCCTGCCGACGTGTGAGTTGAATAGGAAGCCAGATTATGACAAGCGCACAGACTAGACGAATTCGGCGCAAGAAGACCCGACGGAACTACCTTGCGTGCTTGGCCGAGGCCGACCTGGCGCGGTTCAATCGGGAATGGAAATCGATGCTGGATGGGTGGACGCGCGAGATTCACCGCAGGGCAGAGAATCTCGTCGAACCTGATGGAAGCCCAACGCCTGCGGCTTTTGCCCTCATTCAAGACGCCATCGACCTTCTGACCTCTTGTGGTCAGAAGGCTCTGGGCCAAGAATACGAAGGCACTCTAAATTGTCTTACGAGGGCCTGCTGCAAGGCCGTGTCCAAAGCATACTTCATGAAGACCAGCAACCATTGGACAGCATCCACATATTCTGCCGTGCTCCAAGATCATAAATCACAAGGAGAATGAACATGCCAGAAAGCAACGAAAAGGTCCAAACTGCCAGCGAAATCGTGCCGTTCCATCAACCAGAGCGACAAGACCACCCGCTCATGTTGGTCCGTGAACATCACGAGCACGAGCGTTTCGAGGCAATTTTCGCGGTGGATCTTGCTGGCGTGATCTTTGATAAGAACGAAGAGAGCGCAGGAAGAAAGGACGGAGAGGGATTCAAGTCCCCTCGTATCCTGGAAAACGTAATCAATACTATGGCCCCCGGCTCGAGCGTGGAATTCGTCTATAGTGGCGCCCGACATCGTCCTTTCGCTTGGCGTGTCTTCGGAAGCGTCGAGGGCAACGACCAAGACGGGGCGCTACTAAGCGCACAGCGACTTTACGACAGCCTAACCCTGGGGATGCACGCTGAAGGAGCCGACTTTCGGTTCGTTCCTGCACACGACGCAAAGGTCTTTCAATGTTCCGTGGATGACACGGCGTGGCATGCGCGGATTTCGCCCAATGCCCTGACGTTCAAGACTGGCCCGGGCAGAGCCATGGGATTCAGTACTCCGCGTTTAACCACAAAGGATAACCATAACCTAATCCTCTTGCCTCGATTAGCACACAGAGCCTCCATGTTGTTCAACCGTTTGCCTCTTGTGCTGCGTCAGTCAAACGTGCCTGTTGAAGTCAGATGCCGTACAACCCGCGTTCGTTTGTCCAGAAAGGCACTGGAACAAGTAGGTGCGACTCTTGAGTGGCTGCAAAACGGCAAGGAGAAGCGGGTGCGTCTCCATGAAGACGTTGACGTCACAGTGGCAAATCAGCCGCTTATCGATGATACGTGTCGGCTGCTTACCGCGTGGCTTCATACACAAAGCGGCTGTCGTCTTAGCGTTACGGTACAGTCCGGAGAACCTATACCCTCCTCTTTACTTGGCGTGGTCATTGAGGACCTAT
>CAIYET010000951.1 GCA_903925285.1 Candidatus Hydrogenedentota bacterium | reverse complement strand
TACTACGCATCCAGCCCCCAAAGGTCGCGGCAACGACTACACCGATGACATCCTGTGCGTGTTGTATAAGTATAAAACAGAGTGTGAACAGATGGCGAACACCACCAAACTGGCAAACTTCATTCTTGGGCATTTCAGAAACGAACGCATTCGACGAAACATTGTGGAGAGTCCAGAATTGTATTGCGCATTCCTAGATCAGGTCCGCACGTGGTGTAAGCGGCTTCGATTGAAATTGAACAACCGGGGACGCCCGTGCAAATCTTCATCATTCTGAAAATGGGACACTCAGCCTCTATGATTTAGTCTCCTGTCCTTTTACGAATGATTGCCCATGTCGCATGATACGGGCAACATGAATGCTGATTCATTCAAAACCGCAGGCAGCGAGGAAACCATTGCTGCCCCGCTAACGACCACAGCGGCGAGTGTGGCCAATCCCGTCAAGCCGGTTTGGATTCGCCTTCCAAGACCGAGCACTTTCTGCCCGTGGACGGGACTTTCGCGCTCAAAACTCAACGAGCTAATCCTCCCATGCCCCGCTAACGAAAACGTACCACCAGTCCGCTCCGTGTGCCTTCGGCAAAAAGGCGCGGTCAAAGGAGTTAGGCTAATCCATCTACAGTCTCTATTGGATTACCTGTCCGCTTTGGACGGGACAGACAAGGCGGCTACACAGAGTCACCGTAAGCAGAATCCCCATTGCCACTGTGAAGTGTGCGAAACGGAAAATAAGCGTTTCGCAGACGAGATTATGGAGATAGCGGAGGCCGAGACAGAGCACCTTCGAGCAGCAGAAGCACGGATACAGAGCGTGCTAAAGAACGGTGCTTGCAAAGGAGCATCCCAAGACCCTACCGGAAGCGACGCTACCGCAGCTAGAGAGAGGTCTCAGTCATGAGCGAAGCCAATCCCACAACAAGCAAGCCTCTGGGCCTAGAAATCGTCAATGCTATGGAACTGGTTGAGACCCGGTTTCCCCAGAGCGATGACATTGTTGAGGGGATATTACCCCAAAGGGCGAAGTTGGTCTTGTCCGCTCCCGCGAAGCTGGGCAAGACCATCTTCACCTTGGGGCTATCACTAGGCATGGCTACAGGGCGCAACGTGATGGGGTTTCAAGTCAAAGGGTCTCATCGTGTTCTTTATTTTCAAGCCGAAGTCAGCCCGCGCAGTCTCCAAGGGCGACTGAGGCAAATGCTAGGCGTCTTTCCCGAAACGGAGAGAAGCGAGATTGTGAGGCTGGTAAAAGAGAATCTGTTGTTTTGCAACGACCCTCGCTTGAAGTTGACCCAACCGGAGGCTGTGGTGGCCATTAGTGAAGCTGTGGCAACCCACCAGCCCAAAGTGGTGATTTTCGACCCCCTCTACAAATACAACTCCGGTGACGAAAACAGCGTTAAGGAGATGACAAAGTTTTTTGACCCTCTAGACGATCTGATTGCTCGCTATGGTGTCTCGGTGGTGGTTGTTCACCATCACGGCAAAGGGGGAAACGTAGGCTGGGCTATACCAGCCCATTCCAACCGTGGGGCTTCTACTCTACCGGACTGGCCAGACAGCCTGCTGACGTTGACCCACAAGCATGGGACAGACAGAATTGTGAAGTTGTCTTTCACCCTGCGGAAAGCGGAGGAACCCCCACCGATGGCATACCGACTTAATCCTGAAACACTCTGGTTTGAGCAAGCAGCCGACGACTACGAACCCGCTGGCAAAGGCTCAAAGCACAAAGTCAGTAGTGAAAACGTTGCCTCCATCATCGGCGAGAGTCCTATGCAATACAGCACGCTTGCGAAGTCTATACAGGAACGCTTTTCCGTGTCGGAGCGGACAGCTAAAGACGCCATCACTAGAGCCGTCGGCGGAAACGCCATTCACAAGAACGCCGGGGGATTTTATGTGAAGGGCGGCGCGGTGCAAGATGCAACCCCCTATAAG
>CAIYET010000950.1 GCA_903925285.1 Candidatus Hydrogenedentota bacterium | reverse complement strand
GGAAATTGCTCTATTTGGCAACATCAATTTTTGATAATGGAAAAGCAAAGGAAAACATAAATAAACTTGAAGAAAAGGACTTTGGTGATATTTTTGATTTATTGTTCATTGACCAGAACTTTATCATTGATATTAAAAAGCGTATCAACGCAGATAACAAGAGTGAATTCAACGGCAAGAGCAAGTATTCCAAATCAGAAATTCAGATATATTTGGATTCCTGCGTATTCCGCTCAAATCTGCCACCCATTCCGGGGGAAAGCTGCCACCCATTCCGGAGCAATCCTGCCACCCATCCATCCCATGCTGAATGTCGTACGAGAGTCTACTCAGGTGACAGGAATGGCGCAAGCCTCGGCCTGCTCGCGTTGGCCTTTGCGCGCCCGCATGGACAGACCTGAGAGCGTGATTCTGATCGCCTGAGGGACGATGCGATCGCAGATGGCATCCGCGATGGTAGGGTCGCCGATGACATCGAACCACTGGGCGACGGGGATCTGGGACGCGATGACCGTGGCCGTGCGGCCCAGGCGATCCTCGATGATCTCAAGGAGAGCCAGCCGGTCCTGGGCATCGAGTTGGGCGATGCCGAAGTCGTCGAGGATGAGCAGGGGGGTGTGGGCCATTCGGCCGATGAAGCGCTGATAGCCGCCGGAAGCCCGCTTCTCCTTGAGTGCGCCGAAAAGTTTGGAACAATTGAAATAGAGTGTCCTGTGGCCGAGGGCGCAGGCCTGCGCCCCCAGGGCCTGCGAGAGGAAGCTTTTTCCGACTCCGGTGGGTCCCGAGATGACCACGGTCCTGCCGGAGCCGATCCATCCGCAATCGGACAGGCGGAGGAACGAGTTCCTGTCGAGCCCACGCGCGGCGGCGAAGTCGACCTCCTGGAAGGCTGCGCGGTCCCTGAATCCGGCTGCCTTGGCAAGGCGGCGGGTCCTGCGGTTGTGTCGGTCATCCCACTCCACGTCGGTCACATGGGCGAGCAGTTCGTCGGAGGAGAGCGCCTGGGCCTGGGATGACTCGAGGATGGCGCGAAAGGCACGCTCCATACCGTAGAGCCGCAGGAGTCGCATCTTCTCGAGGGTGGCTGCGTTGTTCATGGTAAACTCCTTCATAGTACTTATTGATACGCGGCCTGGCCGCGCAGGTTCCCGTGGAAAGGCAGGGGACGTTGCTTTGCGTCATCCGCCGACAGGATGAGGTCGCGCTCCTTCATGAGGATCTTCTTGACGGCCTGGTAGCTAAGAGCGCCTTCCGCGAGCGCGATCCTGCATGCGGTATCGATGCGGTCGATGGGGTATTTCCTCGAGAGGTTGATGATGCCGACACAGCTGCGGAAGGACTGGTCCGGGTAGGCGGCGCGCTCGAGGATTGCCTTGACGAGGGAACGGGTGTGGATGCTGACTGACCCGGCCCAGGAGATGAGGCGCTCCGGCGTCCAGTCGAGGTGGAAGCTGTGATGGGCTGGCCGGTGCTCGGGAAGGGTCGAGTATCCATGGACGAAGACCCGCTTGTGGAAGGCGATGCGTAGGGTGCCATGGTAGATCTCGACGGTGCGCGCGGTATATACGATATCGACGCTTTTGCGGGCGAACGCGTACGGCACCGAGTAGAAATGGCTGTCTTCTCGGAGCTCGATGTGGTAATTGAACCCGACGGTTACCGTCTTTGTGTGCGTGTACTCATAGGGAACCACGGGCATGGGTCTGAGCGCGGGGCGGTCGAGTGATTCGAAGAGGTCGGTCCGTGAATAGGGAAACCGCTGGAATCGTTTTGCATTATGTGCTTCGAGGAGTTCTCCGATGGCGTCATTGAGCGCGTCGAGGGATTCGAACCGGCGGTCCCGGAGCGGGGCCAGTATCCTCGTGTACATGATGTTGACAGCGCCCTCCACGAGGGCCTTGTCACGGGGTGAATGGGGCCGGGCGGGGAAGATCACCGTCCCGTGGTACCGGGCGAAGCCAGCATAGTCGATATTGATCTCGCTCTCGTACTTGTCCGCTTTGGTCACCGCGCTTTTCAGGCAGTCCGGGACGATCGCATGCGGAACCCCGCCGAAGAACCGCAGGGCATTCCTGTTGGCGATGATGAAATCCTCTATCCGTTGCGAACGGATCGCTTCGACATAGGTGTACTGGCTCGCACCGAGTATGGCCACGAAGAGTTCCGCCTCGCGTTCGACCCCGTTCTCAAGGTACGTGCGCTTCGCGCCGGAAAAATCGACGTACATCCTGTCTCCGGCCTTGTGCTCCATCGACAGCGTCACTTCGGTCTCCGCTTTGCACCAGACCCTGAAATGATGGCAGAATTGTGAATACTCGAACCCCTCAGGATCGAGCAGCCTGTACTCGTTCCAGAGGATCTCCCGTGTCACCCCGATGCGGGGGAGTTCCGTGAGCATGCGGGGAAAGAATGCCACCGCCGTGGCCAGACGCCCATCCGCGGGCTCCTGGGGTGCGGAAAGCCGTTCGATGGCTTCGATGTCGGTGAGCTTCGAGAAATCATCCCATGCAATGCCCGAGCGCTCATATGCCGCGATGTAGTCGGCTACGGCGGGGCGCGACACCCCTGCCGCCGCCGCGATCTGCCGTTTGCTGAACTCCGTCTTCACGTGAAGCTCGATCACCTGTCGCAATGCCTTCATGCCAATCCTCCTGCCCGCCATCGTCCTTCCTCCTTGAGCCTGTTGTCCGGCCAGGATAGTTGGAGTGGCGGAATCGATCAGCATGAAGTGGCAACAATGCCCGGAATGAGTGGCAGGTTTAGCCCGGAATGCCTGGCAGCTTTCCCCCGGAATGGGTGGCAGAAATGGAGCGGAATACTCAGATTCCCTTGTTGAACATACTCTTTGGGACACAATACTCGGAGATAAAATTGTACCAACACT
>CAIYET010000949.1 GCA_903925285.1 Candidatus Hydrogenedentota bacterium | reverse complement strand
TGCCGTCGGGCGCCATGGTGAACTTCGTTATATCGGGCTTCTGGGCGATGACTTTCAGATAATTGGGCATGCTCTTCTTGATCAGATCCTGCACCGGGATGAAGACTTTGGCTGCTCCGTAAGTCGAGATGTCGAAATCGGGGAGGTTGTTCGCAAAGGCGTCCGGCAGGTCGTTGCTCGCGAGCATGAGGTTTTTCTTTTCCTCCATGGACACGGTCGGGACCTCGATCCACTCGATATGGACATTCGTCATCTTCTCCCATTTCTGAATCACTAGCAACTCGTTGAAGGGGTTGCGGTGAAGGGGAGCCTTTTGCGCGAATATCCTCAGCGTAATCGGCTTGTCCACGATCGGGTAGCCCGTCTCGTGGAACCCTGCATTTTTTTCCTCGTTCGTCAGCTGCGCGAACGCTGGAATGACCAGCGCAATAAGCGCAATGACCATAAGCCACTTTCTCATACAGCTCCTCCTCCTGCAAAAAATTAGGTCTTTCCGTCATTATCGGACGGATTCGCCAGAACAGACAGGAATCATCGAGTGAAGTTTCCCCGCGTCATGCAAGCTCTAGGTCGAGAGCCGAAATCGAGTGCGCGGGCAACGAAATCGCGGACCTGTCACCTCCTTTCCAGAATGGCTGAATATCTACGGGCTGGACAGCGTTCGGGTGGTCGAAGTCGTTGAAATCATGGATGTCTCCGCCGGCGATCATCCGGCCCCTGGCCTCACGCACGACAGGGCGCTCGGCGCCCAGCACTACGAGTTCTACCTCCACTGGGAGCTCTGCGTGCACGTTTGTGAGGGTCAGGAAAAGCCTACCGTCTTTGACCGATGCCGAGCCTGATACGAGGGGCAGGCCTGCAGGCGCTCCCTCTTCGGTGGATGGTAAATCCACGAGGACTTTCACGGACTGTCCGGCTTGGTGGCGCCGATACGACTCAAAAACGTGATACGAGGGCGTCAGGATCATTTTTTCGCCACTTGTGAGAATCATGGCCTGAAGTACATTGACGGTCTGCGCGATATTTGCCATCGTGACAATATCTGCGTTGCGTACGAAAATGTCCAAGTTGAGTGCCGCGACGAGGGCGTCGCGCATGGTGTTCTGCTGTTCGAGGCCGTTATCTTTATTGGCCTGGGGGTACCACGTGCCCCACTCGTCAATCACGAGACCAATACCGCGATCTGGGTCGTAGGCATCCATGCCTGCGCGCAGTTCGTGGATCAATCCCTCGATCCGCAGGGTGTCCTTAATGCCTGAGTAGTATTGCTCTTTGGAGAATTCCAGGTCGCCGCCGGCTTCGGGCTGGCGAGTGTAGAAGTGGAGGGAGAAACCGTCCACCGGCCGCTGGGAAGGATGCTGGGCTTTCGCGTATTCGCGGAAGAACTCGAGGGTCCAGTCCCTGCGGGTGTCGAAAGAGTTTGTTCCGCGTGGGCCGCAGGCGATCTTGTAGATGCCAAAGTGATTCAGGAAGGTCAGGTAACGTTTCGTTTCAGCCGCGTAGGCGGCGGGCTGGAGAGAACCTCCGCAGCCCCAGAGTTCGTTTCCTATACCCCAGTACTTGACGCCGAAGGGTTCGGCTGCGCCGTTTTTTCGCCGCTCGGCAGTGAGCGTCGAGTTTCCGGTGCCGTTGCAGTACTCGACCCATTCCCGTGCTTCACGGGGAGAGCCGGTGCCCATGTT
>CAIYET010000948.1 GCA_903925285.1 Candidatus Hydrogenedentota bacterium | reverse complement strand
GTGTTGAACAGGCGGTCGCACGCGATGGCGCATGGGACATTGCGCGCTTCGCCAACCATCGTTACCACTACTTTCTGATCGTGCTGCGTCACATCGCTGGGCAACTGCACCTCCCAATAGCGAAGCCCGTTGACCTCCCTGTCCTCGCGTCGCTCTGGGTCAATCCCGAAGACCAATTGGGTCGCCAGCAGTTCTTCCTTGATGACGGTGACAATGGCCACATCGGCGTGTGGCTTCCCTGAAGGTGGGGTTGCGAGGAGTTTGGACACCATGGGATGAACCTCCGTCGGCATCACTGGCCTGAGCGACTCAAGAGCCAACCGGAAACGCACCTCCGGCCGGACACTGCTACTCTTGCTGACGAAATCGCGGATCAGCATCAACTGCCGCGGACGATCCCGTTCGCAACAGACGCGCTCGGCGAGCGCGCGGCAGGCGGCTTCGTAATCCTCGTGCAATCGCTTCGGCAGTTTCATGATTGGGCACACCCCGTATCCTGTGCCTCATACACCTGCCATTCGTACAACGAGTACGTCGGCGCATGGAAATCGCTAGCACCTGCCGGATTGAAGTCCACGAGTGAGAAGTACAACAATACCCGCTTCCCGAATTGCTGCAACAATCGGCGCACCTTTGCTCGGGTGCCGCCCGAATAGTTGAACTCGTCCATGACGATCAGTTCCCTCGCAGAGGCCGAGGATAGTTGCAAGTGCCAATCCGTCCCCTGCCACTGGCGCAAGAGTCCCTGATAGTCGGCCGATTCAGCACAGGCGTCTATGACGGTGCGCGGGATTCGGATAACCGTGCTGATTCTCCCCAGCAAGCGAAGATAATCCGTGTAGAGGACCGACGCTGGCTCGTCCGGGCACACCACGATCGGATCAGTGGGTATGCCTCCCGGGGCGGACTCAAGGCGCTGCCGAATCTTCATCGCCAGCCACGGTCCATTCTGGTCAATCATCCTCTGGAAGTTTGGGACGGCTTCCATCGCTTTCCGACCGGTTGGCACTGGGTTCTCGGGCTGCCAGCCAGCAGCGTCAACCATGTCCCAGAAGTCGTAGGTGGTGAGCATGGCGTAGCTCTCCTGCGCCAGGTCTGAGTGGGGCACCTGTTGCAGGCATCTGGGACATGTTCCTTCATCGTCCCCTCGGCGTTGCTCTACCAGCATCAAACAATGGATGGGGTACTTCTCGCCACCGATCATCAGGTCCCGAATTCTCTTGTCCGTGTCGGTCAACTGTGTCGTCAGTACCGCCAGTACATGAGGTTTTGGCAGCCCACCGTCGCCGCGAAGTCGGTCTAGGATGTTCTTGGCCGTGTCGCCGGAATCGACCATGGGAATGATAAGGAGGGGCGGCGTGGCGGCAAGATCCTTCTTCTTGCTCGGCTGCATGGCTATCGCGTCTTCCACGTTCTGACAGTCGATTTTGGTCGTGAGCGCCAGTACGGCGTCCTCGAGCCAATTCAATGCGCCTCGCTCATAGATGACGAGTGGGCAAGGCGTCGATCCATAAATACGCGTGATGTGCTCTTGGAAAAGGGTGACCAGTTCGGTCCTGCAAAGTTCCCCGTCATACAAATACCTCACACATCCATGTGGGCCGCTACGGTATGTCCATTTGAAGTGGCCCATGCGGCGCACCATCTTCATCTGCAAAAGCTGGTATGGATCCTCGCGGACGGCGCTGAGTCTTATGTGATACTGCGCCGCGTCGAATGGCCGGGGAACGCAGGCATCCGGAGCCAACTGGCCATCGTCGCCGATCAGGACAATCCTACCGTTACCAACGTGTGGTTCGATAAACTTGCGGAACGCCTCCTGTGCGGGTGGAACGTGTGGAAGCAGTAACACAACTCGTCCTTCAGGAGCAGGAGACTGCCGCAGTTTTTCCGGCGTGGAGAGGAGCGTGACGATGGCAGCCGCAAGATGCAGCATCACGGTACCGCGAACAACGCTGTGCGGAAGCGTAGTGAGGTCGACGATGAGAATGTCCGCTGGCTGGGCCAGTACCTCAAGGGATTCCCAGAATCGAGCGTACACCAACCGACTGTTGTTCGAAATGGTATCATTGTCAATGGGAATGGACTGATGGTTCTGCGCAATCCACGCGCAGTTCTCCCCCGCCACACATTCACTTACCCATCGGTAGAAATCAAGAAGTTCCGGCTTCAGCGGAAGGGAAGCCGCATGGCCCAACCCGAATGATAGGACATGAAGTTGTTTCACAAAGCCCTATTGACCCGTAGCGGCAGACGAACCGTGAGCATGTTGCCCAAGAACTCTGGGATCCATTCACCGTATGTTCTCACTTTCGCCCTGTATCGTGTCTTTGCGGTGCTCTTTGAGGGCGACGGGGCCTTGATATTGAGAAACGAGCGCTTTGTCCGGAAGGAGACCGCGCCACCAAACAAGTCTACGGCGGCGTTGGTCAGCACATACAGGCCCATTCCTGGACCGGCCAAGTCCGGGGATTCTCGGCGCAGGGCATCATGAACCTCATGCTGCTTTCCGGCTGTATCGGAAGTAACCCCCGGCAAGGTAGCCGCCAGGAGCAACAATCCGTCGGGAGTTGCCGCGTTAGGTGTGAAACCCGATCCGATGCTTTCCTTGCACACTATGTGGCCGGAGGGATCCTTTATCACCACATCGTATTCGGCCTGGATCACCTCTGCCGAAGCGGTCCGTACGCTCTGCTGGTGCTGTAGCGGACGGCGAAGAGTATCGATGATGCTCTCGCCATTATCCCAGAACACGATCGTGAAATGATTGGCTTCCCAGTCAAAACGAGAAGCTGTCTGAACAATCGTGGCGCCTGAGTGCCGGAAAGCGTTATACATTGATTCGAAGACAATCCGACTGGCGAAATAATTTTCAGAGCCGTTCAAGTGCTTCGCAAGCACGGCTTTGACAAGTACCTCGTCCCATCTGCCGCTTTGCTCCATTACCAATCGAGCGGCGTCGACGGAAGGAACTGGCCGAAAGGTGGTAATGGCAAAGAAGCGGTCAGACATCAGCCGCGCTTCGCCGACATGCGGAACCCCCTGAATCAGCCTGCCGCCATACCTAATGTCCGATGGTTGTGGGTTCTCCCCGAAGTACTTGCGATCCTCTTCGCGGACTATTTCGGTGAAAGGAAGGCCAACTGCCTCACGCAGGGCCTTCGGAAATTCCCACGCCCGCAGAACGTCCCTTACGTGCTTTCTGTCGGGCAGCCGCAGTAAGCTGCGTTTCCCATCTCGCCGACGACCGGCCATCACGGCCACAAGGTAGACGAGGGTCGCAATTTCAATGTACTCGCAACAAGAGAGGTCCAGTTCCAGCGTCTCGGGCACGCAAGCCGTGTGTTGAAAGAAGACGTCGAATGCCTCTTCAACGTCGCCAACGGTGGCGCGAGCGGGCAGCGGGATGCTGTGGTGAGGACACGCTTCCGATTCTGGTATGCAGGTGTTCATGAGTTCACGTCCAGCAAATGCCGGTGTGCTGGCGCCTGACCCAAACACCAACGCCGCAAACCGGAACCCACGGAAATCCACACAGTACGAAAACGAAAGGGGGTAACTTACACTCGAGAAGCAATCCGGTCAATCATTCCCGCCACAACACATTGCCGCCGGGGTGCATGACAGAATCGGCGGGCATGTTTTGAAGGAGGAATGGCCGATAGAGGAATTCATCAACATCAAGGAGGCAAGGATGCCGGCACGGACGACGCGAGCCGAGGCTCGCAAGCGGGTGATTCAAGCGTTTATGACGT
>CAIYET010000947.1 GCA_903925285.1 Candidatus Hydrogenedentota bacterium | reverse complement strand
CCCGAACCCGGACCCGGACCCGGACCCGGACCCGAACCCGAACCCGAACCCGAACCCGAACCAGAACCAGAACCAGAACCAGAACCAGAACCAGAACCAGAACCAGAACCAGAACCAGAACCAGAACAAGAACCAGAACAAGAACCAGAACCAGAACCAGAACCAGAACCCGAACCCGAACCCGAACTCGAACCCACGCGAGTAGAGCCTATTCCTACCCCTGTGCGTCCTGCGTACGAGGTGATGACGACACCTTCTTATGCCAAGAAGCCTGTTGTCCGTGCTATTGATGATAAGGAAGTCGCGGCGGCACAGTTTGCGGGTGCGGCGCAGCAGGTCCTTTTCACGCAAGCGTTGTCGTACCTCTCACACCGGGACACTGTTATGCGGGCGTATGCCGCCAAAACATTGCGGGGTATTTCCCACGAGTTATCCGTTCGTGCGCTTGCCGCCCGATTCCTTCGCGAACCTTCGCCCCTAGTCCGTAAGGAATGTGCCCGCACGTTGGCGGCTTTTGAAATGAAAGCAGGGCTTCCGGTGCTGGAATACGCATTGTGTGATGAGAGCGCCCCCGTGCGTCTTGCTGCCGTCACTGGCATATACCGTTTGTCGGGTGTCAACGGCATAGTAGAACTTACCCGCGCACTTTCCGATCAAGACGCGGAAGTCCGGCGCATTGCTGCGACCTGTCTGGGCTGGCTCGGCCAAGAACACGTGGTTACCGAGTTGGCACGTCTTTTCTCAGACGAGGCTGCATCCGTGCGCCAAGCCGCAATCGAGGCCGTCGGCAACCTCCAGTCGCGTCGAGTCGTTCCCCTTTTGATCGAATGTATTGGCGATCCAAACGAGTCGGTTAGGAAAAAGGCCACCGATGTGCTTGTCGCACTGAGCGGAAGAAAGATGCACGGAGGTTCTCTAGACGATAAACAAGGGCGCCTGCAATTGATGGCGCGTTGGCGCCAGTGGTGGAAGGAGGCATCCATGGGCTGAGGGACTTGTCGTTTACCGAAATACACTTTATGAATAGCAACCAAGTATCGGTATTTCGTGCTCGTGCTCGTAATCGATCCAATGACGTTAGCGGTTAGACTCGTGGCGAGACAGGTTGTATATGGCGAGTCTGATAGGTTTTATCCAAGGAAGTATCTTCGGTTACGGGAATGGAAACCGTTCAGTTCACCACCGTGCAACCGTTGTTCCCGCACAGGCGGAACTCAAGGAGTTGTTAGCATGCTATTTCTCGATTACTATGGCGAGTCAGTTACAGAAAGCATAGCGTATAACGTTGGCAGGGGTACGCGAAACGTGGCGACCGTTGTTACCACCCTCAATCCTATTAAAGCCATTGGCGTGGTCATGGTGGTATGGGGTTCTGTAGCAGGCATAGCCAATTATTACAGATATAGAAAAGGGAGAATTACTAAGAAACAGGCCGTTACCATTACGGCAAGCGAATCTGTGGGGATGGGATTTTCCGCGGGTGTGGGGTTACTGGCCGATGGCGTGGTGAATGCGTTTATCATTACGACGACAGCGCCGGTACTTGCCTTTGCCGTAGGAGTTGTAGTTACTGCGGGTGTGAAGATCGCCTGGAACTGCGCGACGAAGAGTAATGAGGCCGAGGCCAAGCCCGTAATGGTATGGTGCGAGCGTAACGCCCCGCAGGCAGACCAGACCGGCAGAGAGCGGTCAGTGACTGCGTGACAACAATAACCCTAACAGCCCGAGTCGAGTCGTTTCATGTCCTCCGGATTGTCTACTGCAATGTCGGTCCATGTAGGGCGATTTTCGGCGTCGTATTGAAACAAGACGCGGACGAACAAGAAAAGTACGACATGATCCACTTCATACAACACGAGATCAAACAGATATTTCCGGGATTGAAAACCTCGATTAGGGTCGATCCCAATCATGCCTATAGCCTTTGAACACACCGGCTCAAACCCGTGACGCGAGAGCGCCCATGACGCTATCCGAGTATGAACAACACGCCTTGGTAGAAATCAAGACCTGGGAAAAGCGCGGACATCGAGGTTTTCACAAAAAGTTCTTGGATCTTATCTCGAAGCCGATTGGCTTCATCGTAGACGGAGTCGGCCATGATCGACTCAAGGCGTTGGAGGCGGCCATTGCGACGGCTATTGACCGACTGCTAAACGCTTCAACCTACACTGTGGAACTCGACGAATTGGTGGAACGCGCACACAGCCACGGCATGATGATCAAAAACGTCTCCGAACTGAGAGCATGCGATCTCCAAGTGCTTGACAAATGCAACCGCGAAAGCATAAATTTCCATAAACGTGCGGCAACCATTCAAGGTGCCGTGGCGGGGCTTGGCGGTGGCCTGGTCGCTACTGCGGATATCACGGCCGTCTTGATTCAGGACTTTCACCTGATCCAGGAGATTGCCTTCTGTTACGCATTTGATCCCGGCACCCCCATCGAAAAACAGATTGTATTGCGGATCATCGAAGGAGCCATCGGCGCCTCGAACATAAAACGCAAGGCACTGGAAGAGATCGAAATACTCAGTCAACTCGAACGCGCCGGCGACCAGAACATCATCGCCGAAAAAAACGTTTCTATAGTAGGGTCCAAGGCCCTGGAAGAAGTAGCCGAACACCTCGCGGCCAGATTCGTTGTCATGCTTGTACCGCGCACGCTTCCCGTGATCTCCGTGGCAGTAAGCGCACACTCGAATCGCGAACTTATCGAGCATTCCGGTGAAATGGCCTTCATGGTGTACAGAAAGAGGTTCGTGGAGCGAAAGATGGCTCTGTGATCACAACCGCGCAACCGTTGCTTCCGAAAAGGCGGGGGCCAAGGAGGTGTTAATATGTTATTTACCGATTACTATTCAGAATCCGTCACGGAAAGCGAATCGGTCGGGATGGGAATTTCCGCGGGCGTAGGATTGCTGGCCGATGGAGAGCTGAATACGCTTATCATCGCGACGTCAGCGCCGGTTCTTGCCTTTGCCGTGAGAGTTGTCGCCACCGTAGGCGTGAAGATTGCCTGGAACTGCGTGACGAAGAATAATCAGGTATGGTGCGACCTTGAAGCCCCGCAGGCAGACCAGACCGGCCGAATGCAGTCGGTGACTGCGTGAAGACAATAACCCTAACAGCCCGAGTCGAGTCGTTTCATGACCTCCGGATTGTCGGCTGCAATGTCGGTCCATGTCGGGGAGACGTTTTATGCCTGTGACGTCGCACTTGGAAAAGCATTTCATGGCGGGGGATGCGGTACGGGATATTGTCATCGGGATGTCTGACGGGTTGACGGTGCCTTTCGCACTGGCGGCGGGTTTGACGGGTGCGATCTCTCAGACAAGCGTCATTGTCACGGCGGGTTTGGCGGAGATTGTGGCGGGTTCGATCGCGATGGGGCTTGGCGGTTACCTTGCCGCTCGTAGCGACGCGGATCACTATATCAGCGAGGAGATGCGCGAGGAAGCAGAGAT
>CAIYET010000946.1 GCA_903925285.1 Candidatus Hydrogenedentota bacterium | reverse complement strand
CACGCTGCAAACAGGCCAAGTAGGCATCGCTACCGCAACGCTCGTCCAACAGGCCAAGGCCAAGACCATAATTCGATTCACAACAATACTCCCGGTTGACCGGCGCAAGGCTTCCGCGCCAGTGCACAAAGGGTATTGTACGAGAAACGACCACGACACTTTCTAGTGACCAGTGCAAGGCTTGAGCCGGTTGCGTTGTTTGATGTGGCAATTGTGGCAGGCGTTTGACGGGACCGTGGAAGTCGCGTTACCCGCACGGATGCGCCACAGGCGTGGTTCGGGATGGCGGAGGCAACTTTTTTGGTGATTTTTCGACCACACGGGGCTTGATTCGGGGATTAGTTGCGATGTATAATGGTGGTGATAGGAACGGAGGGAATCGCTCATGTATATCCACATCACCAAGCCGCTGTTCGCATGGGAGTGCCTGGAAGACTCGCCGTCGCTACGGAGCGTTCGCCGGGCACTGGCTATGCTGCCGGACGGGAAGCTCCTGGAGTCGCTGCGTTGGGCGCGCGGCAAGGGGCGCGACGATTTCCCGGTGGAGGTGCTGTGGGGCGTGGTGGTGTTGACGGCGCTATTGCGCCATCCGGGTATCGAGGCGTGCCTGGGCGAACTGGGGCGTAACGCGGGATTGCGCGAAGCGATCGGCATCGAATCGGAAGCAGGGGTGCCGAAGAAGTGGAACCTATCGCGGTTCCTGGAAGTGCTGGGCCGCAATCCGCACCGGACGCTGCTGCACGAGATGTTCGACGCGATGGCTTACCGGCTGGGCGTCATCGTGACGGACTTGGGGGAATCGACGGCGGGAGATGCCACGGCCCTCAACGCCCGGCGCCGTTCCCAGGCGGGAGCGAAGGATGAAGCGCAGGAAGGACTGGCCCAGCCCAGCGGCGGGCGCAAGGAGTATACGGACGACGAGGGTAAGGTGACGAAAGTCCTCGAATGGTTCGGCTACAAACTGCATTTGCTGGTCGACGTAAAACACGAGGTAGCGCTCGCCTACGAGGTGACGGCGGCGCACGCGGGCGACGGGGAGACGCTGCCCGCGTTGGTCAAAGAGGCGCAAGCGAATCTGCCCGCGGGCCGCATGCGGACCTTGGCCTACGACAAGGCGGCCGATTCCAACGACGTCCATGCCCTCTTGAACGAGACGGGCATCCATCCACTCATCCAGATGCGCCATCTGTGGAAGGACGAACACGAACGTCTCGTGCCCGGCCAGGACGCCAACCCGAACATCGTGCACGACGAGGCTGGTACAGTGTACTGTTACGACATGGAAACCAATCCTGCCGTCCGCCACAAGATGGCGTACATCGGCCACGAGCCCCAGCGTGGCACGTTGAAGTACCGCTGTCCGGCGCGCCACGAAGGCTGGACGTGTCCCAACGAAAACGCGTGCAACGCCGGCAAGACCTATGGGCGCACGGTACGGCTCAAGTGCGACATGGACCTGCGCCGTTTCCCACCGATTCCCCGGGCGACCAAACAGTTCGAGCGGCTGTACAAAGGGCGCACGGCGGTCGAGCGCGTCAACGCACGGGTAAAGATCTTCTGGGGCGCGGACGACGGCAACATCGCAGGCGCGCGCCGGTTCCATGCGTTCGTCGGCGTCGTAATGGTGGTGCACGAAGCCCTGGCGACGTTACTGGCCGCCACGCCGCGCCGCCAAGGCCCCTTGGGCAAGATGCACCTCGGACCGATCCAACAAGCGCTCGAACGAGGTCTCGCTCCGTAACGCCATTTCTGCGGCCCATCGCCCTTTCTTGCCCAACAACGTCCGAAGTGTTTCCATACGCGCGCAAAAAATTGATCCCGCGCATCAAAGGGAGTCCGAGCACTCGCCAACGCCGCCGCGCCATGTTCCTTGGCTCGATCCGGGCAGGAAACGTCCCATCAACAACGCTGCGCACAATCTACAGCGCAACCGGCTCCGGCCCAAGAACCATCGCAGAATCCAGGATACAGTACCTCCGGCTTTAGCCGGTAGCTTCGGAGTCATATTGCGGTATCTTCCTACCGGCTGAAGCCGGCGCTACCTTACGCCACCGATCTCCT
>CAIYET010000945.1 GCA_903925285.1 Candidatus Hydrogenedentota bacterium | reverse complement strand
CGCATCGACGCGGATCATGACCATCGGCAAGTTGTAAGGCTTTGTAATATAGTCGGTTGCGCCGAGTTGAAACCCATACAAGACATCCTCCGGCGCACCCTTGACCGTTACGAAGATCACCGCCATTTCGGACGTGCGCGCATCCGCCTTCAAATGTTTGCATACCTCATACCCGTTCATGTTAGGCAAACAGACGTCCAGCAGGATTAAATCAATCCTTTCCTGTGCACAAAGTTCGAGTGCATCTTCCCCTGAATGAACGGCAATAGCATCGTAATTGTGGAGGAGTAACCCTTCGCACAACACCGATGCCGTTTCAGTACAATCGTCCGCAACGCACACACGCAATTTCGACACTTCGCACCCTCATACTTCTATCCGCCTTCCAGTTCGCCTTCCCAATACATTTTACCCTAAAGCCGTGCTTTTTGGCAAGTCCATGAGGGTTAAATCTGAAATGAGGCGTAAGATAGTTTCGCGCAAAGTGATGAAATTGTGCGAAATATAACTGGGGTATGGGGTATGGGGTTTGGGGTTTGGGGTATGAATTGTCACTCGGCGGTTCCACGCAACAGCCTTGCGATTCCCAAACCCCATACCCCAAACCCCATACCCCTGTAGCCTTGACCGGCCTGGGCATACGCAGCATAATGACGAGTGGAGATTGGCACGATGCGCAATATCGAGTTGAAGGCGCGTTTGCACGATTGGGCGCGGGCGGTGGCCGTTTGCGAAAGGTTGCATGCGTGGGCGTATGGGATTATCCATCAGGTCGACACGTATTTTGTCGTACCGAAGGGGCGGCTCAAATTGCGCGAAAGCGAGCCGGGCGACGATTACCTCGTGTATTACGAGCGGCCGGACGAGGCGGATGCGAAGGCTTGCGATTATCTGCTGCAAGTCGTGGATCGCGCGATCAAGCCCTTGCTGGCGGCGGCGTTTGGCGTGCGGAAGGTCATCGAGAAGCGGCGGACGTTGTATCTGTGGGAGAATGTCCGCATCCATCTGGATCGTGTCGAGGGGCTTGGCGAGTTCATCGAGTTCGAGGCGGTGCTATCGGACGGGTATTACGACGCCGATGGCCATGCGAAACTTGCACATCTTCGTGCGGATTTCGCGATCGGCGATACGGACCTTCTCCGCACATCGTACCTCGATTTACGGTTTGACGGGGCGGACGGGCAGTAGCAGTGCGCTTTGGTGGTCTTTGCCGAAGTGGATGGAGTTGTGGGCGACGCGTAGTTCGGCGCCGGGGAGGTCCTCGCCGGTATTTGGATTTTTCTCGAAACGCCGGTAGTTGCTGCTGGATACGTGCAGTCCGATTCGGTGGCCGGCGTTTACGATTAGGCTGATCGACCATAGGTCGATTTCGAGTGGGATGATTGTGCCGGGCGTGACGGGTTCGGCCTTGGCGTACCCTTTCCAGAACTTGAGGCGGCGGATGCCGTCGAGCATGAGGAACTGGCGTCCGTCGGGATAGATGTCGACGAATTTCGCCGTGAAATCCGTGTCGGGTGCGTCGGTCGAGACGAACAGGAGCGCTTTCAGGTGTCCGGTGATTTCGACGGGCGCTTCGAGCGGCTCGCTCTGAAATACGAGAACGTCCGGGCGCGTGGCCAGTTCACGTTGGTCGAAGGGACCTGCCGGCAACGTCAGTTCCGCGCCGCCGTGGGTCGGGCACGGATTTGCAGGGTCGTATGTGAAATCGAGTCGGTCGTCCGTTGTGGCTGGCTTGGTCGCGAGCGATTTGTCGGCACGAAGACAATAGGCCGTTTCGACGGTGGGGAAGGGGGGCCAATCCTGCGCGGTACGCCATTCGTTGCCGGGCGCATCGGGCGCGAATACGTCGCCGAGGGTGTAATACTGGACTGCTGGCTCGGTATCGATGCCGTTCGCATCGCCTTTGACGTAATGGTCGAGGAAGCGGTCTTCATACTTGCCGATGCCGAATTCGAAGTTTGGCTTGAGTACGAGGTCGCCGGGATCGACTTTCGGCCCGTGAAGCCATGCCCCCATGATCAGTTTCTGGTTGCCTTTCGCTCCGGGGCCGCCGTTGTGCTGGCGCGTGACGAAGTTATTGATCGTGCCTTGATCGAAGATGTCCCACCAGCCGCCGATGTGTACGGCGGGCGCCGTGATGCGGCTTGCGACAGGCTCCACGTTCTGGCGTTCCCAGAATGCGTCGTACGTTGGATGCGCGTGCCAGACTTCGAGCACGTACTCGCTCTTCTGCGCCTTGAGCCAGTCTTCGCACAGCGCTTTGCGCGGCACGCCGCCCTGATACGCAATCTGCTCGTAAAGGTTCGAGCACGCGACCAAAATCGCCTGGCCTGCGAGCTGATTCGTGGCCGGGGCCATCAGCACTTGTACGAGGCCCAGCGCGGATCCGCCGCTAGTCCCGATCTTGCCGTTGCACCACGGCTGTTTCGCAACCCACGCGATCGTATCGACGCCATCTTGCCGCTCGCCCCAGCCGTCGTCGCCAAAGGCCATGTCCTTGCCCTCGCTGCCGCCGCGCCCGCGCACGTCTTGCATGACGTATGCGTAACCGCGCGACGCGAATCGCTCGACGGCCGCGTCGGTGTACTTGGTCGCGCGGCCATAGTACGTTCGCGTGACGATCACCGGAAACGGCGGCTGCACCTCGACGGGCACGAAGTACTCCGTGGCCAGTTTCACGCCGTCGCGCATGGGTAGCATAACGCTCTCGGCGCGAACGGGCGGAATCGCAACCAGGCGCGACAGGAACAGAAATCCCGTCAAGACTAACCACATCTGCCAACGACGTCGTCGCATCGCCATATCCTCCAGCCTCTCTTAACGAAGAGGAGACGCTCGAATGAGCGCCTCCTGTATTTCGCCTTAATCCGGATGGGTCACACTTTCGGAATGCTGAGCTCGGCTGCGTCGATGACGCTTTGATCCAAATCGAGATCCTCGAGCTTGCCGCTGAAATAGGCGTCGTAGGCCGTCATGTCGAAATGCCCGTGGCCGCTGAGATTGAAGAGGATGGTCTTCTTCTCGCCGGTTTCCTTGCACTTGAGGGCCTCGTCGATCGCGCAACGGATCGCGTGCGCGGACTCGGGGGCCGGCACGATGCTCTCGGCGCGCGCGAATAGGAGGGCGGCTTCGAAGCACTCGTTCTGGTGGCATGCCACGGCCCGCATGACGCCTTCCTTGCACAGTAGGGCCAACTGCGCGGCCACGCCGTGGTAACGCAACCCGCCGGCATGGATGCCCGACGGCACGAAATCATGGCCCAGCGTGTACTGCTTGAGCAGCGGAGTCATCTGGCCCGTGTCGCCGAAATCGTACGCGTACAAGCCGCGCGTCAGCGTCGGGCACGCCTTCGGTTCGACCGCGATGAAGTCGATTTTCTTGCCCTTGCGGAGTTTGTCCTGCACGTACGGGAACGCGATGCCCGCGAAGTTCGAGCCGCCGCCGCAGCAGCCGATGACGACATCCGGCTCCTCGCCGATGCTTTCCATCTGGAGCTTTGCTTCCTCGCCGATGATCGTCTGATGCAAGAGCACATGGTTGAGTACGCTGCCGAGGCTGTACTTGATCCGCCCTTCGCTCATCGCGGCGACTTCGATGGCCTCCGTGATGGCGATACCGAGGCTGCCCGTCGTGTCCGGCATCTCGGCGAGCACCTTGCGTCCGTAATTGGTTTCGTTGCTCGGACTCGAAACGACCCTCGCGCCGAAGGTCTGCATCAACGAGCGGCGGTAAGGCTTTTGCGTGAAGCTGACCCGCACCATGAATACCGTACACTTCATGCCGAACGCACTGCACGCAATCGACAGCGCCGTGCCCCACTGCCCCGCGCCCGTCTCGGTGGTGAGTTCGTTGATGCCGGCGATTTTGTTGTAATACGCCTGCGCGATCGCCGTGTTCAGCTTGTGGCTGCCGGCCGGGCTGACGCTCTCGTTTTTGTAGAAGATCTTCGCAGGTGTGCCGAGGGCCTTCTCGAGGCGGTACGCCCGCCGCAACGGCGTCGGACGAAACATGCGATATGCGTCCATCACTTCGCCGGGAATCGAGATCATCGGCGCCATCGACGCTTCCTGTTCGATGAGTCCCGGCGGGAACAGCGCAACCAGATCTTCCGGCTTCAACGGCTGCAACGTGCCAGGATGCAACGGCGGGGGCATCGGCGCCGGCAGGTCCGGCATGATGTTGTACCACGCATCGGGCAACTTGGCTGGATCAAGCAGAATCTGATAGTTATTCATGGACAATCCCTCTCGTTTCCTGGTTCCACCACGCCTCAATCAATCCAAGCGCACATAGCATACACGCTTTGAGACAAAAAGAAAAACCGAACGTGCCTTCAGCCTAAATTCGGCAGTTGGATCTCTGGGGATTCGTCGAAGGGGAAAGAGAATGGAATTGGGAATGAGTCGAAAAGCGTGCGGTCGGCTGAAAGCGATGACGCAAATCGGCAACCACCCGTAGAATACGAGGAAGGCCCCGTAATGGGGCCTTCCTCGATTTCATCTGCCTGTCCGGTCCTTCCTGGCGCGCCGGATGTATTCACGTATCGGCTCTTGGTCCAGACCTACCGTGCTCATGCAGTAGCCACGGGATCGGAAAGCATGTCCCTCTCATGGTCGCGCGCGCAACGGTACGCGTCGTGCCGCGAGGTATGCCAACGCCAGCGCCGCACCGCCAAACGCCAAGGCATCGCCACCGCCCTTCGGCAGGGTTGGCGTGGTGTTCGCGATGTACACGCCAATGCAGCCGCCCGTTTCTTCGCCTTCGCCTTCGCCTTCGCCTTCGCCTTCGCCTTCACCTTCGCCTTCACCTTCACCACCTTCCACGAGGAGGATATCGGCGTTGACTTTCTGCACGGCCGTGTACCACGAGAAATTGTCCCCGTACTGGCCCGTGAGCACGCACTTTTCGATCCGCAGTTCCGCTTCACCGCCATCTGGTATCGAGTTGACGTGGAAGCGAATCGTCGCAAGTGTGCCAGGCCCAGTCTTGAGTGGCGCAACGCCCTCGGGCTGCCCCATGCTGACTTTCACGTATTCTTCCTCGGCGTTGAAGTCGATGTGCCCTTCGGACAAAACGCTCCCTTCGAATACGTCAACCAGCGTCAGTTCGGGCGGACACGCCAACCATATGTCGAACCCGCTCAGGCCCTGAGGTTTGTCGATCGAGATGAGAACGTCCACATCTGCGCCTACCTGCCCCGCCGTTCCGTCCAGCGACACCTTAACGAAATTCGTGTTCGCCAGCACGACGCTCAGCAGCATTTCGTCCACCTGGTCGGACTTCGCTACGTCGGCCGGATTGATCGGCAGGCCCGTTGCGAGGCGCTGTAGCATGACGCAGTCCGCGCTGTCGATCACGGTGTCGCCGTTCAGGTCGCCCGCCTTGAGCGAGCACTCATCCATGTCTTGCTTATTCACCGCAATCTGCAGCGCGAACGTGGCATCGCCGATCTCCACCGTGCCGTTCGCGTTTAGGTCGCCGACGATGCAGTTGTTGTCCACGCACAGTTCGCCCGTGTCCGAGTAATCGACGGACAGCGCGTTCACGTCTTGGTCGTAGAGGTAGACCGCGTCGAAGCTCAGCGCGCTGCACTGGTTGGCGACGGCGTCCTCGCGTATGCGAGCCTGCACATCGAACAGATGGCCGATGCCGTGGATCTCACCCGTCTGCCCAATGACATTTACGACCACTTTGCCCGGCGTGCTCACGTTCGCATCGAAGCTCATCTTACCCGTCAGTGCTGTGGACTGCACCTGGACGGAAGACGCGTCGAGGACCGTCTTGTCGTAACTGAAATCGATCTGCACGCCACGCAACACCACGCCGTCCGGCGCGGACATGTTCAACGGAATCGTTACGTTGGTTCCGGCCAGTGCCGAGCGATCCGGTATCCACATCGAGATGCTCGCGCCTGTGTCCGACACCGTGATGTGGTCGGGCTTCGTCAGCGTGTCGCTACCCGCGTCCGTCGCGACTGTCAGCGACACCGAATAGGTTCCCGCCGCCTGATATGTGTGGCTCGGACTCTGCTGCGTGCTCGTGTGGCCGTCGCCGAAGGTCCACGACCATGAGCGTACGGCCAGCCCATTCGTCTGCGTCGCGTCCGTGAACTGCACGTGCAGCGGCGCCACGCCCCATTGCGGCGAGGCGATGAAATCTACCCGAGGCGGCGGCGGGCTTACCGTCAGCACGACAGCGTTCGACGTTGTGCTTCCGGCCAGGTTGCTTACCATACACATGTAGGAGCCTGCATCCGACGCCTGCGCGCTCGAAATTGCATAGCTCGACAGTATCGCGCCGACGATGTCGTTTCCGCCTTTCTTCCACTGGTAGCTCAACGGTGTGGTTCCGGTTGCCGCCACCGAAAATGTCGCCGGCTTGCCCTCGAACACCGTCGCGGACTTTGGTTGTAGCGTGATTGCGGGCGGCGAGTTGACTGCGAGGACGGCTGCGTTCGAGTGGACGCTTCCCGCCACGTTGTTCACTTCACACATGTAGGAGCCTGCATCCGACGCTTGTGCGCTCGAAATCTCATAGCTCGACAGCGTCGCGCCCGGAATATCCGCCCCATCCTTTTGCCACATGAACAGGATGGGTTGCGTCCCCGTGGCCGCCACGCCGAACTCGACCCGCGTGCCTGGATTCACCGTCTGTGACTGCGGTTGCAGCGTGATCGTGGGTGGCGAATTGATGGAAAGGAGGGCCGCGTCCGAGTAGACGGCCCCTGCCATGTTGAACGCGTAGCACGCGTAGCTGCCCGCGAGGGATTGTATCGCTGAGTCGATGACGTACGAAGCGGCTGTCTCGCCCGGAATCTCCGTCCCATCTTTTTGCCACTGGAACTGGATGGGTTGCGTCCCCGTGGCCGCCACGCCGAACTCGACCCGCGTGCCTGGATTCACCGTCTGTGACTGTGGTTGCAGCGTGATCGTGGGCGGCGAATTAACGGAAAGGAGGGCCTCGTCCGAGTAGACGCCCCCTGCCATGTTGAACGCGTAGCACGCGTAACTGGCCGCGAGGGATGCCGTTGCGGAGTCAATGACGTACGAAGCGGCTGTCTCGCCCGGAATCTCCGTCCCATCTTTTTGCCACTGGAACTGGATGGGTTGCGTCCCCGTGGCCGCCACGCCGAACGCGACCCGCGCGCCCGGATTCACCGTCTGTGACTGCGGTTGCAGCGTGATCGCGGGCGGCGAATTTAAGGAAAGGAGGGCATCGTCCGAGTAGACGGCCCCTGCCATGTTGAACGCATAGCACGCGTAACTGCCCGCGAGGGATTGTATCGCCGAGTCGATGACGTACGAAGCGGCTGTCTCGCCCGGAATCTCCGTCCCGTCTTTTTGCCACTGG
>CAIYET010000944.1 GCA_903925285.1 Candidatus Hydrogenedentota bacterium | reverse complement strand
CGGTATCGTCCGTCGAGCCGTCGTCCACTACGGTGACGCCGTAGCTGCGATAGGTCTGTACGCTCAACGATTTGAGGCATTCCGCGAGCAGCGTTTTTCCGTTCCAAGAAGGGATGACGACGCTGACTCGCTCGGTCGTTAATCGAGGCATACGATTTTCAAGCATGGCGAATCCCCGCGCGTAACCAGCCCATGAATGGCAGCGATTTCAACACTTCCCGATCGAACGCATCGAGGAAAGGCGTCCGAAACAGGATGAGTGCGTAGGCGGCGAAAAACACCGCCGAGCCGGCAAGCACGGCCTCGATGTTCAACAGGCGGCTTCCGTCGGCGGACCAGACGTCGGCCGCAAGGCAGACGGCGAATCCGGGCGCGCATGCCAACAGCGGCCATATTACGGTCTTGCGAACCAACTCGACCGCGCCCACGCCGCTGAGCGGTCCCATGGCGTGCATGAACCACGCGCACGCGATGCACATGGACAGGGCGGTTCCCATCGCGACGCCGTATAGACCAAACGGGAATACGAGCGCGATCGTGAGTGCGACGTTGCTGATCATGGCGAGGATGCCGGCCTTCATTTGGAGGTCGGGACGTCCTTTGCCCAAGGCGATGCTGACGCCGGCGCCGTGCAGCACGTTGGCGAGGTACCCGACGGCGAGTATGCGGTTGATCGAGGTCGCCACATCGAGATGGGGCACCGTCGGACCCATCCAGGCACGGATGAGCATGCCGGACGCAGCAACGCAGAATGCCACGAGCGGCACGGCGACTGCCGCCAGATATTTCGACGATATCAGATAGAGGCGGCGAAGGCGTTCGGAGTCGTCGCGCGCATCCAAGTCGGCGGCGGCGGGCATGAGGGCGCTGATGAGTAGGGCGGGGGCCTGGCGCAGTTTGCTGGCCAGTTCTTCGCCGATGCGATACACGCCGATCAGCCCAAACTGGCGATAGACCAGGCCGACGATCAGTTTGTCGGTTTCGAACGAGACCACGTTCGAAAGCCGCGATACCTGTGTCTTCCAACCGAAGGAGAGCATTTCGCGGAGCGTCGGCCACGTCGCGGACCAAGGGGATACGCGCAATCCTGGAACCAGCAGGAATGCCGCGAGCACGCTGGCCGCCGCATAGAAACCGAATACGATCAGGCTGGCGTACAGAAGGCCGCGAACGCCGTGGCCCGTATGGACCCAATATACCGTGGCGGCCACTTTGAGCAGCGATGCGATGAAACCGATGACGTTGACGATGTCCATGCGCTGTAGGCCGGTTTGCACGGCGCCGAAAGCCGAAATGCAATTCGAGGCGGCGTAGAGGACAAGTCCCCACCGCAGGAGAAAACGGATGTCGTCGAGGAACTGGGCATCGACCTGCTGCGCGCCGATACGTTGGAACAGCGCAATGAGCGGATCGATGCACAACCATCCTGCGCTTACCAGCACGACCCCGAGCGCGAGGTAGAAAAAGAAGCCGACGCTTACCACGGACGAGATGCGGTCGTGTTGCTTGCGTGCAGCGTATTGCGCGACGAATTTTGCGAACCCGCCGCCCAAGCCCAAGTCGAGCAGTGCGACGTATCCCGTGAACACGCTGAGCATCGCCCACAGGCCCCATGCGGACATGCCGAGTCGGGGAACCACGTAGGCGGCCAAGGCAATGTTGCAGGCCGCTTCCCAGAGCCGGCCCGCTGCATTGAACGCGGTGTTGTGTATCAGCGTTTTCCGGACGGACATAAGTAATAGATTTCCACGGTTTCCATTTTTCCCGTGCGCGGATTTGGGATATCGAGTATTTTCACGGGCAGAAAGAAACGATTCTCGCGCCGCCACGCGGCGGTCATGTCGCGACAGCCGTTCTTGTAGCCCGGTGTTTCGTCCATATAGGTCACCGGGAGAAAAACCCATTTGATGCCCTGCGCGGCCATCCAGGCCGCTTGGGTCTCGACGGGTTTTCCGAAGAGCGCCCGGAGTGGCGCGTCGTTCTGATACGTAGGCCCATCGAAGAAATAGGTCCGCCGGTCGAAGGAGAGGATCGTGTCGGCGATCGGTACGTGTTGGTTGACCCACTCGAACGCCGGATATCGTTCTACCCGTTTGGCCAAATAGGTCTTGGGCGTTTCGCGTCCTAACACGACTGGCGCTTTGAAATAGACGGCGGCGAAATGGAGAGCGAGTCCGAATGCGAAGGTGGCCGCGAGTCCGAATGCGACAACATGGCGCAATGTCGTGAGACGGCATGCGGCGACGGCTGCGACGACCATCATCGGGATGAAAAACGGCAGCATGTAGCGCGCGTATCGTTCGAAGTAGAAAAAACACACGAGGCCCGCGAGGACATAGAGGGTAAGCGTTCGCGCGCGTTTCCCGCCAATGATCGCGCCCGGTATGCCGAGCAGGATCACCAGTCCGCCCGGCGACTTGGACCAGCCGTCGAACAGGTGAGGACGCATGACGATGTCCCACGGAAACATGAGGAGCTTGCGCAATCCGAACCCGTCGATGGATGGGTGCGGCGTCATGAACCCGACCGGCCAATGGGGCAGCGTTCCCGTGCCGAACCATGAGGCCAAGAGCGGGTAGAACGGATTGCCGGTGAGCAGCGCGCTACGCAATAACCACGGCGACGCGGCCAGCATTGTCACGGCCGCGAAGAGGCACAGCGTACGTGCCCGCCTTCGGGCGCCGTACAGCACGGCGAGCGCCAACAGGACACATACCAGATAGCCTGTGTGGCGGATCCCGCAGGCGCTGCCGGCGAGCCATGCCGCCAGCACGAGCCAATCGAAGCGCGTCGCACGTTGCACGTTGCACGTATCGTACCATACCGTGAGCGCCGCCATGGCCCCGATTGCAAACGCGCAGAAACCAAGATCGATCGAAACGGTGCTCGCTTGGTCAAGGAAGATGGGCGCGGTGGCGAGGATCGCCGCAGCGATGAGTCCGCACCGGCGGCCCGCGATCCGCGCACCCAACACAAACGTCGCGGCGCATGCCAGCAGACCCATGAACCAGCTTAACAGCATCGCGCCGCGTTCGCCGTCTTGTGCGAATACATACGCATACAACGCGTGAAGCAAGTGCGGATATGCCGTGTACTCGTTGCCTGGCACAAAGAGGATACGGCCTTCGCGCGCGTAATCCTTGGGAAGCGCCAGATGCGCGACGCAGGCATCCCAACTCGTCGCGGGGGCAAGCGCGCCGAACAGCGCCAGCGCCCATGCCGCAAAGGTCGCGAATAGGCACAGCCATTCCACCGCGTCGAGCCGTTCGCGCGGCGGGCCGCTCTCACCGCCCGAGTTGTAGCGATAGAGATGGTAGCCGAGACCGGCAAGCGCGAAGGCATTGAGCAGCAATCGCGCGGATTCGAACGAGACGGAACCGGCGGCCATAACGACGACGGCGCATGCGCTCAATCCAGCCAGGAACCGAAACACGAACGATTCGGCGCCTTTCATCGGAATCGAGCGCAGCATTGCGCTCCCGGCGATCCAACTCGCCGCCGCCAAGACCACAAGCGACATGTTCGCTCCTCGTTTGTCCCATCCAGTGCAACGGCACGATACCACGCGCCTGCCCAGGAAGAAAAGAAGGGTACGTAATAGAAATTAGACTCTTCCGGATTTAGCGTACTTCATCTTCACTTTCACGGGAAATTGAGTTTAGGCAACAACATTGCGATTTCGGCCCCGTCATGTTTGGGTAACTGAGCACTCGTGTTGATATTTCTGGCTGAGGATTCGGACGTGGCAGGCTTTGAGGGGCGCCAATGCCAGTCCGCGCATGGCGGGCCTGTTTGTTCATTATTTCCAAGTAAACATATAATTGACATGCGACTCGCCGCAAAACCGCATGCATCTCTTGATACGACGAGGGCCGCAAACATTGCCTGAAATGAAAATGCGGCCCCTCTTACGTGCGGATCGGGAAAGCAACAACCCTATTGTAATTACAATTGATCTAGGGTACAATCTTTTCAGTCAATGTGTCTTCATGCCAGAGTGCTGACTGGGAAAGGAAATCCGGGATGATTTACGGGAATAGGCGCGATGTCCATGAGGCTGTAGGCCGTAGGAAACGTAAGCTTACAGCCTTCTTGCTGATAGTGGCGCTGTTGGCCGGTTTTCTGTCGGCATCGGACGCACATGCGACCAAACGCATCCTGCTCGTCGGCGACAGTTGGGCGCAATGGCCGTGGAAGTCGGGCGCCTATCAGGCCGTCCTCGATTACAACTACGGGACCAACGTGTACCAGGTCGAAGGGACGTACACAGCCCTGGGCGGCACCACCGCACAGGGATGGGCCGAGAACAACGGATCGGGCATTCCGCCGACGGGCACGTTTCCCACATGGGACGGCAACGATCATTCGTACACCGACCGGCTGATGTACAGTCTATACATGAACCCGTCGATCGACATCGTTCATCTCAGCATCGGCGGAAACGACATGTGGGTCACCAAGTGGAAGAGCGAGACCCAGGAACAGAAGAACGCGCGTTATCAGACGATTCAAGACAATACCCAGATCGTCGTGAACCGCCTCATCAATATGGCCGCCACCGGACAGCGCTCCGACGGCCAAATCCATCCCGTCAAAGTCCTCATCTGCGATTACGACAAACTCAATTTCACCGAGTCCTGCACCTATGGTCTCGAAGAATACAACATGTTGAACTTGGCAGTCCCGATGGCGATGGAACTCGATCCCGATGCCCTCAATATCGAAGCGAACCGGCAGGCAACCATCAAGCTCAACTCGTTGTTCGTCGATTGCAACCGGTACAAACGCCTTGTCGCCGTAAACACCGAGCGGTGCGACTATTGCCAAAATTTCGGGACCATCCAGTTTCAACACGGCTACATCGCATCCTACGGCCAGGTCTTCGGACCGTGGACCGTGCCGTCGCCGGGCCAGATCCCACCGAATTATGCGCCCTATCCCGGTGGGCGCGACGATTACGGCAATTCGCCGGACCGCATGGATCAGCCTGATCTCGGTAGCGGCAGCAAGTGGCGCGACGCCGTCCACTTGAATCCCGAAGGCTACAAACTCCTATTCAACAATTGCCTTGCCAATTACTATCAGTTCTGGCTCTCGGATGCCACGGCCCCCGTCTGCACCGGCATTTCCCGCGTATCCGCAAACCCGACAAATGCGGCCAGCGTCAATTTCACCGTCGTGTTCAGTGAAAACGTCCGCCGCGTCGACATGAACGACTTCCAGATTCATCCCGGTAGCATCGCAGACGCCGCAATCACTGGCGTGACAGGAAGCAATAACGTCTATACCGTGACCCTCAACACCGGTACCGGAAACGGCACGGTCGGCATCGATCTGAAATCCGGCGCGACCGTATTCGATATTGCGTGGAATCAAGCATCCGGCTACAGCGCCGGCCAGACCTATACCATCGACAAAATGCCGCCAACGGTGTCGATTACATCTACAGCGTCCCCGACGGCGCACGCGGCGCCAATCCCTATCACCGTGACGTTCACTGAGCCTGTAACCGGTCTTACGGCTAGCGATATAGCCACGTCGAACGCGCTACTGACCAATTTCTCCGGGAGCGGCGCGAACTATGTATTCGACCTCTTCCCGTACGACAACGGGGCGGTTACGGCGAGCATCGCCGCCGTGGCACAGGACGCCGCGGGAAACTCGAACTCGGCTTCGGAGTTATTCTCGATCATGTTCGATACCGGCGGTATCGGGCGCAGCATCTATGAGAGCGACGGTTCCGACGGCAACCTCGCGCCAACGCCAGGTACGACGCTGACAATCAATACCGACACGCTTCAAGCAATCGGAACCGGCGCCGACGGCGCGTTTACGAAAACCGCCCGCGTGACGGACGGCGTCTGCGTGTTCGACTTCGCGGCGGTCAACATTCCATCCACCGTCTCGGTCGAGTTGGACGGCCACAAGCCGTTATCGTTTGCCGCGACAGGCGATATGTATATTGGCGCGAACCTCAACGTGCCCGCCGGCAAGCTAGGCGGCGGCGCGGGCGGCACGGCCGGCGACGCCGGTGCGCAAGGTACGGCCGGTGGCGGCGGCAACGGCGGCGCTGCCGCCGGTGGCGGCGGCGGCGGAGCGGGCGGATATAGCGACCCCAGCGCCTCCGGCGGCACGGGTTCAGATGGCAATCCGGGATTGGCCGGCACGAACGGCGGCACAGGCGGCACGGGCGTGACGGGCGGTGCGGGTATACGCGGATTCGAGATTCGCACGGGTCTGAACAGCGGTACGGCGGGCGGCGGCGGCACGGGCGGCGGCGGCAGCGCATACGGATCGGGTGGCGTGCAGTATGCCGGACCCAGCGGCGTAGGCGGTCCGGGCGGCGCTGCGGTAGCGCTCTACTGCACGGGCACGACTTGCGGCCCTCAAGCGCGGCCCGGTCTTGGCGGTAATGCAGGCAGCACGGGCAGTGCCGGGGCCAGCAACGTCGGGCAAGGGGGGACGACAGGCGTTTCAGGCCAATCTGGAACTTACGCCACATTCACCCTACCTGCGGATACGCTCGATCTGGCGGCGGGTTCTGGCGGCGGTGGCGGCGGT
>CAIYET010000943.1 GCA_903925285.1 Candidatus Hydrogenedentota bacterium | reverse complement strand
GTTGCACCCACGGCTATTCATGTTCCTCCCCTTCGGGGAAATTCAGTTGAGGCGACAATTTCCCCAAAGATGGAAGCTCTCTTATAAAGTACGCTAAATCCGGAAGATCTAGAATTAGGAATGGATATGCGCGAAGGTCGTTTCCCGTTCGACATTCCTAATTCCTAATTCCTAATTCCTAATTCCTAATTCATCTGCGACAAACACTCTTCCGCCAATTTGGCGACCACGCTATTCGGACTCGAAGCCGCTTCGCGATACTGTTCCGTAGCCTTACCGGGTTCCTTGAGATCCTTCAAATAGACGTGCCCGAGTTCCATGCTCAGTTGCGCACGCGCCACGGGATCCTTGCAGCGGTCCCGCGCCGCCATAAACCCCTTCACGCGATCAGGCGTCGCCGCTCCGGCCAGCGACAACTCCGCCATGTCCCGTGCAGCCAGCGACGCGACAAAGGTTCCAGGATAACGTCCAACGACTTGCTCCAATTGCGCGAACGCGTCCGCCGAATGCCGTCGAGCGGCGTCGAGCGCATAGAGCGCCGCAAAATCCTGTTCCTGCGCCTCGGCCAAGAGATCGCGCCGTGCGACTGCGTTCGGATCATCGCGAAACCGCGCGGGAAACTGCTTGGCCAACTCCTCGTAATCGTCACGTGCCTCGGCGTACCAATGCAGTTCTGCAAACGCAATATCGGCGCCCCTACATTTGGCCTCAGCCACTGCCGAGTCGTCGGGATGGGTGTTTACGGCCCGATCGAGGATCCGATAGGCGGACGCGAAATCGCGTTTGTCAGCCATTTCGCCCGCCTGATCCATGGCTTGTTCGACTGGGCTTAACGTCACAATCGCGGCCCGCGCCACAACCGGTACGGATTCGTGTTGGACCCGCAGATACGGCATCGCAAATACCACGAGCGCCGTAACCGCGACGGCCATGCCCGCCCACGCCAGTCCAACGTTCTGGGTTCGACGACCCTTGCGCATTTCGGCGACCGTCCGCATGATCATGGGCGAGAGGTCGCGGTCCAGTTCAGCGTGCGACACGCCGAGCGCGCCCGTCAGCGCCACGAAGGCCGACTGCCGTTCGCGACAACGCGGGCATGCCTCCAAATGAGCATTCAGACGCCGTTGTTCATCCGGCGTAGTTTCGCCATATACCGCCGCCGCCAACGTCCCACGCAACCGCCAACAACTCAGCATGAAGCCCCCTTTCGCGCCATTTCGCATACCGTCTCAACGTGCCACATCGTGCAAGTCACCCAGTTCTCGTTGCAATTTCTTCAGCGCCCGGAACAGATGCACCTTGACGCTTCCAACGGTGCAACCCAATTGCGCCGCAATATCCGAAAGTTGAAGCCCTTCATAGTGCCGCAACACAAAAACCGTGCGTTGCGTCGGCGACAAAACGACCAACGCCGCGCGCACACGCTCGTCAATCTCGCGCGCATGGACCTCGACGGCCGTATCGTGGCCGCTCGGTTCCACCGGCGCGTGCTCCGAATCCGGCGTGTACGTCTCGTCGAGCCGCTCATGCCGCCGACGTTTGCGCTGACGAATCAAGTCGATGGCCTGATTCGACGTCAGCCGCAACAGCCACGGCAAGAAACCGCCCGTGGGCTGCCAGGCGTGTATCTTCCGATACGCCTTCAACAGCGCTTCCTGCGAGACATCCAGCGCGTCCTCGCGATTGCCCGTCAGACGGTAAGCCACCGCATAGACCCGGCCCTGATGACGACGAACCAACGCATCAAGCGCACGATCATCGCCACGCTTGAGCGCCTCGGCCAGTTCCCTGTCGTCCAGGGAGTTCAAATCCATCGGGGCTTCCTGTCTCATATGGAAAACGCCT